>NZ_NCTE01000596.1:2737-3366 GCF_002114215.1 Streptomyces sp. 13-12-16 | reverse complement strand
GGTGAGGTCCGGCTGCTGACCGAGGCGCGGGAGTGGCCGCGCGGTGAGCGTCCGCGCCGCGCCGCCGTGTCCTCGTTCGGGATCAGCGGCACCAACGCCCACGTGATCATCGAGGAAGCACCCCCCGTCGAGGAAACGCCCGCGCGACAACGCGAGTTGCCGGTCGTGCCGATCGTGGTGTCGGCCAGGACGGGTGAGGCGTTGCGGGCCCAGGTCGACCGGGTGGCGTCCGTGGACGAGGACGCGTTGGACGTGGCGTACTCCGCCGTCACGGGCCGTGCCGCGTTCGAGCATCGTGCGGTGCTGGTCGGGTCCGAGACCGTGACCGGTTCCGTGGGCGAGGGTGGGCTGGCGTTCCTGTTCTCCGGTCAGGGCAGTCAATGGGCCGGTATGGGGCGGGAGTTGTATGAGGCGTTTCCGGTGTTCGCGGGTGTGTTCGACGAGGTGTGTGGTGCGCTGGGTCTGTCGTTGAAGGAGGTGGTGTGGGGCGACGGGGAGGCGCTGGGGCGTACGGAGTTCGCTCAGCCGGCGATCTTCGCTTTTGAGGTGGCGTTGTTCCGGTTGGTGGAGTCGTGGGGGGTCAGGCCGGATCTGCTGGCGGGGCATTCCATCGGTGAGCTGGCGGCCGC
>NZ_NCTE01000596.1:0-2727 GCF_002114215.1 Streptomyces sp. 13-12-16 | reverse complement strand
GCGGGGGTGCTGGGTGGGCCGGGGCAGGGCAACTACGCCGCGGCCAACGCTTTCCTGGACGGGCTCGCCGCGCACCGTCGTGCCCAGGGCCTGCCGGCCCAATCCCTCGCCTGGGGCCTGTGGGCGACGCAGTCGGGCATGGGCGGGGAACTGGTGGAGGGGGACCGGGAGCGTCTGGAGCGCGCCGGCATGGCGGGCCTGTCGCCCGGCCAGGGACTGGAGTTGTTCGACGTGGCCGGCGCGTCGGCCGCGCCGGTGCTGGTCCCCATGAACCTGGACGCCAGGACGCTGGAGGCCGATGAGCTGCCTCCGCTGCTGCGCGGCCTGGTACGTGGTGCCTCCGCACGGCGTGCGGTGTCGGCGCACAACGCGGGCGGCGCCGGTGCGCTGCGGCAACGACTGGCCGGGTTGTCCGCAGACGAGCGGCACGAGGAACTGCTGACGCTCGTACGTACCCACGCGGCCGCCGTGCTGGGGCACGCGGGCCCGGAAGCGGTCGAGCCGGAGCGGGCCTTCAAGGACCTGGGGTTCGACTCGTTGGGTGCCGTGGAGTTCCGCAACACGCTCAACTCCGCCACCGGGCTGCGGCTGCCGCCCACCCTGATCTTCGACTACCCCACCGCACGTGTCCTGGCCGAGCACCTGGTCACGGAAGTGGCGCCCGACGAGGACGACGGCGGCGCGAGCGACCACGAGGAGCGGATCCGTCACCTGCTGGGGACGATCCCGCTCACGCGGCTGCGTGACGCGGGGCTGATGGACACCCTGCTCGAACTCGCCGGCGTCTCCTCCGCCACGACGGCCGAGCCCGTGCCGGAGCAGGACTCGATCGACGCGATGGACACCGAAGCCCTGATCAGCATGGCCCTGCGAGAGACCGACCTCGACGACGCCGCGCGACGAGACTGAGGACACGATGCCCGACAACGACCAGAAGCTCGTGACGGCGCTGCGCGCGTCGCTCAAAGAGACCGAGAACCTCCGCACGCGCAACCGCGCGCTGCAGGCCGCTGCCAGTGAGCCGATCGCGATCGTGGCGATGAGCTGCCGTTATCCCGGTGCGGCCTCGCCGGAGGAGTTGTGGCGGCTGGTGGCCGACGGGAAGGACGCCATCTCCTGGTTCCCCACTGATCGTGGGTGGGACGAGGCGGGCATCTACGATCCCGAGCCCGGGCTGCCCGGCAGGACGTACACCCGTGAGGGCGGGTTCCTGTACGACGCCGCGGAGTTCGACCCGGCGTTCTTCGGGATCGCGCCGAACGAGGCGTCGGTGATGGACCCGCAGCAGCGGCTGCTGCTGGAGACCTCCTGGGAGGCGGTGGAGCGTGCGGGCATCGACCCGACGACCCTGAAGGGCAGCGCGACCGGTGTGTTCACCGGGATGATGTACCACGACTACACGTACAACAGCAGTACCGGTGCCATCGCCTCGGGCCGGGTGGCCTACACACTGGGTCTCGAGGGGCCCGCGGTGACGGTGGACACCGCCTGCTCGTCCTCGCTGATCGCGTTGAACCAGGCGATCCAGGCGCTGCGGTCGGGCGAGTGCACCCTCGCTCTCGTGGGCGGGGTGACGGTGATGGCCACCCCCGAGACATTCGTCGAGATGAGCCTCCAGCGCGGCTTGTCGGTGGACGGGCGCTGCAAGTCGTACGCGGCCGCGGCCGACGGCACCGGCTGGGCCGAGGGCGTGGGCGTGTTGCTGGTCGAGCGGCTCTCGGACGCCCGGCGCAACGGTCACCCGGTGCTGGCGGTGGTGCGGGGCATGGCCACCAACCAGGACGGTGCCAGCAACGGCCTGACGGCGCCCAACGGTCCGTCCCAGCAGCGGGTGATCCGGCAGGCGCTGGCCAACGCCCGCTTGTCCGCCGACCAGATCGACATGGTCGAGGGGCACGGCACGGGAACGACGCTGGGTGACCCGATCGAGGCGCAGGCGCTGCTGGCCACCTACGGGCAGGACCGTCCGGACGGACGGCCCTTGTGGCTGGGGTCGATCAAGTCGAACATCGGTCACACGCAGGCCGCGGCCGGTGTGGCGGCCATCGTCAAGGTCGTCCAGGCGATGCGGCACGGTGTGATGCCCAGGACGCTGCACGTGGACGAGCCGACTCCTCAGGTGGACTGGGAATCGGGTGAGGTCCGGCTGCTGACCGAGGCGCGGGAGTGGCCGCGCGGTGAGCGTCCGCGCCGCGCCGCCGTGTCCTCGTTCGGGATCAGCGGCACCAACGCCCACGTGATCATCGAGGAGCCGCCGGCCACCGCCGAGGAGACGGAGGAGACACCGGCCGTGACCGTCACGGGTCCGGTCGCGTGGCCGCTGTCGGCCGGCAGCCCGGAAGCGCTGCGCGAGCAGGCCGGGCGACTCCTGACCCATCTGGAGGAGCAGCAGGATGCGAGCGCCGCGGACGTGGGACTGTCCTTGGCGACGGGGCGTGCCGCTCTCGAACACCGTGCGGTGATCGTCGCGGATGACCGTCCGGGTCTCCTCGAAGGCCTCACCGCGCTGGCCCAGGGGAAGCCTTCACCGTCGGTGGTGAACGGCGTGAGGCGTGAGGGTGGGCTGGCGTTCCTGTTCTCCGGTCAGGGCAGTCAGCGTGTGGGGATGGGGCGGGAGTTGTATGAGGCGTTTCCGGTGTTCGCGGGTGTGTTCGACGAGGTGTGTGGTGCGCTGGGTCTGTCGTTGAAGGAGGTGGTGTGGGGCGACGGGGAGGCGCTGGGGCGTAC
>NZ_NCTE01000595.1 GCF_002114215.1 Streptomyces sp. 13-12-16 | reverse complement strand
GGGCGGCCGGGACGCGTCCCCGCGCGGCGGCCGGTCCGGGTGTCCCCCCGTCCGCGTGCTCGCGCGGAGGCCGGGCGGGCGCCGGTTCCGGCCGCTCCTCGGGGGGCGGCAGGGGTGCCTGGGTCTGCGGACGGGTCTGGGACACGGCGAAGGCCCGGACGTCCACCGTGTCGGTGACCGCGTCCGGGTCGTGGACGTCGTACTCCCCCTCGTCGGCGGAGCGCGCCCGCAGGTCCTTGGCGTACCGGCGCTCCATGCCCGCCCGTCCGGACAGCAATCGGATGGCGGTGCTGAAGCGTTCCGTCGGACGGGCCTCGTTCAGCTCGTCCTGCCTACGGAGCCACATCGGCACCAAGTAGGCGGCCCAGGCCCCGACGATGACTGCGTAGATGAGGCCGCTGCTGCTCACATCTCACACGGTAGAGGGGTTTGCACGGGGCCATCCGCCAATTGGGCCGGTGTGTCGCACGATCCGGCTGATATTTCGAACTTTTCTTGTGACCGGCGCGATCAGGGACCCCCTCAAAGCGGGAATTCCACGCCTGAAGGCGGTCACCTTCCGCTCAAATTCGAACGTTTATTCAATTTCCGGGGCCGTGCGGGATTCCTGGATTACGCCGCTCGTGGCCGGACCGCCCCTCGGAGCGTGCCCGGCGCCACCGGGCGAGCAAACCGTCGGGGACCTCTTCCGCCGTGAGCGCGAAGACGAGGTGGTCGCGCCAGGCTCCGTCGATGTGCAGATATCGCGGGCGCAGGCCCTCCTCGCGGAATCCGAGTTTCTCCACGACCCTGCGGCTCGGCCCGTTCTCGGGGCGAATGCAGACCTCGACGCGGTGCAGTCCGACGGCGCGGAAACAGTGGTCCACGACCATCGCCACGGCCGTCGGCATCACTCCGCGGCCGGCCACCGACTCGTCCACCCAGTAGCCGACGTGGCCCGAGCACATCGAGCCCCAGGTGATCCCGGCGACCGTCAACTGGCCGACGAGACGGCCCTGGTACTCGATGACGAACGGCAGCATCCGGCCCGCGTTGGCCTCGGAGCGCAGGTGGCGGACCATCTGACGGTAGGTCGGCCGGTGGATGACCGGGCCGCTGGGCGTGGGCGGCGGGATCGTCGCCTCCCAGGGCCGCAGCCAGTCGCGGTTGCGGCGGTTGACCTCGCGCCAGGCCTTCTGGTCGCGCAGCCTTATCGGCCGGAGGACGATGTCGCCGTCCACCAGCTCGACCGGCCAGTGTGGGCTGTTCAGCTCGCACCCCCGCCCGTGGCGTCCGGTCTCGGGTGGTCCCCGCCGCGCAGCTGGTCCACGGCGTGCCTCAGCAGCGGCTCCAGGACGGCGAGACCGTCCTTCACCCCGCCGCTGGACCCCGGCAGGTTGACGATCAGCGTGGAGCCCGCGACCCCCGCGAGGCCCCGGGAGAGGGCGGCCGTGGGCACCTTGTCGCGGCCGTACGCCCGGATGGCCTCCGCGATGCCGGGGATCTCGTGGTCGATGACCCGGCGGGTCGCCTCGGGGGTGCGGTCGGTGGGTGAGACGCCGGTGCCACCGGTGGTCACGACGACGTCGTACCCGGCGGCGGCGCCCGCGCGCAGGGCGGCCTCCACGGGGTCGCCGTCGGGGACGACCTGGGGGCCGTCGACCGCGAAGCCGAAGCGCCGCAGGCCCTCCGCGATCAGGGGGCCGCCCTTGTCCTCGTAGACGCCGGCGGCGGCCCGGTTGGACGCGGTGACCACCAGCGCGCTGTACGGCGCGAGCAGCGCGCCGCCGACGGTCGCGTCGAGTGTCATGCCCGGCTCCAGTCGCCCGACTTGCCGCCCGTCTTCTCCTCGACCCGCACGTCCGTGATGACCGCCTCCTTGTCGACCGCCTTGACCATGTCGATCACGGTGAGCGCGGCGACGGAGACCGCGGTGAGCGCCTCCATCTCGACGCCCGTACGGTCCGTCGTCCTCACGGTCGCCGCGATCTCCACGGCGTCGTCCGCGACCGACAAATCCAGTTTCACACCGGACACCGACAACGGGTGGCAGAGCGGGATCAGATCGGGGGTGCGCTTGGCGCCCATGATGCCCGCGATGCGCGCGGTGGCCAGCGCGTCGCCCTTGGGGACGCCCTCGCCGCGCAGCAGCTCGATCACGCGCGGTGAGACGAGGACGCGGCCGGTGGCCCGCGCGGTGCGCGCGGTGACGTCCTTGCCGGACACGTCGACCATGCGGGCGGCGCCCGCCTCGTCGATGTGGGTCAGACGACGCTGCTCGGAGGGTCCGGGGGTCTCCCCCCGGGAAGGCACGGTCATGATCGTGTGGCGCTCCCGGTCCTGGCCCGTCGCGGTGCGGCGCACGGGCCTGCTGTGCGCGACACGGTACCGCCAACCGGTCGCGCTCAGCCGAGCAGGACCACCTCGACCTCGGTGCCGGGCGCGACGGACTCGGTGTCCTCGGGGACGACGATCAGCGCGTTCGCCTGCGCGAGGGCCGCCACGAGGTGGGAGCCGGCGCCGCCGACCGGGGTCACCGTGCCGTCGGCGTACCGGCCGCGCAGGAACTGGCGGCGGCCCCCCGGCGAGGTCAGTGCCCGGTCCGCGGTGAGCTTCGCGCGGACCCTCGGCCGGTGGACGTCCGTCAGGCCCATCAGGGTGCGGATGGCGGGGCGGACGAACAGCTCGAAGGAGACGTAACTGGAGACCGGGTTGCCGGGCAGGGCGAGGAGCGGGGTGTGGTCGGGGCCGATGGAGCCGAAGCCCTGGGGCTTGCCCGGCTGCATGGCGAGCTTGCGGAACTCGACGCCGCTGCCGGGCTCGTCCTCGTCCCCGGCGTACGACAGCGCCTCCTTGACGACGTCGTACGCCCCGACACTCACGCCGCCGGTGGTGACCATCAGGTCGGCGCGCACCAACTGGTCCTCGATGGTGTCCCGCAGGGTCGTGGCGTCGTCGGCGACGGCGCCCACGCGGTAGGCGATCGCGCCGGCGTCCCGCGCGGCGGCGGTGAGGGCGAAGCTGTTGGAGTCGTAGATCTGACCGGGGCGCAGTTCCCCGTCGGGCTGGACGAGTTCGCTGCCGGTGGAGAGCACCACCACGCGCGGGCGCGGGCGCACCCGTACCGTGCCGCGGCCGATCGCGGCCAGCAGGGAGATCTGCGGCGGGCCGAGGACGGTGCCGGCCGCCAGGGCGCGGTCACCGGCCTTGACGTCGCTGCCCCGGGCGCGCACGTGCGCGCGTGCCTCGGCCGGGCGGTACACGTTCACCTGCCCGGTGGCGCCCTCGGGGGCGAGGCTGCG
>NZ_NCTE01000594.1 GCF_002114215.1 Streptomyces sp. 13-12-16 | reverse complement strand
CCCAGCCGTCGTCGCAGCCGAGCAGCCCCGCGACCGCGTCGCACGCCGCCGGGTGCGCGGCGAGCAGTGCCGCGCCCCGGGGGACGGCGGCCACGGGCCTGACCGCGAACGGATCGGTCTCCGGCACCCGCCACGGCGGTGTCCACGCGTCCAGTTCCGCCAGCCGGCCCGGGAAGATCCGCCCCGCCTCGCGGACCATCAGCGGGGCGAGGTCCGCCGCGCCGGAGCGCAGGGTGGTGATCAACAGCGGCAGCCACGGCAGCAGCACCGTGTCCGGCAGCCGGCCGAACGCGTTGGACACCGCCTCCACGACCACGTCCGCCAGTCCCGGCACGGGCTCCAGCGCGTGCACGAAACCGCTGAGGTAGCGCGGGTAGGAGGGCACCACCAGCGGGTTGTCCAGCAGCTCGTCGCACCGCGCCCGCAGCTCGGTGCGGGACAGGGTGCCGAGCTGCACCTGCGCCGCCCACAGCAGTGCCGTCTTCGACGGGTCGTCGGGGTGCGACTGGGCGACCGCGAGCTCCAGCTGGTTCCGGTCGCAGCCCAGCGACAGCGCGAGGCTCTCCATGGAGAACAGGAAGCCGAGCATCGCCGCGACCTGTCCCACCGTCGCGTCCTCGTCCCGGAACGCCGTCGGCAGCAGCGTGCAGTAGTGGGCGTAACCGGTCTTGACGAACGACTCGATCCACGCCGGCAGCACCGGCTCACTGGTGCGGTAGTACGCCAGCAGCGCACGCACCCGGCGCAGCACCTCCGGCGCCCCGTCGACACTCCGCTCCGCGGCGAGCACCTTCAGCGCGTGCGTGCCGAGCTCGTCGGCGAGCCGGCGGCCGCCCAGGTACAGGAGCGTGTCCTCGACGGCCGCCAGCACGGTCGCCGTGGTCGCCCGCGGCCCGTACGCGTCGCGCCGCAGCCGCTGCTCCAGGACCTGCTCCAGGCTGACGCCCTCGTAGCCCAGCTCGATCAGGGCCCGCTGGTGCGTACCGAGCGCCAGGTCCCACGACTCCTGGATCGACCGCTCACCGAGCCGCCGCTCACCCATGATCGGCCGTGCCGCGCCCTGCGGCAGCAGACGCCGCAACATCCACAGCACGTCGGAACAGGCCCGCAGTTCCGGCCGGGAGGCCATGTCCAGCAGCGCCCGGCGCACCCCGCGCTGTTCGAGCTTCAGCTCCAGCGGTGCGAGCCGGTCGTACACGTCACGGGCGAGCGGCGGCAGCGAGTCGTACCCGACCTGGCCGATCCGGTCGCCGCCCATCATGATCTCGACGAGGCGCCGCACGTCCCGCCGGCCCGGGACGCTGTCCTTCTCGATGCAGGTGACCGCCGCGTCCTGGAAGTCGTACGGCGTCGGCTTGGCCCGGTCCCGCAGGCCGGCGAGCAGGATCGACGTCTCGAAGACGGCGATGGCGTCGGCGGTGGAGGCGAGGTAGCCGTTGCGCCGGGCCGCGCGCACGATGTCCACCGACCAGCCGAGCAGCTCGGCCTCGTCGAGCCCGTCGAGCACGGGCGGCCGGCGGAGGAAGCCCGACAGCTTGTCCGCGGCGGCCCCGGACGACGGAGCGGGGACGACGGCCGCCTTCTTGGCCGCGGACTTCCTCCTCCCGGCCTGGCCCTGAAGCACGTACGGCTTCACACGGGTCCGCTTCAGGCCCTTCGCCCACTCCGTCGCCGCGATCGACACCGAGCCCGCGGCGAGGCCGAACTGCGCCTCGATCGCCGCGTGGCTGGACGGGATCAGCCCGTACTGCCAGGTGGTGGCGGTACGCGGGGAGATGGCGAACGTGCCCGAGCCGCCGTGCACGCCGAACTCCTCGACCCGGCTGGCCGCGTGGAACGCCCCGCACACGTACAGGCAGTCCTCCGGGTCCGTGCCGCTCGCCGCCAGGTGCTCGCGCATCCGCGTCCACATGTACCGCTCGCGGTCCTCGTCCACCCGGAGCCGGGACCCCTCGCCGGGGGCGAGCCGCCGGAACAGGCTGCCGATGAGGAACATCACCTGGCGGTAGGTGTCGTGGTCGCTGTCCCCGAGCGGGACCTCGACGTACTGGTGCCACCACTCCGACCAGTGCCGCACCTTGCCGTGGCGCAGCAGGTGCTCCTCCAGCTCGGCGAACCGGGGCCGCAGGTCGCCGATCTCGACGCCGACGGCCTCACCGTGCAGCGCGGCCCCGTCCTCCTGCGGAGGTTCGGCCCCCTCCTGCGCCTGCTCGCCCCTCCTGTCCCACTGGAAGACGTGGTCCGCCGACCGGTCGACGAGCACCAGCTCGACACCCGGCGTGTCCAGGGCGTACGCGATCGCCTGGTACTCGGCGGACGCCTCCGTGACCGGCGCCACCACCGACAGCGGGGCCCAGTCGGCCGGGAAGCCGTCGACGTCACCGGCGAACGCCTGCACCGCCACCGGCAGTCTGCAGTTGCGCAGTTCGGACAGGAGCGGCGCCATGTCCTCGCACAGCTCCAGGTACACCACCTTGGGCTGCTTCTCGCGCAGCCGGCGGGCCATGGCGAGCGCCGAGGCGGGGGAGTGGTGGCAGACGGGGAAGATCTCCAGCGGCTCGCGCACCGCCCGGTCGACGTCGTCGACCATGCCGAGGAGGATGCCCTCCAGGGCGTCCGGACCGCCCGCGAACGCGGCGGCGGCGTCCTGCAGTTGCCCGCGCAGTCCGGCGAACGACGTGCTCTCCCGGTGCCCGCTCATGACAGGGTGGCGATCGCGTCGCGGCCGCCCTCGAGGAACTCGGGCCAGGAGCCGCCCTCCTCCTTGCTGCGCGGCTCGACGACACCGTGCAGGTACTTGTTGAGGATGGCCAGGTCCTCGGGCTCGCGCCGGGTGAGCGAGCCGACCAGCGAGGAGGCGAGGGCGCGGGCGGTCAGGGTGCGCTCACCGAAGAAGTTGCTGTGCAGGACGGCGTCCTCCAGCACACCGATCTGCTCGGCCGTCGACAGCGCGGACTCCAGCTTCTCGTCGTCGCTGCCGGCCGCGGCGGCGGACGCCCGCAGGTCGGCGAAGCTCTGCAGCAGCACGTCCAGCAGGGTCGGCGGCACGTCCAGGTCGATCGAGTGCCGGCGCAGCAGCTCCTCGGTGCGGAAGCGGACGATCTCCGCCTCGCTCTTCTTGTTCGTCACCACCGGGATGCGGACGAAGTTGAAGCGGCGCTTGAGCGCGGAGGACAGGTCGTTGACGCCCCGGTCGCGGCTGTTGGCCGTGGCGATGACGGAGAAGCCGGGCTTGGCGAAGACGATGTTGTCGTCACCGCCGCCGCTCTCCAGCTCGGGGACCGAGATGTACTTCTCGGAGAGGATCGAGATCAGCGCGTCCTGGACGTCACTCGTGGAACGGGTCAGCTCCTCGAAACGGCCGATGGCGCCCGCCTCCATCGCGGTCATGATCGGCGAGGGGATCATCGACTCCCGCGACTGGCCCTTGGCGATGACCATCGACACGTTCCACGAGTACTTGATGTGGTCCTCGGTGGTGCCGGCCGTGCCCTGCACCACCAGCGTGGAGTTGCGGCTGATCGCCGCGGACAGCAGCTCGGCCAGCCAGCTCTTGCCCGTGCCGGGGTCACCGATGAGCAGCAGACCGCGGTCGGAGGCGAGCGTGACGATCGACCGCTCCACGAAGCTGCGGTCGCCGAACCACTTCTGCGACACCTCCCGGTCCAGTCCGTCGGCCCGCTCGGAGCCGAGGATGAACAGACGGACCATCTTCGGCGACAGGCGCCACGAGAACGGCTTGGGGTTGTCGTCGATCGACTCCAGCCAGTCGAGCTCCTCGGCGTACTTGATCTCGGCGGGGGCGCGCAGCAGGTCGGACATGAGGGGAAAGCCTTTCGTACGGTGGTCGGGAGAGACGTGGGACGCCGCTGCGTCGGTCACGTGAGGAACGTCTTGAGCTCGTGCACGAGCTTCTTGATGTGGCCGGAGATCACCGGTGTACCGAGGTCCTTGAACTTCTCCCGGAACCACGGGTTGACGCTGCCGCGCCCGGAGCTGGTCACCGAACCCACCGGGATGAACTTCGCCCCCGAGCGGTGAACGGCGGCCATGCTCTCGAACAGCTCGTCGGTGCGCCATTCGTAGAAGTCGGAGATCCACACCACGACGGTGTTGCGCGGCTCGGCGATCTTCGGCTGGGCGAGCGCCATGGCGACGGTGCCGTCGGTGCCGCCGCCGAGCTTGGTCCGCAGCAGCGTCTCGAACGGGTCGTGCGCCCAGGGCGTGAGGTCCAGCGCCTGCGTGTCGTACGCGATCAGGTGGACGTCCACCTTCGGCAGCCCGGCGAAGATGGACGCCAGGATGGTGCAGTTGACCATCGAGTCGACCATCGAACCGGACTGGTCCACGACCACGATCAGCCGCTGGGGTGTCGTCTTGCGGCTGGTGTGCCGGTAGTAGAGCCGGTCGACGTAGAGCCGCTCCTCCTCCGGGTCCCAGTTGGTGAGGTTCTTCCAGATGGTGCGGTCCAGATCGAGGTTGCGGTAGACGCGCTTGGGCGGGACGGACCGGTCGAGTTCACCGACCGTGGCCTTCTCCACCTGGGTGCGCAGCACTTCGGTGACCTCGTCGACGTAACGCCGGATCAGCGCCTTGGCGTTGGCGAGGGCGACACCGGAGAGGTTGTTCTTGTCGCGCAGCAACTGCTCGATCAGCGACATGCTCGGCGTCAGCCGGGAGGCCAGCGCGGGATCGGCCAGCACCTCGCGCAGATGCATGCGCTTGACGAGACCGGCCTCGATGGAGCCCAGTTCCGGCCCGATCCCGGGGATCAGACGGCTGAGGTCGGGCGCGGGGCCGCCGAAACCGGTGCCGGTCGGGCCGGCGCCCTGCCCGCCTCCCGCGCGGTTGCCACCGCCGCGCAGCTCGCCGGGCCGGCAGCCCA
>NZ_NCTE01000593.1 GCF_002114215.1 Streptomyces sp. 13-12-16 | reverse complement strand
GAGCAGCCGGACGCGGTGCCGGTGTGACGGCGCGGGGCCCTTCCGCGGGGAAGGGCCCCGGGGCGGTGGTCAGGCCGGCTGTCGGCGCAGGACGTGCGCGCGTGCCTCCGCGTCACGCGCGCCGCCCCGGTCCGCCAGTCCGGCCGCGATGCGTTCCCTTACCGCCTCGGACCGCTTGCCCGCGTACTTGAACTTCGCCCGTACGCCCGTCACTTCGAGCCGGAGCCCGCGGATCCCGGACAGCAGCCTGCCGTACGGGACCTCGCCCGCCGCCGCCGGCGCGGAGCCGCCCTCCGGCTGGAAGTGGCCGACCTGGCGGTTGAGGAGCGTGGCCTTCTCCGCCGGATCGTCCACGACATGGGCGCGGCAGCGCAGTTGGACGGACGCGTAGAGGCTCGTCGGAACGCCGTGCTCCGGCGGGGTGCCGGGCTCGGCCTGCCAGGGGCCGGGGACGTAGACGTAGTCGTCGACCACGCTCAGCACGGCCTCCGGGCTCGCCTCCACGGCGGGCCAGAGCGGGTTGGGCCGGGCCAGGTGGGTGACCGCCTCGCCGCGCTCGGCGTCGTAGGCGAAGTGCAGGGGCTGGACGAGGGGCGGCTCGCCCGGCGGGCCGTTCACCGCGAGCTGTCCGAAGTCGTGCGTGGCCAGCCACCGCTGCCACTCGTCGTCGTCGCGAGGCGCGTCCCAGGGGTGGATCAGCATCACAGGGCCGTCAGGTAACCGGGCAGCTCGGTGCCGGGGGCCAGGTCCGGGTCGGCGAGCGGGGTGTCGTAGCCCTTGCGCAGCGGGACGACGCCGGCCCAGTGGGGGAGGGCGAGGTCCTCGGGCTCGTCGTTGACACCGCCGGTGCGGAGCTTGGCGGAGACCTCGTCCAGGTCGAGGCGGATCACCGCCGTGGCGGCCAGCTCCTTCTTGTTGGCCGGCCGGGAGTCGGCGGCGCGGCCCGGTACGACATGGTCGACCAGGGCGTCGAGGGCCTGCCGCCTCTCCTCGGGGTCGGTCACGTCGTGCGCCACGCCGTGCACCACCACGGAGCGGTAGTTGATCGAGTGGTGGAAGGCCGAGCGGGCCAGCACCAGCCCGTCGACGTGGGTGACGGTCAGGCAGACCGGGAGGCCGGGGTCGGCCTGCCCCGCCGCGCGCAGCGGGCGCGAGCCGGTCGAACCGTGCACGTAGAGACGCTCGCCGACCCGGCCGTACAGCGTGGGCAGCACCACCGGCGCGCCGTCCCGGACGAAGCCGAGATGGCAGACGTAGCCCTCGTCGAGTATCGCGTGCACCAGCTCCTTGTCGTACGCGGCACGGTCGGGGGAGCGGGTGGGGACGGTGCGCTCGGTGGGCGGGTAGGTGTCGGCGGGCCGCTGCCGCGGGGTCCCCTGCATGGCGCTCTCCATTGCACTAGTGCATAATTGGCTTTGTGCTAGGAGAGTATCGGATCAGTGGGCGGCGCGCAGCGGAGATTTCCGCGAGCATCGAGCGCGCGGTGGGGGACGGGGTGCTGGTTCCGGGCGAACTGCTGCCTCCCATGCGGGAGTTGGCGGAGCGACTCGGGGTGAACCCGAACACCGTCGCCGCCGCGTACCGGACCCTGCGCGAGCGCGGGGTCATCGAGACCGCGGGCCGGCGGGGGAGCCGGGTGCGGTCCAAGCCGGCCACCACCGCGCGTGAACTCATCCGGGTGGAGGTCCCGCCGGGCGTGCGGAACCTGTCCGAGGGCAACCCGGACCCGGCGCTGCTGCCCGCGCTGGCCGGGGCGTTCGCGGCGGCGGCCGGGGAGGGCGACCGGGAGCCGGTGCTGTACGGGCACGCGCCCGTGGAGCCCGAGCTGGCGCGGCTGGC
>NZ_NCTE01000592.1 GCF_002114215.1 Streptomyces sp. 13-12-16 | reverse complement strand
GGGCGCAGTGCCGGGCGATCAGGGTGAGCACGGCGGGTGATGCCAGGACGATGCTCGCCCGGTGTTCCAGGACCGGCCCGACGAGTTCCTCCGGCGGTGTGCGGGCCGGGGCCAGGTGGTTCACCGCCGGGACGACGGTGGTCACGCCGAGCAGCGGGCCGAGCAGCGCGACCGGCAGGAATCCGGCGAGGAGCACGTCGTCGGGCCGGGGGTCCAGCAGCGTGGTCAGCGCGTCGAGCTGCCCGGCCAGAGTGGTGTGGCGGTACTCCGCGCCCTTGGGCCGTCCGGTGGAGCCGGACGTGAAGGCGATGAGGGCCGGCTCGTCGCCGTCGGGCTCCCGCACCCGCGGGAGCGGGGTGTCGCCGGCCGGTGCGCGGGTGGTCAGCCGCCGTCCCAGGGGGAACGGCGCGGGGCCGGTGACCAGGGGGATCCGTACGTGGGGGCGGCCCCATCCCAGGGCCCGGCGCCCGAGGTGGGCCAGCGGCTCCCCGACGAAGACGTCCGGGGCGACGTCCCGCAGGCAGCGGCCGACCTCGGCGCGCGGTTCGATCAGGACGGGGACGGCGCCGATGAGGCCGAGGGCGTACGAGACGGCGGTGAGGTCGTGGGCGTCACGGGTCATCACGACGGCCTTGTGACCGGGCCGGACGCCCTCCTCGCGCAGGGCCCGCGCGAGGAGGTGGCAGCGTCGCACCAGCTCGCCGCGACGGGTCGTCCGGGAGGTTCCCCTACGGCACTCGACGAGGGCGACGGCGTCGGGGCCGTCGGCCAGGCGTGCGGCGATGCCGGGAACGGTGGCGGTCATGGTGCCTCCTGGAGGAAGTCACGGAGGAGGCCGCCCAGTTCGGCGCCGGCGTCCTCCATCACGAAGTGCCCGGCGTCGGGGAAGCGGTGGACGGCGGCGTGGGGGTGGCGGCGGGTCCACTCCTCCAGCAGGGCCGGGGTGAAGACGGGATCGCGCATGCCCCAGCCGATGAGCAGGGGAAGTTCCGACAGGCCGGCCCCGCCGCCGGGAGGTTCGAGCAGCCGCCACGCCGGGTCCGCGGGGCCGCGGGGGATCGCCCGGACGGCGTCGGTGACCGCCCGGCGCTCCGCGCGGCGGGCGTGGGGC
>NZ_NCTE01000591.1 GCF_002114215.1 Streptomyces sp. 13-12-16 | reverse complement strand
CGGCTGGCGGCCCTCCCGGCCGCCGAACGGCACCGCACGGTGCTGCGGCTGGTGCGGTCGCAGGTGGCGGCGGTGCTGGGACACGGCTCGGCGGAGGCGATCGGACCCGACCGTGCCTTCCAGGAACTGGGCTTCGACTCGCTGGCCGCGACCGAACTGCGCAACCAGCTCAACCAGCTCACCGGACTCAGGCTCCCCGCCACCCTGGTCTTCGACCACCCCAACGCCCTCGCCGTCACCGGATTCGTGGAAGCCGAACTGGCCGCCGCGTACCCGGTGTCGGGCGACGAAGCGGACGGCGACGCCGCGGAGGACGGCATCCGCCGCGCGCTGCGGTCGATCCCGACCCGGCGCCTGCGGGACGCCGGTCTGATGGACGTCCTCCTCGAACTCGCCGACGACGACGGAGCGCCGGCGCACGCCGGGGCCGTCGCGGACGGGGAGGAGTACGACACCGACCTGGACGACGACGCGGACGGCACCGTCGACACCGTCCCGGACACCCGGGGCGCCCCCCTTGCCGAGGCACCCGAGGCATCCGAGGCACCCGGGCTCTCCGGGGCTCCCGCGGCCCCCGACGCCCTGCGTGCCGCCCGTGCGGAGACCGCGCGGCTGCGCCGGGACAACCGACGGCTCACCGCCGCCCGGCACGAGCCGATCGCCATCGTCGGCATGGCCTGCCGTTACCCGGGCGGAGTGACCTCCCCCGAGGAGCTGTGGCGGCTGGTGACGGACGGCGCGGACGCCATCACCCCGTTCCCCGAGGACCGGGGATGGGACCTGTCGATGCTGCGCGACCCGGAGGCCAGGCGCCCCGACGGCTACTACGCGCGGGAGGGCGGCTTCCTCGACGGGGCGGCCGACTTCGACCCCGGGTTCTTCGGCGTCTCGCCCCGCGAGGCACTGGCGATGGACCCGCAGCAGCGGCTGGCGCTGGAACTGTCCTGGGAGGCGCTGGAGCGTGCGGGCATCGACCCCGGCTCGCTCAAGGGCAGCCGTACCGGTGTCTTCGCCGGCGTGATGTACCACGACTACCCCGGCAGCGACGGCAACGGCAGCGTCGTCACCGGCCGCATCGCCTACAAGCTCGGCCTCGAGGGCCCGGCGGTCTCCGTCGACACCGCCTGCTCGTCCTCCCTGGTCGCGCTGCACCTCGCGGTGCAGGCACTGCGGCAGGGCGACTGCTCGCTAGCCGTCACCGGCGGTGTCACCGTGCTGGCCACGCCCGGTGTGTTCGTCGAGTTCGGCCGCCAGGGCGGGCTCGCGCCCGACGGCCGGTGCAAGTCGTTCGCCGCGGCGGCCGACGGCACCGGGTTCTCCGAGGGCGCCGGCTTCCTCGTGGTGGAGCGGCTGTCCGACGCGCTGCGCAACGGGCACGAGGTGCTGGCCGTGGTCCGGGGCTCCGCCGTCAACCAGGACGGCGCGAGCAACGGCCTCACCGCTCCCAACGGCCCCTCCCAGCGCCGCGTGATCCGGCAGGCCCTCGCCAACGCGCGGCTCGCCGCCGACCAGATCGACGCGGTCGAGGCGCACGGCACGGGCACCACGCTCGGCGACCCGATCGAGGCCCAGGCGCTGCTCGCCACCTACGGCCAGGACCGGCCCCGGGAACGCCCCCTGTGGCTCGGCTCGGTGAAGTCCAACATCGGCCACACGCAGGCCGCCGCCGGTGTCGCGGGCGTCATCAAAATGGTGATGGCGATGCGGCACGGCGTGCTGCCCGCCACCCTCAACGTGGACGCCCCCAGTGACCAGGTCGACTGGACCACCGGGTCCGTCGAGCTGCTGACCGGGCAGCGGGAGTGGACCGGCACCGGCCGTCCGCGCCGCGCCGGCGTCTCCTCCTTCGGCATCAGCGGAACCAACGCCCACGTCATCGTCGAGCAGGCGCCTGCCGCCGCGCCGACGACCCCCGCCGCCCCCGGAGGGGCGGACGACGTGGCCCCGGTGCCGGCCGCGGTCGTACCGTGGCTGCTGTCGGCGCGCGACCGGGACGCCCTGCGCGCCCAGGCCGAAC
>NZ_NCTE01000590.1 GCF_002114215.1 Streptomyces sp. 13-12-16 | reverse complement strand
TCGGCCGCGGGCGCGGCGGCCGGGGCGTCCGGGACCGTGAGGAAGCGGGTGCCCCACACGGCGGGCAGGGCGATCACCGCCGCGATCAGAGCGACCAGGGGCACGTCGGCGACACCGTAGGCGTCGAGCGCCCAGCCGCCGACGGCCGCGCCGGAGGCGACGCCGACGTTGGCCGCGGAGGCGCCCAGGGTCGCCGCCAGGTCGCCGCCCTCACCGGCCAGCGAGATGACCCGGAGCTGGAGCGAGGGGGTGACGCCGAAGCCGACGATGCCCCAGCCGGCCAGGGCCAGGCCGACGAGGAGGGCGTTGCCGCCGAAGGTGTACAGGCCGAGCAGCGCCACGATCAGGACCAGGTTGCCGACGAAGAGCGTCAGGGAGGCGTTGATGTCGGCGAACCGCCCTCCGGCGATCGTGCCGATCGCGCTGAACACGCCGAAGACCAGCAGGAACGCGCTCACCGCGCCGCCGGAGATGCCGGTGACGTCCTCCAGGAAGGGGGCGAGGTAGGTGAAGGCGACGAACTGCGAGCCCATCAGCAGCACCCCGGCCGCCAGCATGGCCAGGACCCGCGGGTGGAAGGCGTGCCGGGCCTGGGCGGCGAGGCCGCCGGAGCCGCTGCCGTGCACGGACGGCACGAACGCCAGGATCGCGGCCAGCGCGAGGACGCCCAGGACGACGACACCGGCGAAGGTGGCCTGCCAGCCGAGCCCCTGCCCGAGCAGCGTACCGAGGGGGACACCGAGCACGGTCGACACGGAGATGCCGCCGAAGACCAGGCCGACGGCCTGACCCCGGTGTTCCGGGGCGACCAGGCCGGTCGCCACCGCGGAGGCCGCGCCCAGGAACAGACCGTGCAGCGCGCCGCACAGCGCACGGGCGACGATCAGCAGCCCGAACGCCCCGGCGAAGACGGCCACCAGGTTGCCGAGGACGAACACGCCGAGGGCGGACCACAGCAGGACGCGCCGGGGCATGCGGATGGTCGCCGCGGTGATGAGCGGACCGCCGATGGAGATGCCGAGGGCGTAGGCGGTGACCAGCAGGCCCGCCGTGCTGAGGGACACGTCCAGGTCGTCGGCGATCAGGCCGAGGACACCGACGATGACCAGTTCGGCGGTGCCGATGACGAACGCCCCCAGGCCCAGGGAGGCGAGTGCGAGCCTGCTGCGCCGCGCGCCGGGCTCGGTTGCGGTGGCGGTACTCATGGGTGAGCCCTTCCTTCGACTCGGTGACGGGGTGGGGTGGGGGCGCCGGTCAGGCGTACTGCAGGTTGAGCTCGGCGATCCGGCCGTCGCGCACGTCGAACTCGTAGTTGGCCTCGAAGCCGCCGGTCCCGCCGGGGGCGAAGCGGACGAGCAGGGTGGTGCCGCCCGGCTTGGGCGTGTTCTTCAGGACGGTGAGCCGCCCGCCGATCACCTCGTCGTCGGCCCAGTCGCGGATCTCGTCCCGGCCGTTGAACTCCCGGCCGACGTCGATGAGCCGGGCGTCCGGGTGGAAGGCGTCGACCAGGGCGTCCAGGTCCTCGGCGGCCACCGCGTCGACGTACGCCTGCGCGGCGGAGGGGACCTCCTCCCCGCCGGCGGCGGCCTCCTGCGGCGACGGGGCGCCGTCCGCCGAGCGGCCGGCGGCCGGGGCCTTCGAGGTCTGCGGGGCGGCGGAACCGGAGTCCGGGTCCGAGTCCGAGTCCGAGCACGCCGTCAACAGGGCGGCGGCCAGGGCGAGCGGGAGCAGTATGCGGTGCCTCACGGCACTCTCCTTGTCTGTAAGGACCGGGGACGGCACCGGGTCACCACGGGATCCTCCGCCGGTTGCGGAAGAACCCGCCGGTGGGCCCGGAGTCGGGGAGCGTGGCCAGCCAGGTCACCGTGTCGGCGCCCTTCTCGACGCCGGTGGGCGCCCAGGACCCGCCCATGTCGGTGCGCACCCAGCCGGGGCAGACGGCGTTGACCTTCACCGCGGGCCCGGCGGCGGACGACACCACCAGCGTCAGCGCGTTGAGCGCGGCCTTGGAGACGCCGTACGCGGCGGGCGACGGCACGTTGTCGGTCATGGCCCCCAGCCCGGAGGAGACGTTCACCACCCGGCCCCAGCCACGCCGTGCCATCGCCGGCACGAAGACCTGGCAGGTGTGGAAGGCGCCCATCAGGTTCACGTCGAGGGCCTCCCGCCAGGTGGCCTCGTCGACCTCGAAGAAC
>NZ_NCTE01000589.1 GCF_002114215.1 Streptomyces sp. 13-12-16 | reverse complement strand
GGACCGTCGGCGCGGCGCTGCGCGGGCGCGGCGGATCCGGACGCCACGGCCGCGAGGTCCAGGGCGGGCAGGCGTTCGCCCCAACAGCCGGTGAGCATGGCGCGGACCAGGGCGTTCTCACGGGCGCTGGCGGCGGTCCACTCGGCGGCCGCGGTCAGCCGGTCGCGCGGGTCCGAGTGACCGGTGAGGGCGCGGTCGACGCCGGCGAGGTAGCCGTCGGCCTCCCTGCGGACGAGGGCCCGGGCGAGGCCGTCCTTGCTGCCGAACTCGTTGTACAGCGTCTGGCGGGAGACCCCGGCCGCGGCGGCCACGTCCACCATCCGCACCGCGGACCACGGGCGACGCGCCAGTGCCGTGTAAGCGGCGTCCAGCAGAGCTTCCCGCGCTGCAGGCATCTTCGCCTCCCTCGGGGCGAGCGGCCGACCCTGCGGTTAGATTTGACGCGCCGTCGGGCACTGTCAAGGGTCCGCGGGACCCGCCCCCCGGTGGCCCCGCACCGACCTCGGCAGATACCGTTCGTTGCATGCCCGACTACCTCGACGACCTGCGTCTCGCCCATGTCCTGGCGGACGCCGCCGACGCCGCGACGATGGAACGGTTCAAGGCTCTCGACCTCAAGGTGGAGACCAAACCGGACATGACGCCGGTGAGTGAGGCGGACAAGGCCGCCGAGGAACTCATCCGCGGCCACCTCAAGCGCGCCCGCCCCAGGGACGCGATCCTGGGCGAGGAGTACGGGGTGGAGGGCACGGGACCCCGGCGCTGGGTGATCGACCCGATCGACGGCACCAAGAACTACGTGCGCGGGGTGCCCGTGTGGGCCACGCTGATCTCCCTGATGGAAGCGGGTGAGGGGGGCTTCCAGCCGGTCGTCGGGGTGGTCTCCGCCCCCGCCCTCGGCCGCCGCTGGTGGGCCGCGCAGGGGCACGGCGCCTTCAGCGGCCGCAGTCTGTCGTCGGCCTCCCGGCTGCAGGTCTCCCGCGTCTCCGAGCTCTCCGACGCCTCCTTCGCGTACTCCTCGCTCAGCGGATGGGAGGAGCAGGGGCGCCTCGACGGCTTCCTCGACCTGACCCGCGAGGTGTGGCGCACGCGCGCGTACGGGGACTTCTGGCCGTACATGATGGTCGCCGAGGGGTCGGTGGACCTGTGCGCCGAGCCGGAGCTGTCGCTGTGGGACATGGCGGCCACCGCGATCGTGGTGACGGAGGCGGGCGGCAGTTTCACCGGGCTCGACGGCCGTCCGGGACCGCACAGCGGCAACGCGGCCGCGTCGAACGGGCTGCTGCACGACGAGTTGCTGGGGTACCTCAACCAGCGTTACTGAGCGGTACGGGTGAGCGTGCGCGCCCCCGGTCGGCCGCACGCGCCCCCTTGTTGACCCCCGCTTTGCCTGCCACTCTGGGAGTTCCCCCACTTGTGAACTTGTGAAATCGCGAACGAACGGGCTCCCACGCCCGTGACCTCGCGTTTTCCGGTAGGAGGTGGCTCCATCCATGCTCGTCCGTGACGCCATGAGCACCTTGGTCCTCACCATCGGCCCCGCCCACACCCTGCGCCAGGCCGCCGCCCTGATGTCCGCCCGCCGGGTGGGCGCGGCCGTGGTCCTCGATCCCGACGGCACCGGCATCGGCATCCTCACCGAGCGGGACGTCCTCAACTCCGTCGGGCTCGGCCAGGATCCCGACGCCGAGCGCGCCCACGCCCACACCACCACCGACGTCGTGTTCGCCGCCCCGTCCTGGACCCTGGAGGAGGCCGCCGCCACCATGGCCCACGGTGGTTTCCGCCATCTGATCGTCCTCGACCGGGACGAGCCGGCCGGCATCGTCTCGGTCCGCGACATCATCCGCTGCTGGGCACCTCAGCGGCAGCCGGCCCAGCGGGTACCGGCGTAGCGGCATGCGGAACGGGCCGGACCCCGCGAGGGGGTCCGGCCCGTGTTTCGACAAGCGGTCCAGCGCTGGAATCAGCCGCGCAGGGCCTGGACCGCGGCCTCCAGCCGCTTGCCGAAGTCCTCGTCCGCCTGACGGAAGTTGTTGATCGCGCGGTCGGCGATCTCGTCGCGCGTGACTCCGGAGATGGCGTTCGCCAGGTTGTTCACCAGGCGCTCCTTCTCCTCCTCCGTCATCAGCCGGTACAGGTTGCCCGCCTGGACGAAGTCGTTGTCCTCGGCGTGGACGGGCGTGACCGTCTCACCGGTGACGCCGGTCACCGCGACGGGCTGCCACAGCGGACGGCCGGTCTGGGCCGGGCCGCCGAAGCTGTTCGGCTCGTAGTTCTTCGCACCGTTGTGGCGGCCGTCGTACAGGTAGCCGTCACGGGAGTTGGTACGCGCCTCGGTGGCGTGCGGGCGGTTCACCGGCAGCTGGTCGGCGTTGATGCCGATGCGGTAGCGCTGGGCGTCGCTGTAGCCGAAGAGGCGGCCCTGGAGCATCTTGTCCGGGGAGGGACCGATGCCCGGCACGAAGTGGGCGGGGCTGAAGGCGGACTGCTCGACCTCGGCGAAGATGTTCTGCGGGTTGCGGTTGAGCTCCAGCTTGCCGAACTCGATCAGCGGGTAGTCCGCGTGCGGCCAGACCTTGGTCAGGTCGAACGGGTTGAAGCGGTACGTGGCCGCCTCGGCCGCCGGCATCACCTGGACGTAGACGGTCCAGGACGGGAAGTCACCGCGCTCGATGGCCTCGCGCAGGTCCCGCTGGTGGGAGTCGGGGTCCTTGCCCGCGAGGATCTCGGCCTCTTCGGCGGTCAGGTTCTTGATGCCCTGGTCCGTCTTGAAGTGGTACTTGACCCAGAAGACCTCGCCGGCCTCGTTGTTCCACTGGTAGGTGTGCGAGCCGAAGCCGTCCATGTGGCGGTACGACGCCGGTATCCCGCGGTCACCGAACAGCCAGGTCACCTGGTGCGTGGACTCGGGCGACAGACCCCAGAAGTCGAAGACGTTGTCCGCCTCCGTCGAGCCCGTGTACGGGTCGCGCTTCTGGGTGTGGATGAAGTCCGGGAACTTGATCGCGTCCCGGATGAAGAACACCGGGGTGTTGTTGCCGACGAGGTCGTAGTTGCCCTCCTCGGTGTAGAACTTCAGCGCGAAACCGCGCGGGTCGCGCACGGCGTCCGCGGCGCCCAGGTTGCCGGCCACCGTCGAGAAGCGGAGGAAGGTCTCCGTCTCCTTGCCGACCTCGGAGAGGAACGCGGCCCGCGTGTACTGCGTGACGTCGGCGGTCACCGTGAAGGTGCCGTAGGCACCGGCGCCGCGGGCGTGCACCACGCGCTCCGGGATGCGCTCACGGTTGAAGTGGGCAAGCTTCTCGATGAGGAGCTGGTCCTGAACGAGGACCGGGCCACCGACGCCCGCGGTCTCGCTGTTCTGGTTGTCGGCAACCGGAGCACCGGCCTCCGTAGTAAGCGGTCCCTGCGTCACGTGCGCCTCCTGCGTCATCACTGACCAACCTGTGCCTTGGCCAAATCCGATCCCGATCCTACAATGGACAATGTCTAAGTCAAGTAAAGCTCCAAAGTCACACCCGTTCGGGATTCCTGTCCCCCTGCTGTTAGGCTGGTGCCTATGAGTGACCTTTTGGAACGGCTCCGTGGACGTGGATGGCGCATGACCGCGCAGCGCCGTGTCGTGGCCGAGGTCCTCGACGGCGAACACGTCCACCTGACGGCCGACGAGGTGCACTCCAGGGCTGTCGCCAAGCTGCCCGAGATCTCCCGGGCGACCGTCTACAACACCCTGGGCGAGCTGGTCTCGCTCGGTGAGGTGCTGGAGGTGGCCACGGACAAGCGGGCCAAGCGGTACGACCCCAACGCGCACCGACCGCACCACCACCTGGTGTGCGCGCAGTGCGGCGCGATCCGCGACGTCCACCCGACCGGCAATCCGCTGGCCGACCTCCCCGACACGGAGCGCTTCGGCTTCACGGTCTCCGACGTCGAGGTGACGTACCGCGGAATCTGCCCGAACTGCGCGGCGGCGTAGGCGGCACACACGCGTAAGTGAAAGCCCCGGCATCCATCGGATGCCGGGGCTAAAGGCCGAGGGCCGGAACCCTGTCGGATTCCGGCCCTCGGCCTTCAGTAGCGGGGACAGGATTTGAACCTGCGACCTCTGGGTTATGAGCCCAGCGAGCTACCGAGCTGCTCCACCCCGCGTCGATGAATGAAACACTACGTCAAGACATCCGACAGAAGCAAATCCGTTCCACAGCGGCAGGCAACCGAGCGCGGCCGCCACTGCGGGCAGCCGTGCCGCACCACCCCACCACCGCGGACAGTCGCGCCTCCCCAGTGCTTCAAGGGCTGGGGAGCCGCTCCCAGGGCGATGGGCGTCCCCCGCTCGAGAGAAGCCGAGAGCGGAGGAGGAGCCGGGGGTGGGGGGCACCCCACGAACGCCGGGCCGTGTGCCCCGCCCCAGCCCGGCGCCGCCTCACCTGCACACCCCCGCCCGGCCTCACGCCGGACAGCTCCTCACGCGGACAGTTCCTCACGCAGCGCGTCCCGCAGCCGCGCCGCCCGCTCCGTAACCGCCGGAGGCCCCAGCGCGGCCGCCCGCT
>NZ_NCTE01000588.1 GCF_002114215.1 Streptomyces sp. 13-12-16 | reverse complement strand
ACTGGGAGCGCATCGCTCCCGGCACGCCGTACCGCGACGGCTGCTGACGCCGGCCGACGGGCCCCGCCGGGAGCCGGACTCAGTTGCCCACGCCGAGGCCGGCCATGAACGCGGCCGGGTAGCGGTCGCCGCGGGCCGCGCCCCGCGGCACCGCCTTCTCGATCTCGGCGAGGTCGTCCGCGGTGAGGTCGAGGTCCAGCGCGGGCAGCGCCTCGGTCAGCCGCTCGCGGGTGCGGGGGCCGACCAGCGGCACGATGTCCTCGCCCTGTGCGGCGACCCAGGCGATGGCCAGCTGGGCGACGGTGCACCCCTTCGCGTCGGCGACCCGGCGCAGGGCCTCCACGAGGGCGAGGTTGTGTTCCACGTTGCCGCCGGAGAACCGGGGGCTGAGCGCCCGGTGGTCACCGGTGCCGGCGCCGCGGCCGGCGGTCCAGTGCCCGGAGATGAGGCCGCGGCCGAGGACGCCGTACGCGGTCAGGCCGATGCCGAGCTCCCGCAGCGCGGGCAGGACGTCCTCCTCGACCGCGCGGGAGATCAGCGAGTACTCGATCTGCAGGTCGGTGACGGGATGCACGGCGTGCGCCCGGCGGATCGTCGCCGCGTCGACCTCCGAGAGGCCGAGGTGCCGTACGTACCCGGCGTCGATCAGCTCCTTGATCGCACCCACGGTCTCCTCGATCGGCACCGCCGGGTCCAGTCGCGCGGGACGGTAGATGTCGATGTGGTCGGTGCCCAGCCGGGTCAGCGAGTAGGCGAGGAAGTTCCTCACCGCCTCGGGGCGGCCGTCGTACCCGCCCATGGCCGGGGTCGGTCCGCTCAGCATGCCGAACTTGACGCTCAGCCGGTAGCTGTCCCGGTCGCGACCGCGCAGCGCCTCGGCGAGCAGCAGTTCGTTGTGGCCCATGGCGTAGAAGTCGCCCGTGTCGATCAGCGTGACGCCTGCCTCCAGCGCGGCGTGCACGGTGGCGATGCTCTCCGTGCGGTCGGCCGCGCCGTAGGCACCCGACATGCTCATCGCGCCTAGTCCCAGCGCGGAGACGGCCGGACCGCCGCTGCCCAGAATGCGTGTCTGCATCGTGTACTCCTTCGTGGTCGCTCCGTCACCCACCTTGCGCCGGTGCCGGGGCCACCGGGAGCGGAGCGTTCATCATGGGAGAGCCGCTCCCTGGATCGGCGGGTGCGCCGCGAGGGACCATGAGGCCATGCAACGTGAGGAACTCGCCGACTTCCTGCGCCGCCGCCGCGAGGCGATCCGCCCGGCCGACGTCGGCCTCACCGACGGCCCCCGCCGCCGCACCGCCGGTCTGCGCCGGGAGGAGGTCGCGATGCTGGCGGGCATGTCGGTGGACTACGTCGTACGCCTCGAACAGGGCCGCAGCAGTCAGCCCTCCGCACAGTTGCTCGTCGCGCTGGCCCGTGCGCTGCGCCTCTCCGACGACGAGCGCGACCACCTGTTCCACCTGGCCGGTCACCGGCCCCCGCCCGCCGACGGGGCGGCCCGCCTGGCCCGGGCGGGTCTGGTGCGCATGCTCGACCTGCTCGGCGACACACCGGCCCTGGTCATGTCCGACCTGGGGGAGGTCCTCGCGCAGAACCGGGCGTCGCTTCTGCTGATGAGCGACCTCACCGGCTTCTCCGGCGACCGCCGCTACATCGCTTATCGCTGGTTCACCGAACCGGACGCCCGCGCCGTCGGCCCGGCCGAGGAAGAGGAGGAGGAGTACCACGCCCGCCGGCTCGTGGCCGATCTGCGCGCGGTCGCCGGGCGCCGGGCCGGTGATCCCACGGTCACCGGACTCGTCGAACGGCTGCGGGCCGCGAGCGCGCGCTTCCGCCGGCTCTGGGCGGAGCACGAGGTGGCGGTCCGGCGCGTCGACCGCAAGACGTTCCTGCACCCGCGGGTGGGACGCCTGCTGATGGACTGCGAAACCCTGGTCACCCCCGATCAGCGACAGCAGCTGCTGGTGCTCACACCGGCGGACGCCGAGGCCCGCGAGCGGCTGGAGCTGCTGCGCGTACTCGGCAGCGAGGAGTTCCCCACGGGCACGCCCCACTGAAACGGCCGGCGCGCCGACCCGGCCCGGAACAGGTCCTGGCCGGTGACCTGGGGCCGGCCCGGCGTCAGCACGCGCTGCCGTCCACCCCCTCACCGGCCCCCGTCAGTCCGGCCGGCCCGCGGGCGGCCCGTCGCCGTCCCCGGAATGGCGTAGGCAGGAGGTGACGACCACGAAGGGCCAGAGGGACTGAAGGACCGTCACCACGCGTTCCGCGACGCCCGCCGCGCCGTGGCGGTGCATCTCGACCAGGAACCACACCGCGCCGACGACCATCGAGGCGGTCGCCACGGCCGAGACCGCCGGCCGCAGCGCCCAGGGAGCGGCACGGCCG
>NZ_NCTE01000587.1 GCF_002114215.1 Streptomyces sp. 13-12-16 | reverse complement strand
CCGCGCCGGCGTCGGGGGCGGTCTCCAGCCAGGCGCGGGCGTCCGCCGCGTGCAGCGTGACGCCGGCGTCGGCGGGGAGGGGCAGGTGCTCGGCGACCAGTTCCAGCAGTGCCCGGTCGAACTCCACGACGTGCTGCCGGGAGCCGGGGCGGGTGGCGGCCAGGTAGCGGGGCAGGGTGAGCGCGCCGCCGCCGAGGTGCAGGACGTCCAGGGGGTGCCCCGGTTCCGCCACCGTGTCGAGGACGTGCCCGAGCCGCCGTACGTACTCGAACTCCAGGTGCGTCGGCTCGTCCAGGTCGACGTACGACTGCGGTGCCCCGTCGACGGTCAGCAGCCAGGCCCGTTCCCGGTCCACGTCGGGCATCAGCTTGGCGGTGCCGTGGTCGACGACACGGGTCACGGGGATGGGCTCGCTCACCGTCCCATTGTGCCGTCGTCCGTACGGACGGCTGCCCGCCCCCCGTACGGGAGCGGGCAGCCGTTCCGCCGCTCAGCCGACCGTCGTCACCGTGCCGGCGCCGACCGTGCGGCCGCCCTCGCGGACGGCGAAACCGAGCCCGGACTCCAGGGGCACGTCCCGTCCCAGTTCGACGGTCATCGTGACCGTGTCCCCGGGCCGCGCCACCGCCACCTCGCCGAGGTCGACGTCGCCCACGACGTCCGCCGTGCGGATGTAGAACTGCGGCCGGTACCCGGTGGACACCGGTGTCGTACGGCCGCCCTCGCGGGCCGACAGCACGTACACCTGCGCGGTGAAGCGCCGGCTCGGCACCACGCTGCCCGGCGCGGCCACCACGTGCCCGCGTCGCACCGCGTCGCGCGGCACCCCGCGCAGCAGCAGCGCCACGTTGTCGCCGGCCTGCGCCTCCTCCATGGGCTTGCCGAAGGTCTCCAGGCCGGTCACCACGGTCTCCACCTCGGCGCCGAGCACCTCGACCCGGTCGCCGACGCGGACCGTGCCGCGCTCCACCGCGCCGGTCACGACGGTGCCCCGGCCGGTGATGGTGAGCACGTTCTCCACCGGCAGCAGGAACGGCGCGTCCAGGTACCGCTCGGGCATGGGCACATACGTGTCCACCGCGTCGAGCAGCGCGTCGATCGACGCCGTCCAGCGCGGGTCGCCCTCCAGCGCCTTCAGCCCGGAGACCCGTACGACGGGCGCGGACTCACCGCCGTAGCCGTGCGCGGAGAGCAGGTCGCGGACCTCCAGTTCGACCAGGTCGGTCAGCTCCTCGTCGCCCGCGTCGGCCTTGTTGAGCGCGACGACGACGTGGTCGACGCCCACCTGGCGGGCGAGCAGCACGTGCTCGGCGGTCTGCGGCATGACCCCGTCGAGCGCGGAGACGACGAGGATCGCCCCGTCGAGCTGCGCGGCGCCGGTGACCATGTTCTTGACGTAGTCGGCGTGACCGGGCATGTCGACGTGGGCGTAGTGCCGGGTGTCGGTCTCGTACTCGACGTGCGCGATGTTGATGGTGATGCCGCGCGCGGCCTCCTCCGGCGCCCGGTCGATGCGGTCGAACGGGACGAAACTGCCGGAGCCGCGCTCGGCGAGGACCTTGGTGATGGCGGCGGTCAGGGTGGTCTTGCCGTGGTCGACATGGCCCATCGTGCCGATGTTCAGATGCGGTTTGGTGCGGACGTACGCCGTCTTGGACATGGCGGTACCTCGAAGCCTCTCGGTGATGACGCGTGGTGACGCGTGACGGCCCCGGGCGCGGCGGATCGGCGCGCGGCCGGGACGGGGACCCCAGGAACCCGGCCGACCCTCCCCCTGGGGGGTCCGCCGGACGATCCGGGGAGGGTCAGCTTCGGGCGCCGTCGACTGCGGCGAGGAAGGTGGGAGCGGCAGCCTTCGGGGCATCCGCGACCGCGGATGCTGCGAGGTGGAAGGCGTACCGGAACATGGCGTCGATCCTTGCCGACGACCCGCCCCGCGTCGAATGGTTTTCCGCGCCGGTCCTGGCTACCGGGTGCCGATGTTCTTCAGCGCCTCCCGTACCGACAGCGGCGCGAACCGTCCCTGTTCGCGCGCCAGGAAGGCTCGTACGGCGTCGGGGTCGGTCTTGGCGTACTCGCGCAGGCACCAGCCGATGGCCTTGCGGACGAAGAAGTCCTGGTGTCCGGACCGGCGCAGGCAGTAGTCGAAGAGGCGTGCGGTGTCGGTGCGTTCCTTGTAGCGCAGTTGGTGGAGCAGGGCGGTGCGGACGAGCCACAGGTCGTCGTCGCCGATCCACTCGTCCATCTCGGCGGTGAGGCTCCGGTCGGCGGCGACCAGCGCCCCGACGACGTGCGCGGCGAGCAGGTCGACGGTGTCCCACCACGGGACCGTGGTGACGAGGTGCCGGGCGACGGGCAGGAAGCCGGAGGAGCAGTGCCGTACGTGGCGGCGCAGGTAGTCCACGGCGAAGTACTGGTACTCGCGCTCGGGCAGCTCCCAGCAGCGCAGGGCGACGGCCGCGCAGTCGGCCTCGCCGGGGCGGGGCAGCCCTTCCACGACGGTGCGGGACAGGGCTCGGCGGGCCGGGGTGGTCATACCGAGGAAGGGTGCGACGTCCTTCATGTACGCCCGCAGGGCCACGGCCCGCTCCGGATCGGCCGCGGGTCCGTACGCGGCGGTGAGCCGCTCCAGCACGGCGTCGGCGAGCGGGCTGCCCGGCACCCGCGGTGTCGCCGTGCCCTCCTCTGTGACGCGCATGAGACGAACACTACGGCGATCACACACATTTGTCGGTTAGTGTCACCGGATGCTCGATGCCACCACCCGCTCTGGGGGCACCGCCGCCACGGCCTCTCCCCGGGCCACCGCCACGGACCTCTCGGTACCGCTCCCGCCGGCCACCGCCACGGGATTCGCCGCCCGCTGCGCCAGATTCCTGCTGTCGCCGTGGTCACGGCTGTCCCTGCTGGTCGCCCTGCTCCTCACCGCCGCGTCGCTGATGCTCGCGTTCGAGCCGCAGCGGCTGCTGACCGACGGCTGGCCCGCACAGCTCGGCGGGGCCGCCGCGGTCGTGGCGTACGCGGTGGCCTACGGGGTGTGCACGGTGGCGTTCGTGCCGCGCCCGCTGCTGAACCTCGCCGCGGGCGCGCTGTTCGGCTCCCAGCTCGGCCTGGGCGCGGCGCTGGGCGGCACGGTGCTGGGCGCCGGGCTGGCCTTCTGCCTGGGGCG
>NZ_NCTE01000005.1 GCF_002114215.1 Streptomyces sp. 13-12-16 | reverse complement strand
CGCGCCCCCGGATCCGGCGGGGGCGGCGCCGCCTGCTCCCGGGGCAGCAGCACCAGCACCCCGCCCAGCGCCGCGCACCCGGCGACCGAGGCGAGCAGGGCCCTGCGGCGCACCCGCCGGCGGGGCTCACGTGGCTTGTCGTCCGTGGCGCACACAGTCATGGCGCACACTGTGCGTCACACCCCGCGTACGTACGATGATCACACCCCGATGTGGTGCACGTGCCTCCGTGGGGTTCACACCGATGGCCCCCGGTGCGACGCTGTGATCATGAGCCGTATCGAAGCGCGACGCGATGAAGACACGGTGGCGGCCGGCCCCCTCGTCGACCGGCTGCTCGGCGGCCTGCCCCCCGAGGCCGTCCTCACCGACCCCGACGTCACGGCCTCCTACGCCAACGACATGGCGAGCTTCTGCCCGGCCGGCAGCCCCGCGGTGGTGGTCCTGCCGCGCACGGTCGAGCAGGTCCAGCACGTCATGCGCACCGCCACCGAACTGCGCGTCCCCGTCGTCCCGCAGGGCGCCCGCACCGGCCTGTCCGGCGCCGCCAACGCCACCGACGGCTGCGTCGTGCTCTCCCTGACGAAGATGGACCGCATCCTGGAGGTCGACCCGGTCGACCGGATCGCCGTCGTCGAACCCGGCGTCGTCAACGCCACGCTCTCCCGCGCGGTCGGCGAACACGGCCTCTGCTACCCGCCGGACCCCTCGAGCTGGGAGACGTGCACCATCGGCGGCAACATCGGCACCGCGTCGGGCGGGCTGTGCTGCGTGAAGTACGGGGTGACGGCCGAGTACGTCCTCGGTCTCGACGTCGTCCTGGCCGACGGCCGCCTGATGTCCACCGGCCGCCGCACCGCCAAGGGCGTCGCCGGATACGACCTGACCCGCCTGTTCGTCGGCTCCGAGGGCTCCCTCGGGATCGTCGTCCGCGCGGTCCTCGCCCTGCGGCCGAAGCCGCCCGGGCAACTGGTGCTGGCCGCCGAGTTCTCCTCCGGCGCCGCCGCCTGCGACGCCGTGTGCCGCATCATGGCCGGCGGCCACGTCCCCTCCCTCCTCGAACTCATGGACCGTACGACCGTCAAGGCCGTCAACGACATGGCCCGCATGGGCCTCCCGGAGTCCACCGAGGCCCTGCTGCTCGCCGCCTTCGACACCACCGACCCGGCGGCCGACCTCGCCGCCGTCGGCGCGCTGTGCGAGGCCGCCGGCGCCACCCAGGTCGTGCCGGCCGAGGACGCCGCCGAGTCCGAACTGCTGCTCCAGGCACGGCGGACGTCCCTGGTCGCCCTCGAAGCGGTCAAGGGCACGACGATGATCGACGACGTGTGCGTGCCCCGCTCCAGGCTCGGCGAGCTCATCGACGGCGTCGAGCGGATCGCCGGGAAGCACCGGCTCACCATCGGCGTCGTCGCCCACGCCGGCGACGGCAACACCCACCCGACGGTCTGCTTCGACGCGACGGACCCGGAGGAGTCGCGGCGGGCCCGTGAATCCTTCGACGAGATCATGGCGCTCGGTCTGGAACTCGGCGGCACCATCACCGGCGAACACGGAGTCGGCGTGCTGAAGAAGGAGTGGCTGGCACGCGAGATCGGCCCCGTGGGACTGGAGATGCAGCGGGCCGTCAAGCAGGTCTTCGACCCGCTGGGCATTCTCAACCCGGGCAAGCTCTTCTGAACGGGAAGATGCCCGAAAGGGGTGGGGTCCGGCCGGACGGGCGGTCAGGTCCCCGCTCGTCTGATAGATGTGGTTCCCCCCGACCCACCCATCGAGCAGATACGGGACGACGGACATGAGCGCCCCAACCCCGGCCCCCGGCGACGACAGGCCCCGCGAAGGGTATTACCCGGACCCGTCCATTCCTGGATATGTCCGGTACTGGAACGGTGCCTCCTGGGTGCCCGGCACGAGCCGTCCGGCGCCCAAGGACGGCGAGTCGCTCGCACCACCGCCCGGCACGGGCCCGGCGCGGCCCTCCGTCGAGGAGACCGGACCGCACTTCTTCGACGAGGACCCCGTCGAGGAACCGTCCCCGGCCGGGTCCCAGCACGGCAGCCGGCCCGAGCCCGCCTCGGCGTGGGGCGCCGACCGCTCCCACCAGACCGGCTTCGGCGGCGACCAGGACCGCAAGGTGTCCTGGGG
>NZ_NCTE01000058.1 GCF_002114215.1 Streptomyces sp. 13-12-16 | reverse complement strand
CCACTCCAGGTCGGCGTCGGTGATCGGCCGCAGCACCCGGGCCGGGGTCCCGGCGACGACGGTCATCGGCGGCACATCGGCGGTCACCACACTGCCCGCGCCGACGACCGAGCCCCGCCCGACGGTCACACCGGGCAGGACCACCGCGCCGGCGCCGATCCACACGTCGTCCTCGATGCGCACCGGCGCCGAGAACTGGCTGCCGTCCCGGCGCAGTCCGGGGTGGACGGGATGGCCGGTGGTGCTGACGGTGACATGGGGTGCGAACATCACACGGTCGCCGACGAAGACCTCGACGTCGTCGACCAGGGTGAGACCGAAGTTGACGTACACGTCGTCGCCGAGGTGCACGTGACGGCCGTAGGCGACGTACAACGGCGGCTCGATCCACACGCCCCGGCCCACCGAGCCGAGCAGTTCGCCCAGCAGGGCGCGGCGGGCCTCCTCGTCACGCGGTCCGGTGCCGTTGTACTCGGCGGCGAGCTCCTTGCCGCGCAGCCGCTGCTCCTCGAGCAGCCCGAGGCCGGGCGCCGAGTCGGTGTACAGCTCGTGGGCCGCCATGCGGCGGCGTACTTCGCGCTCGGCGCCGTCGTCGTGTGCCACTGGTTCTCCATGGGGGGCGTGGGAGCGGTCCGGCCGCACCACCGGGCGGTGGTGCGGCCGGACGTGGGCGGGAGTGGTCAGTCCGTGACGTCCGTGACCGTCCAGCGCTGGTTGGAACCGGAGTTGGGCTGCCAGGTCGTGACCGCGGCGCCCTCGTGCGTGGCCTGTCCGCCGACCTCCAGGAGGCGTCCGGTGGCCGCGTTGACCAGGGTCCAGGTGCCGTCGCCCGTGGTCGACACGATCCACTCGGCGGCCGGGTCGCGCTTCCCGGTGGCGGGCTCGGCCACCGGCACGTCGTCCCGTACGGTCAGCCGCCCGCCGTTCACCGGGCTGGTGAACTCGTAGCGCTCCCGCACGCCGTCGTCGGGGCGCACCGCGCTCACCCGCCACTGCTGGGAGACCGAGTCGTCACCGGTGCCGATGACGAGGTTCGTGCCGTCGTCCGCGACGGTGACCGCCTTGCCGCTCTGCACACCGGTCAGGGTGTAGGTGTGGCCCTTGCGCAGCAGCGGGGCGTCCTCCGCGACGCCGGAGACGCCCTTGACCTCGAAGGACGTCACCGACTGGGCGGGCACGGCGAAGGTGGCCGCGCGGTCGGTGACCTTGACGGCCCGGTGCCGCTCCAGCTTGCCGTCGGCGCTGGTCACGACGGGCGTGACGGTCGCGTTCCGGCTGACGTGACGGAACTTGGACAGGTCGACGGTGACGTTGCGCGCCTCGGTGGTGCTGTTGACGTGGACGAGCGAGGCGCCCTTGCCGTTCCTCGTCACCGCCGCCGCGCTGGAGGTGTCGTCCACCTTGATCAGCCGGTCGCCCGGCTTGATGAAGTGGGTGAAGTTGCGGGCGGTGTCGAACTTGGTGTTCGTGTATATGGGGCAGGTCTCGAGGGTGTCCTCGGCGGTGCAGCCGAAGGGGAGCTGGATCTCGCCCCAGTTGCCGCCCTTGGCGGACTCGCCGCCGGGCTTCATGTTGTCGTAGTCCTCGACGGGCTGCCAGAACACCCAGGCGCGCGGCTCCAGTTCACGCAGGTCGTCGACGATGCGCTGGGCGAGGCCGAGACCGGGGCGCATGTCCGTGAAGCTCTGCCCGTCGCCCCAGTCGCCCTCGACCTCGCTCATCCACAGCCGCTTGTCCTCGGCCTTGGCGATGTCGCGCACGGTGGTGCGCTGACCGGTGCCGTAGGTGTGGACGTTCATCTGGCCGACGAGGTCGCGTGTCTCGGGCGAGTAGGTGTTCCAGTTCTGTGCGAAGACGGACGGGTTGGTCTCGTCCATCGCGGAGATCTCCGCCCTGGTCTTCGCCTTCTTCAGCGCCGGGGCGAGCGCGTGGAGCACCTTCTCCTGGAGCTCGGGACCGATGTGGGCGCCTTCCTGGCGGCCGCCGACGGGTTCGCCGTCCGCGCCGAGCCGGGTGCTCCAGTAGTTGGTGTTCGGCTCGTTGAAGGGATCGACGGTGTCGACCTTGATGCCGTGCGCCTTCTCCAGCCGCTTGGTGGCGCCCGCCAGGTAGGCGGCGAAGTCGTCGACCGACTCGGTCTTCAGCTGGTCGGCGGTCGCGTCGAACCCGCCGGACACATAGCCGCTGACCGTCATGAACCAGGGCGGGGAGTTGCTGAAGGTCTCCCAGTGGGTGATGTCCTTCTTGATGCGGTCCACCCACCAGCGCTGGGTGGCGTCGGCGTCGTCGTTCCAGTCGGCGGGATCCTCGGCGTCCCACCAGTCGGTGTCCTCGCGGGTGGTGCCCGCGGGCGCCTTCCACCAGCCCTCGACCGCGCCGCCGGCGCGCAGGTAGTCCTTCACGTCGGGGGCGTTGCCGCCGCCGACGTTGTACCGGGCGATGTTCAGGGCGAGACCGTCGTCGCCGAACAGGAGTTGTGCGAGCTTCTCGCGGATCCGGGGCGGGTAGTCGCCGGTGGCGTTGGCGAACCAGACGAGGCTGGTGCCCCAGCCCTCGAACTCCTCCTGCTGGTAGGAGGGGTCGGGCCGGACGGTGACGGAGGGGAGGTCCGCTGCCCGGGCGGCGGCGGACGTCGGCCCGGGGATCAGGGCGGCCCCGGTGGCCAGGGCTGCGGTGAGCCCGGCGGCCGTGAGGAGCCGTCTGTTGCGGGTGCGGCGTGCCATCGGTGTGCTCCCAACAGTGAGGTGTGGTCGCGCTTCGGTGGGACCCTCCCGCCGCGGTCGCCGCCGGCGGGAGGGGACGGCCCCCGGAACGGGTGCGTGCCGTTCCGGGGAGTGAGGGGGACGGGTCAGGCGGGCGGCTGCCGCAGTACGGCGACCGCGCGGGGCCCGAGCGTGAGGACGCCGTCGACGCCGGTGGTGCCGACGAGCACCTCCCCGTCGAGGCCGCGCACCACGACGGTGTCGTCGGTCCGGTTCACCAGGAACAGGAACCGTCCCTCGGCGCTCCGGCGTACGACCGGCTCGATCAGCCCCCTCGCCTCAGCGGGGAGTTCGCTCTCCACCCCGGCCCGCTCCAGCAGCCGGGGCAGCAGCGAGGTGAGACCCCCGACACCGAGCCGGGTGGAGACGTACGTGGCGGAACCCCCGCCCGCCGGCCGCCGGGTGACGGCGGGCCTGCCCGACTGCTCGCCGGTGCGGTAGCGGGCCAGGACCTCGGTCCCGTCGCCGGTCACGGTGATCCGGTCGGTCCACAGGGTGCCGCTCGTGCCGTCGTCGAGCTCCACGCGGTCACCGGCGAGCAGCGGGCCGAACTCCTCGATGCGGATGCCGAGCAGGTCCCGCAGGGCGCCGGGGTAGCCGCCGAGCCAGACGTGGTCGTGCTCGTCGACGACACCGGAGAAGTACGTGGTGACCAGATGGCCGCCCTGTTCGGCGTACCGGGTGAGGGTCTTCGCCAGGTCGGCCGGGACCACGTGCAGCACGGGGGCGATCAGTACCCGGTGGCGGTGCAGATCGGCCCGGGTGGTGACGAGGTCGGCGCGGACGCCGAGGGCGAGGAGCGCCGAGTACCAGTCGAGCGCCTCCCGCCGGTAGTCGAGCAGGGAGGTGGGGTGGGAGTCCTGCTCGCTCGCCCACCACGACTCCCAGTCGTAGAGGATGCCGACCCGGGCGGGCTCCCGCTCGGACCCGGCGAGCGGGGCGAGGTCCTTGAGGGTGGCGCCGAGCGCGGTCACCGCGCGGAACAGCTCGCTGTCCGCACCGGCGTGCGGGACCATCGCCGAGTGGTACTTCTCGGCGCCCGCCGCCGACTGCCGCCACTGGAAGAAGCAGACCGCGTCGGCGCCGTGGGCGACGTGCAGCAGCGAGTCGCGGGCCAGGTCGCCGGGGCGCTTGGCCACGTTGACGGGCTGCCAGTTGACGGCGCTGGTGGAGTGCTCCATCAGGAACCAGGGCCGTCCGCCGGAGATGCCGCTGGTGAGGTTGGCGGAGAAGGACAGCTCGTCGCGGTCCTGCGGGCCGGGGTGGACGTAGTGGTCGTTGGAGACGAAGTCGATCTCGTCGGCCCAGTCGGGGTAGTTCATCCCCTTGGTGCCGCCCATCACCATGAAGTTGGTGGTGACGGGGACGTCCGGGGTGAGCTCCCGCAGGATCTCCCGCTCGGCGCGCAGGTGGTCCTTCAGGGCGTCCGAGGAGAACCGCTTGAAGTCGAGCTGCTGCGTGGGGTTGGGGTGGGAGGCGGCCAGCCGCGGCGGCAGGATCTGCTCCCAGTCGGTGTACCGCTGCGACCAGAAGGCCGTTCCCCAGGCGGTGTTGAGCGCGTCCAGCGTGGTGTAGCGGGCGCGCAGCCAGTCGCGGAAGGCGCGGGCCGCGTCGTCGGAGTAGTCGTAGACGTTGTGGCAGCCCAGCTCGTTGTTGACGTGCCAGGCGACGAGCGCCGGATGACCGGCGTACCGGGTCGCCAGCTCCCGGACCAGGCGCAGGGCGTACCGGCGGAAGACGGGCGAGGTGGGGCGCCAGTGCTGGCGCGCCCCCGGCCACAGCGTCTCGCCGGTGGCCGTGACCGGGAGGATCTCCGGGTGGGCGGTGGTGAGCCAGGGCGGCGGGGAGGCGGTGGCGGTGGCGAGGTCGACGCCGACGCCGCCCTGGTGCAGCAGGTCCATCACCTCGTCGAGCCAGGCGAAGTCCCAGGTGTCCTCGGCCGGTTGCAGCCGGGCCCAGGAGAAGATCCCCACGGACACGAGGTTCACGCCGGCCTCGCGCATCAGCCGGACGTCCTCCTCCCACACGGTGCGGGGCCACTGCTCGGGGTTGTAGTCGGCGCCGTAGACGAGACGGGGGGCGGGATCACCGTCCGTCCCGCCGGTGCGGGACAGGAGGGTGGAGATCATGGCGGTCCTTCCGAGGTGTGGTGCACGGGGGCGGCGCGGAGTCCGCCCGCGCCGCCCTGCGTCTGGTGCCGTCCTACTTCTCGACGGTGAAGCCCTGCTCCTCGGCGTACTTCACCGAGGCGTCCTGCCAGGCCTTCAGACCGTCCGCGAGCGTGGTGTCCGAGACGTAGGCCTTGCCGACCGTGTCGTTGAAGATCGAGTGGGCGTACTGCTGGAACGGCAGGTACGACCAGTCGCTGGCGACGTTCGCGGCGGACTCGGCGAAGATCTTGTTCGCCTCCTGGCCGCCGAGGTAGTCGAACTTGGTGCTCTGGAAGTCGGCGGACTGCAGTTCCGCCTTGGTGGCCGGGAAGGCGCCCTGTTCGACGCGGGTCCGGACGCCGTCACCGGAGTTCGCGTACTCCACGAAGGCGTAGGCGAGTTCCTTGTTCTTGCCGAGCGAGGGCAGGGTCAGCGAGCTGCCGCCGTTCTCCGCGCTGGCCTTGTCGCCCTTCGTCCAGGCCGGCATCGGGGCCGCGCGCCAGTCGCCGGCCGCGTTCGGCACGCCGCTGACGAAGTTGGCGGGCATCCAGGCACCGGTGGTCAGGGTGGCGATGGTGCCGTCGCCCAGGCCCTTGTACCACTCGTCGGTCCAGCCGTTGACCGGGGCGAGGAGCTTCTCGTCGATGAGCTTCTGCCAGGTGTCCGTGTACTTCTTGGCCTTCGCGTCGCTGAAGTCGATCTTCACGTCGGTGCCGTCGACCTTGAACGGACGCGAACCGGTCTGCCACAGCAGGCTGGTGGTGAAGCCGGCGTCGCCGGCGTCGTTGGCGATGTAGACCTTGGGGTCGGCCTCGTGCAGCTTGCGCGCGGCGTCGACGTACTCGTCCCAGGTGGTCGGGACGTCGATCTTGTGCTTGTCGAAGACCTTCTTGTTGTAGAACATCGCCATCGGGCCGGAGTCCATCGGCAGGCCGTAGACCGCCTTGTCCTCGCTCACGGCGTTCCACGGACCGGGCGTGTACTCGGAGGCCAGCTTGCCGGCGCCGAAGGGGGCCAGGTCGGTGAGGCCCTTGCCGAGGGCGTACTGGTTCACCGCGAAGTACTCGACCTGCGCGACGTCCGGGACGCCCTTCTCGGCCGATATCGCGTTCGACAGCGCGGTGTAGTGCTTGTCGCCCGACCGCTCGCTGACGAGGTCGATCTTGACCTTCGGGTACTTCTTCTCGAAGTCGGCGGCGACCGTCTTCAGCGTGGGCTCCCAGGACCACACCGTCACCGTGCCGCCCTTCTTCAGGGCCGCCTGGACGTCCGAGGCGGAGACCGCCTCGCCGGTGGAGTCGTCGTCGGAGCCGCCGCAGGCGGTGGCGCCCAGGGCGACGGCGGACACGAGGGCGATGCCGCGCAGCAGGCGGCCGGTGTTTCTGCGCATGAGGGTGCTTCCACTTCTTCGTGGGCGGGACGGGGTGAGGGTGGTGGTACGGGGTGCGGGGCCGAGGGGGTGGCCGGGGAGCCGCGCGGTCACTCCTTGACGCTGCCCGCGGCGAGACCCGACTGCCAGTACTTCTGGAGCAGCAGGAACGCGACGACGAGCGGCAGGATGGTGAGCAGCGAACCGGTGATCACCAGGTTGAAGATGACCTCGCCGCCGACGGTCTCGGCCTGGGAGTTCCACGCGCTCAGACCGAGCGTCAGCGGGTACCAGTCCGGGTCCTTGAGCATGATCAGCGGCAGGAAGTAGTTGTTCCAGGTGGCGACCGTGGTGAACAGCAGCACGGTCACGATGCCGGGGGCGAGCAGCGGGAGGGCGACGGTGAAGAAGGTGCGCGCCTCGCCGGCCCCGTCGATGCGGGCGGCCTCGAGGAGTTCGGTGGGGATGGCCTCGGTGGCGAACACCCACATCAGGTACAGGCCGAACGGTGAGACCAGCGAGGGGATGATCACCGCCCACGGGGTGTCGGTCAGGCCCATCTTGCTGAACATCAGGAAGGTGGGCACCGCGAGGGCCGTGCCGGGCACCGCCACCGCGCCGATGACCGTGGCGAAGACGCCGCGCCTGCCGGGGAAGTCGAACTTCGCCAGCGCGTAGCCGCCGAGGACCGCGAGGAGGGTGGCCCCGCCGGCGCCCAGCACCACGTACAGCAGGGTGTTCAGCAGCCAGCGCGTGAATATGCCGTCGTGGTAGGTGAACGTGTCGCGGATGTTGTCCCACAGCGCGAAGTCGTCGGCGAACCACATCCCGGACGAGTCGGCCAGACCCGCCTGCGTCTTGGTGGCGTTGACGGCCAGCCAGACCAGCGGCACGACGGTGTAGAGGACGACCAGGGAGGTCAGCACGGTCAGCAGCACGCTGCGCCTGGGCCTGTCGGCGGAGTGTCTGCGCGTCCCGCGCAGCCGTGGCGCGCCGCGGCCGGAGTTGGGGGCCTTGGCGGGTGCGGCCGGGGCGGCGGTGGTGAGAGGGCTGCTCATCGGGTCACGCTCCCTTGCGCATGCCGCGCAGCTGCACGACGTAGGCGATCACCATCGTGATCAGGCCCATGATGATGGCCACCGTCGCGGAGTAGTTGTGCTGCTGGCCGTTGAAGGACAGCGAGTACGTGTAGAAGTTCGGCGTGTAGTCGGTGGTGAGGGCGTTGCGGGCGAGCGGACGCAGGATGTTCGGCTCGTTGAACAGCTGGAAGCTGCCGATGATGGAGAAGATCGTCGCGATGACCAGGGCGCCCCGGATCGCGGGCAGCTTGATCGCGGTGATCACGCGGATCTGTCCGGCGCCGTCGATCTCCGCCGCCTCGTACAGCGAGTGCGGGATGACGCGCAGCGCCGAGTAGAAGATCAGCATGTTGTAGCCGACGAACTCCCAGGTGACGATGTTGCCGATGGAGGCCAGCACCAGGTCGGGGGAGAGCGGGTCGGGCAGCGAGACGCCGAACGCCCCGTTGATGTCGCCGACCAGGCCGTACTTCGTGCCGTACATGAAGCCCCACATGAGGGTGGCGACCACGGCGGGCACCGCGTACGGCAGGAAGATCGTGATGCGGAAGAAGCCCTTGCCGTAGAGCCGGCCGCTGTCCAGGGCCAGCGCCACCAGCAGCGCGATGCCGAGCATGATCGGCACCTGGACGCACAGGAAGAGCGAGACCCGGCCGAGGGCCGCCCAGAACCGGTCGTCCTGGAGCGCCTGTTCGTAGTTGTCGAGGCCGACGAAGGTGGTCCCGCCGATGAGCTGGTCGCGGAAGAGGCTCAGGTAGACCGAGTACGCGATCGGTGCCAGGAAGACCAGGGCGAACACGGCCACGAAGGGACCGATGAAGCCCCACCCCGTCCAGGAACGGCGGTCCCGTCTCGCCGGGGGAGGCGCCGGCCTCGGCTCGGCGTCCACCGGCGGTTGCAGCGTCGTCATGTCGTTCCTCGCTCGTCACCGTTGCGGACCGGCGGCCGCCCGGCGCGTGAGCCGGACGGCATGCCCCCTGTACATGATGTTTGCGTAAACATCGACCACCGCGCAGTGCCGTCGAGCTGTTATGTTTACGTAAACATCGGATGGCGGAATGTTTACACTGCCCTCCTGAGGACGGTCAAGGGTTTCCTTGGGGAACCGTGACGCAGGCAGCGACGGGAAGGCGGCTGACGGCGAGTGGACACGGCCGAGAGAACGCCGGCGGACGTACCCGGCCCCGCCACCGGGACCGCCGTGGACGCCGCGGCCGCCGGCGCGCGGCGCACCCGGGGCGGCGCCCGGACCACGGCCTCCATGGCCGACGTGG
>NZ_NCTE01000586.1 GCF_002114215.1 Streptomyces sp. 13-12-16 | reverse complement strand
GTGTGGTGACGCGATCGGGTCGGATTGCCGGCGGGGGCTGACCGGGCGCGCGGGGGCGCGCTAGTGTTTTGGGTATCCATCGGGAAGCCTCTTCTTCCTTGGTGGTCAGGCCCTCGTAACGGGATGCCAGTCCCGGCGGGGGCCGAAGTTTTTTCGGGTGGTGTGCGCTGAGCGTAGAGGCGTTGGGGGTCCGGAAATCCAGCTGAGCCGGTGATGTTCACCCACCCGAGTGATCACGCGCCTCGGGCGGGAAAGGGTGGGGCTCGGTGGGGTGCTTTACCCCGAGTTCTTCCCTTGGGAAGGCGCCGGTGGCACCGGAGCTTCAGTTTCCGGGTTCCGGTGAGGTGAGGCGCAGTTCGGCCCGGACGGTCTTGCGCGGGAAGCGGTCCTCGGTCACACCCCAGCGGTCCGCGAACGCGTCTGCGAGGAGACGGGCGAGGGTGTGGAGAGGTGCCTCGTGCGGTTCTGGTCGGCCAGGTCCTGACCGCCGCAGGACCGGCGCGGGCTGTTGCGATGACGCCCCGTTCATGTCCGCGACCCCGGAAACGGCACGCGCCCCGCGCACGGTTGCAGCCGGACGCGGGACGCGGTGGTGTCCCGGATCAGCCGCTTCGTGTTTCGCCCCGGATCATGGCGATGTCCGGCCTCACCTTGGCGATGGCCGCGAAGTCGTCGTCGACGTGGAGAACGGTCAGGCGGTGGTGCTCGGCGGTGAGGGCGATCAGGACGTCCATGGGTGAGGGGCCGCGGTGGTGGCCGACCTTCACCAGTTCCCGCTGCACCTCCCTGATCTTCGACCAGGGGTCGTCGAGTGCCGGCACCCAGCCGAAGGTCTGGCCGAGCACGGTGAAGAAGGGCTCGTAGTCCCGGTCGGAGCGAAGGCCGGGCATCAGTTCGGCCTCGACGGGCGGGCAGATGGCGACCAGCCCTCGTGCCACACGACCGGGCCAGGGGGGATCGAGCTGCCCGCGCAGCAGTCGCCACACGGCGGAAGTGTCTGCCAGGTAGGTCACAGGCCCGCCTGTTCGCGTTCCGCGAGGACGTCGAAGTCCAGGAAGGAGTCCGCGTTCTCCTGAAGCCAGCGCAGGGCTCGTGCCCGGTCGTCGGCGCTGATGGCGGACGCTATGGTCAGCGCGCGGTCGATGGTCTCCCGCTTCGTCCGGGTGCCGAGCTGCCGCTGGGCGAAGGCCAGCTTGTCGTCGTCGATGTCGACCAGGGTCTTGGACATGAGGCCTCCCGCAGCCGGCTTTATATATCGCCTTCAAGCGTATATCGATCGGCGTCCGCCGAGGGCGGGAACCGTTCCCCGGCATCCGGACTCCGATCGTCCTGTCCAGATAGCGGACAATCCGGCCCGGCTCTTGGTGTCGAGTTAACACAGGAGTAACACTGGGAGGGTCGGCCGACCTGTCGTATACGACCGGGACGGCCGCTGTCCTGCGCGCGGCAACGGCGCCGAGCGCCCATCACCGGTTTCCATACCGGTGTCAGCCGCGCCAGAAAGGGACCTCGTGACCTCACGACCCGACCCCAAGACCTCGCTCGACCTGCTCCGCGCCGAGATCGAGCGCCGCAACCCCGCGGAGCCCGAGTTCCACCAGGCCGCGCGCGAGGTGCTGGAGACCCTCGCCCCGGTGCTCGCCGCGCGCCCCGAGTACGCCGAGCCGGGGCTCGTCGCACGGCTGGTCGAGCCGGAGCGGCAGATCATGTTCCGGGTGCCGTGGCAGGACGACCAGGGCCGGGTCCACGTCAACCGGGGCTTCCGGATCGAATACAACAGCGCCCTCGGCCCCTACAAGGGCGGCCTGCGCTTCCACCCCTCCGTGAACCTCGGGATCATCAAGTTCCTGGGCTTCGAGCAGATCTTCAAGAACGCCCTGACCGGTCTCGGCATCGGCGGTGGCAAGGGCGGCAGCGACTTCGACCCGCAGGGCCGCAGCGACGCCGAGGTCATGCGCTTCTGCCAGTCCTTCATGACCGAGCTGTACCGGCACATCGGCGAGTACACCGACATCCCGGCCGGTGACATCGGCGTCGGCGCCCGCGAGATCGGCTACCTCTTCGGCCAGTACCGGCGGATCACCAACCGCTGGGAGGGCGGTGTGCTCACCGGCAAGAGCGCCGGCTGGGGCGGCTCGCTGATCCGCCCGGAGGCGACCGGGTACGGCAACGTGCTGTTCGCGGAGGCCATGCTGCGCGCCCGCGGCGAGGACCTGGAGGGGCAGACCGCGGTCGTCTCCGGCTCCGGCAACGTGGCGATCTACACCATCCAGAAGCTGGCCGCCCTCGGCGCCAACCCGGTGACCTGCTCCGACTCCGGCGGCTACGTCGTCGACGAGAAGGGCATCGACCTGGAGCTGCTGCGCCAGATCAAGGAGGTCGAGCGCGGCCGGGTGAGCGACTACGCCGAGCGCCGGGGCGCCTCCGCGCGGTTCGTGCCCGGCGGGCGGGTCTGGGAGGTCCCGGCGGACGTCGCCCTGCCGTCGGCGACCCAGAACGAACTGAACGCCGTCGACGCCGACGCCCTGATCCGCAACGGCGTGAAGGCGGTCTCCGAGGGCGCCAACATGCCGACCACGCCGGAGGCCGTGCAGCTCTTCCAGCGGGCCGGTGTCGCCTTCGGCCCCGGCAAGGCGGCCAACGCGGGCGGGGTCGCGGTCAGCGCGCTGGAGATGACGCAGAACGCGTCGCGCACCTCGTGGAAGGCCGACCAGGTCGAGAACGAGCTGGCCCGCATCATGACCGACATCCACACCACCTGCGCCGAGACCGCCGAGCGCTACGGCGCCCCCGGCGACTACGTGACCGGCGCGAACATCGCCGGCTTCGAGCGGGTGGCGGACGCGATGCTCGCGCAGGGCGTCATCTGACGCATCCGCGTCACGCCGTCACGGTGTGGGGATGCCGGCCGGACGGGCCGGGCGTCCGAAGCGGGCGGGGACGCCCGGTGAGTACAGCACGCTCACCGGCTCCCCGGCCGGCCTCGGCAGCCCGGCCGCGCCGACCAGGTCCTCCTCGCACTCCAGCAGCTCGGCCCGGTGCAGGGGCCAGCGCGGATGGGCGTTGGGCAGGTACATCGACCGCCCGAAGAAGGCGCCGTGCATGCCCCAGCGGGCGGTCAGGAAGTGCTCGAGAGCGGTCGGCTCCGCGATCAGCTCGCCCCTGCGCACGGTGATGCGGCCGCCGGCGCCCCGCGGTCCGGGCCAGCGCCGGGAAGCGGTGTACGTCACCGTGCGGCCGTCGAGGTGCTCCACGCGCATCCGCGACCAGAGGTACGGCATCCGGAACCCCAGCCGGGCGACCACCACCGGGATCAGCCGGGAGGCGTCCAGGGAGAGGAAGACGACCCCGCGCCGCCCGTGCGCGTCGACCGAGTACAGGCGGACGTTGGTCTCCGGGAAGTTCCCGAGGTAGGGGACGCCCGGCAGGCGCAGCCACCCCACCCGGTGCATCCGGAACGCGACGAGACCGACGTACGTGACCCCGTCCAGGGTGTCCGGCACGGTGCCCGGCGGCAGCAGCGGGGCCACGTCGGCCGGATCCACCGCCCAGTGGACGAACGTCAGGTCCAGCCACGACTGGGTGAGCAGCGGACGCGCGATCGCCTCCGGCGGGTCGGGCGTGATCGGCTGCGGGGGCGGTGGTGTCGACTGCACCGCGCCAGTATCCCGGAGGGCCCGGACAGCCAGCCGTGCGGCACGATGTACCCCACATGGCCCTGGTGACCGGCGAGACCCCTCGGGAAGGCTCGCTGCCATGCAGAAGCTCTCCCTCGACGCCCTCGCCCGCGAACACCTGGAACGCGCCGCCGCCTCCAACGGCCGCAGCGCCACCACCGTCCACGGCGGCCACGAGCACACCCTGCGCCAGACCCTCCTCGCACTGACCGCCGGCACCTCCCTCGCCGACCACGACAGCCCCGGCGAGGCCACCCTGCTGGTCCTGCGCGGCCGCGTCCGCCTCACCAGCGGCGACACCGAGTGGGAGGGGCGCACCGGCGACCTGATCGTCATCCCTCCCGCCCGGCACGGCCTGGAGGCCATGGAGGACGCGGCGGTGCTCCTCACGGTCGCCAAACAGGGCTGAGCGCCCCGCCGGCGGTGCGGTGACGTGCCGCCGGTCGCCTGCCGTCCGCGGCGCCGTCGTGGCTCGCCGCGCCCACGCGGCGGAGCCGCACATGGACACGGCCCCGCGCCCCTCCAGGGC
>NZ_NCTE01000585.1:1814-6760 GCF_002114215.1 Streptomyces sp. 13-12-16 | reverse complement strand
GTCATCGGCTGCTGGGACTCGTACGCGCTCCAGGTGCGCAGGGCCAGGAACCACAGCAGGCCGGTGAGGGCGGCCGGCACCAGGGCGGCGAGCGCCAGCCTGCGGCCCGGTGTGCTCCACCAGCCGCCGTCGGACGTCCCGGGCGAGAGGAAGCCGAGCCAGGAGTGCCGTTCGGCGCACGCGCGCGTGCCCGCGCACTGCCAGGCGGCCAGGTCGAGGGCGACCTCGCAGGCGGCCGCGACGAGCAGCACCGTCAGGCTGAGTCCGGCCAGCCGCACCAGCAGCCCGTACAGCCGGACCGCGCGCCGGCGGCCGTGGGCGGTGGGGCGCATCCAGTGGGCGAGGTTGACCACCATGAAGGGGAGCAGCAGCAGCCACAGGGCGCGGGTGCTGTTCCCGGAGGTGAGGTTGCACCAGACGTAGGCCTCGGGGACGGGCCCCTCGCGCCCTCCGGCGGGCCGGCGTTCCGCGTCGGCGTCATCGGCGCGGCGGAACACGGCGGCGATGTCGTCACCGGTGATCCGCACCGTGCGCGGGTCGTCGAGCATTTCCTGGGGGGTGGTGCCGCCCACCCCGTGGACCAGGAGTTCCAGGGCGGTCCCGTCGGTGCCCTCGGCCGGTCCGTGTCGCTGCGTGCTCTTCACTGTTCGCACTTCCCCCGTGACGCCCCGTCGGCTCCGTCCGTGCGGGCACAGGATCTCCCGTGCCGGAACGGCTCGCACCTCTCCTCACGTAATCTCCCCGATCCGTGCGACAAGCAAGCGACGTACGGAAAATCAGTGGCATGTGCGCGACGAGCCACCGGTGGCGCCCCGTGGGGCACGGCATGCGAGGATGGGACGTCCGCGCACCGATGACGGTCGGAAACCTGCTCGTCGCAGAGGGTGCGGGGCGTGTCGGGCGGTTTGCGGCGAAAGGACCGGAGCGTACGTGAGCGAGAATCAGAACCTGCTCGCGGAGCAGCGGCGCACCCTGATCCTGGACGAGGTCCGGCGCCGGGGCGGAGTCCGGGTCAACGAGCTGACCCGCAAGCTCGGCGTGTCGGACATGACGGTCCGCCGCGACCTCGACGCGCTGGCCCGGCAGGGCGTGCTGGAGAAGGTGCACGGCGGCGCGGTCCCGGTGGTGGAGGCGAGCACGCACGAGCCCGGGTTCGAGGCCAAGTCGGGCCTGGAGCCGACCGCCAAGGAGGACATCGCGCGGGCGGCGGCCGAACTGGTCTCCCCAGGCGCGGCGATCGCGCTGTCGGGCGGTACGACGACCTTCGCGCTGGCGCACCGGCTGCTCGACGTTCCCGACCTCACGGTGGTCACCAACTCGGTGCGGGTGGCCGATGTGTTCCACGCGGCGCAGCGCACGTCGGGGACCCGGCAGGGCGCGGCCACGGTCGTCCTGACCGGCGGGGTGCGCACGCCGTCCGACTCGCTGGTGGGGCCGGTGGCCGACCAGGCGATCGCGGCGCTCCACTTCGATCTGCTGTTCCTCGGGGTGCACGGCATATCGGTGGAGGCGGGGCTGTCGACGCCGAACCTCGCGGAGGCGGAGACCAACCGGCGCCTGGTGCAGTCGGCCCGGCGGGTGGTCGTGGTCGCCGACCACACCAAGTGGGGCACGGTGGGGCTGAGTTCGTTCGCTTCCCTGGAGCAGGTCGACACCCTGGTGACGGATTCCGGGCTGCCCGCGGGGGCACGCGCGGAGGTGTCCGAGCATCTGCGGCGGCTGGTGGTGGCGGGCGAGCCGGCGGAGGACGCGGAAACCTCGGAGGCCGCGGACATCTGACGGCCCGGCAGCCGGCCGCCCGGCCGCCGGGGCCGGGGAACTCGTCGAGGGGATACGCCCATGGCTCACCGTCTGCGCCCCGTGGGGCACGAGTTCGTCCGGACGGCGCCCGTACGCCTGGTCTTCGTGCGGGAGATCGCCGCCGCGCCGGAGCGGGTGTACCGCGCGCTCGCCGAGGACGTGACCGGCTGGACGGAGTGGTTCGGGGCGGTCACCCTGTCCCGCCCCCTCGACGACGGCGCGGGGCGTGAGATCCGGCTCCGTGGCGGCACCCGGTTCCGCGAGACGGTCCTCGTGACCGAGGAGCCCGAGGTGTACGCCTATCGCGTCGACGTGACGAACGCGCCGGGCGCCCGTGCCCTCGCCGAGGAGTGGCGGCTCGCCCCCACCGGGACGGGCACGCGGGTGCGGTGGACGTTCGCGGCCGACGGCACCGCGGCCTTCCGGCTCGTGCTGAGGGCCGCCCGGCCGGGGCTGGGACGGGCGTTCCGTTCCGCGGTGACCTCGCTGGACCGCAGGCTCGCGGGATAGCCCTCAGTCGGGCCAGACGCCGGTCCGCAGCAGGGACTCGATCGCCGCCGTGTACGGCGCGATGTCCAGGCCCTGTCCGGCCAGCCAGGCGTCCGAGTAGTACTTGTCGAGGTACCGGTCCCCCGGGTCGCACAGCAGCGTCACCACGCTTCCCCGCCGCCCGTCCGCCACCATCTCCGCGACGATCTTGAGCGCGCTCCACAGCCCGGTGCCGGTGGAGCCGCCCGCCTTGCGGCCGATGACCCGCTCCAGGGCCCGTACCGCGGCGACACTGGCCGCGTCGGGCACCTTCATCATCCGGTCGATCGCGCCGGGCACGAAGCTCGGCTCCATGCGGGGCCGGCCGATGCCCTCGATACGGGAACCGCGGTCGCAGGCGACGTCCGGGACGCCGGTGGTCCAGCCCTCGAAGAAACACGAGTTCTCCGGGTCGGCGACACAGACGCGGGTGTCGTACTGCATGTAGTGGACGTAGCGCGCGAGGGTCGCCGAGGTGCCGCCGGTGCCGGCCGTGGCGACGATCCACGCGGGTTCCGGGAACCGCTCCAACTCCAGCTGACGGAAGATCGATTCGGCGATGTTGTTGTTGCCCCGCCAGTCGGTGGCCCGCTCGGCGTAGGTGAACTGGTCCATGTAGTGGCCGCCGGTCTCCGCCGCGAGGGCGGCCGACGCCTCGTACATCGTGCGGGGGTCGTCCACGAAGTGGCACCGACCGCCGTGGAACTCGATCAGGCGGCACTTCTCGGCGCTCGTCGTGCGCGGCATGACGGCGATGAAGGGCACGCCGATCAGCTTCGCGAAGTACGCCTCCGACACGGCCGTGGAACCGCTGGACGCCTCGATCACCGGGCGGCCCGGACGGATCCAGCCATTGCACAGCCCGTAGAGGAAGAGCGAACGGGCCAGCCGGTGCTTGAGGCTGCCGGTCGGGTGGGTCGACTCGTCCTTCAGGTAGAGGTCGATCTCCCACCGCTCGGGCAGCGGAAAGCGCAGCAGATGGGTGTCGGCCGAGCGGTTGGCGTCGGCCTGCACCCTGCGTACGGCCTCTTTCAGCCAGGCCCGGTAGGCGGCGTCACTGTGGTCGACGTCGAGGGTGGCACCGGTCAGGGTCTGTCGGGGAGTGCTCACGGCAGGGCTCCTTACGCTGAGCGCCGACGGCGTCCCGCGCGGCCGGTACCCCGATCATAAGCACCATCCGCACCACCTCTCACCTGCATAAACACTCCTTTGAGCCACTCAAAGGCACCCTGGGGCGCGCAACGTGGCGACAGGGGGGCGCATTGGCGCGAGTGCACCCCGAGCGCCGGGGAACGGTGGCGCGCGCACTGGTGCTCGACGGCGGGTGCGGGCAGACTGCACCGGCGTGAGCAGGGCCCCGTACGGGGGCACACTGGAGCTGGGCAGGAGCCGGCCCGTGGAGCACGGTCCGGCGCACCGACGCGCACAAGGGGGCGGGTGGCATGGCGGAGCCGGAGTTCACGGCCACGGGCGTGCGGATCGGCAAGCGGCTGCGTTCGCTCACCCGGGCCGGCCAGGTCCGGATCAGCGAGGGCCGGCTGGAGCTGCTCACCAGCTACGGAAGCGAGATCGACAGCGCGCCGGTGCAGGCGGTACGGGCGTCCAGGCCCTGGTTCGCCCCCGAGGACCGGGCGCTCGCGGACCTCAACGGCAACCGGTACTCGCTGACCCTGGGCGATCACGACCCCGCGCCGGGCGAACCCGGTCCGCCAGCCGCCAGCCGTTTCATCGAGGCCGTGCGCCGGGCGTCGGGACGCGGCGCCTGAGATGTCCGTGACTTGCGTCACTTCGCCCCGTACGTCACGCTGGTCTCACGTCACTCTGGGTTTACCGGCGATAACGCTGCGAACCAGCCCGCCGGCCACGACAGCAGGCGGCAGTGTCACGCAGGCGCCCTGCTGGATCCGCCTTCCGTGTTCTTCCGGACCTCACGTCGGGGAGTCGCAGCCGTGATCACTCACCCAAGCAGGCACTGCGCGGTGGAGCTCCAAGCCCTGCCGTCGCGGATCGGCCAAGTCCGCAGAATCGTATCTGCGCAGTTGCGCTACTGGCATATGGACTCGTTGATAGACCGGGCATCGCTCGGTGTGACGGAGTTGTTGTCCAACGTCCACCGGCACGCCCGGCCCGACAAGACGTGCACCGTCGAGATCGAGCTGCTGCTCGACCGGCTCAAGGTGTCGGTGCACGACCACGACCCCCGCCTGCCGGTCATGGCGGACGCGAGCCCGCTCGCCACGTGCGGGCGCGGGCTGGCGATGGTCGCCGCGATGAGTGAGAGCTGGGGCGCGGTGCCGGACGGCGAGTCCGGCAAGATCGTGTGGTTCACCCTGCCGACACCGTCCGCGACCGCCGCGCCCGCCTGGGACCGGCAACCGCGGATCACGGCCGGCGAGCCCGCCGACCACCGCTTCGCGGAGGTCGCCCTCGTGGAACACACCACCGGGGACCACCACGCCGAACGGACCCCCGCCCGCTCCACCGTCCCCGGCTGACACGGGCGACCGGCGGGTCGGCGGGAAGCCGGCGGTGGAGCCCCCGGCTTCCTCCCGGCCCGCGGGTCCCCGGCGGCGGACGCGCTGCCGCCGGCCGAGTGCTCCGGTAGTTCCAACGCCCCT
>NZ_NCTE01000585.1:0-1599 GCF_002114215.1 Streptomyces sp. 13-12-16 | reverse complement strand
CCGGAGTCCGGCGGACCGGCGGGCGAAGCGCGGCGGCGGGGACGGGGAGCCGGCTCTGCTCGACGTCCCGGGCACACCCGGGCGGCGCATCTCAGAACGTCATCGCGTGCCTCCCCTGCCGGGCCGGCCGAACCGCTCGTCCAGGACGGACAGCCGCCGCCAGTACTCGTCCTCGTCGATCTCGCCGGAGGCGAAACGGTGGCCGAGCACCGCGATGGGCGAGGTGTCCTCCACCGCGGGCCGCCCGGGGCCGGACCCACGGCGTCCGCGCCACACCGTGCGGCGCAGCAGGGCGATGCCGCCGCCGATGACCAGGGCCCAGATCACGGGGAGGAACAGGATCCACGGGCCGGGCCCGCCGTCGCCGAAGTGCGCCAGTGTCTGCATGATCGTCCATCTCCTCGGATGCGCCGTCCCGTCGCCCCTTGTGCGACATCTCCGAGCGTCGTCCCGCGAGGGGGCCGGGGGCGTCGTACGGTCGGCGGCACCGTGCGTACCTCGCGGGGAGTACGCGGACGGCCGCGCCCCGTCGAGAAGCCCTCGACTTCTGTAACTACTGGTATGTACAGTACGGGCGTGAGCACCTCGGAGCGGCTGATCGAGTCCACCCGCGAGCTGCTGTGGGAGCGCGGCTACGTGGGCACGAGCCCGAAGGCGATCCTGGAGCGGTCGGGCGCGGGCCAGGGCAGCATGTACCACCACTTCAAGGGCAAGCCCGACCTCGCGCTGGCCGCGATCCGGCGGACCGCCGAGGAGATGCGGGCCACCGCCGAAGCGGTCCTCGCCGGGCCGGGAACACCGTACGAGCGCATCGAGGCGTATCTGCTGCGCGAGCGCGACGTCCTGCGCGGTTGTCCGGTCGGGCGGCTCACCATGGACCCGGACGTCGTCGCCGACGACGCGCTGCGCGCCCCGGTGGACGAGACCCTGGACTGGCTGCGCGCGCGGCTCACCGGGATCGTCGAAGAGGGCAGGGAGCGGGGCGAGTTCGCGCCCGCGCTCGACAGCGCGGAGATCGCCGCGGCCGTCGTCGCGACCGTCCAGGGCGGCTATGTACTGGCCCGCGCCTCCGCCTCCCCCGCCGCCTTCGACGCGGGGGTGCGCGGTCTGCTCGCACTGCTCGCGCCGCGGGAGCGGTGACCCCGTCGACTTCCTTCCAGGAGAACTCCGTTGCACGCCCTGCAGTACGAACTCACCCTGCCCGCCGACTACGACATGGGGATCGTCCGGGACCGGGTGGCCCGGCGCGGGCACCTGCTCGACGCGTGGCCGGGCCTCGGCGTCAAGGCGTACCTGGTGCGCGAACGCGGGGTGCACGGCTCGCCGGTCAACCAGTACGCGCCCTTCTACCTGTGGAACACCGTGGAGGGCATGAACGCCTTCCTCTGGGGCGGCGGCTTCCAGGGCATCGCCGACGACTTCGGGCGTCCCCCGGTCCGGCAGTGGACCGGCCTGGCCTACGAGGAGGGGGTGGCCGCGGACGCTCCGGCCGCCGTCGCCGTGCGGCACCGGCGTCCCGTGCCGGACGGGGTGCGGGCGGGTGGGGCGGCCGAGGAGGCGGTGGAGGAGTGCGGGCGGCTGGCCGGCCGGGACGGCGCG
>NZ_NCTE01000584.1 GCF_002114215.1 Streptomyces sp. 13-12-16 | reverse complement strand
GCCCGCGCCGCGTCGGCGGGCCTCCTGGGTGGCGCGCAGCGGCTCGTGGGAGCCGGTGAGTCCGGCCAGTTCCTCGGCGTTCGGCTTGAGGACGTCGGGCCGCCCGGCGACCCCGCGGCGCAGTGCCGCACCGCTGGTGTCGAGGAGGGCCGGGACCCCGGCCGCGCGGGCCGTGCGGATCAGGCCCGCGTACGCGCCCACCGGGACGCCCGGGGGCAGGCTGCCGCACAGGGCCACCGCCGAGGCGGCGGCCAGCAGCTCCTCGTACACCTCCTGGAACGCGGACCACTCGGCGTGGCCGATCACCGGGCCGGGCTCGTTGAGCTGGGTGGTGGTGCCGGAGCGGCCGTCGACGACGGCGACGGTGCGCCGGGTCGTGCCGGAGACCGGGACCAGCGCGTCCGTCAGGTGCGGGACCTCGGCGAGCCGGTCCCGCAGGATCCGGCCCGTCGCGCCGCCCGAGAAGCCGGTGACCGTCACCTCGTGGCCGAGGGCCGCGAGGACCCGTGCCACGTTGACGCCCTTGCCGCCGGGGCGTTCCGTCACCTCGGCGACCCGGTGGGAGGCCCCCGGACGCAGGGACGGTACGCGATAGGTGATGTCGAGAGCGGTGTTCAGCGTGACCGTGAGGATCACCGGGCCGACCTCCCCCTTGGTGCCTGCTTCTGCCGTGGAACCCGTGGTCACGATCATGCCAAACGGACGGTGGTCGGCCCACCCCTCCGGACCGGCCACCGTCCGTCGACGGTGGGACGGATCAGCCCAGTTCGGGACGGACCACCCATTCCCCCCACCGCATGACGCCCACCAGGTCGAAGCCGGCGTCCAGGACCACCAGGTCGGCGTCCTTCCCGGGCTCCAGGGAGCCGATCCGGTCGTCCAGGCCGAGCAGCCGGGCCGGGTTGGCGGAGATCGCCCGTACGACGTCCTCGACGGGCAGCCCGTCCACCGTCACCGCCCGCTTGAAGGCGCGGTCCAGGGTGAGCGTGGAGCCGGCGATCGAGCCGCCCTCCACCAGCCGGGCCACCCCGTCCGCGACCTCGACCTCCATGGGGCCGAGCATGTAGCGGCCGTCGCCGAAGCCGGCCGCGTCCATCGCGTCGGTGATGAAGGCGACCCGCGCGGCGCCCGCGTGGTGGAAGGCCAGCCGGAGCGCGGCCGGATGCAGATGGGTGCCGTCGTTGATCAGCTCGACGGTGACCCGCTCGTCCTCCAGCAGGGCGGTGATCGGGCCGGGGGAGCGGTGGCCGAGCGGCGGCATCGCGTTGAACAGGTGGGTGGCGACGGTCGCGCCCGCGTCGATGGCCTGGAGCGTCTGCTCGTACGTGGCGTCCGTGTGCCCGACCGCCGCTATCACCCCGTGCTCGGCGAGCAGCCGTACGGAGTCCAGGCCGCCCGGCAGCTCGGTCGCCAGGGTGACCATCCTGGCGTGCCCGTGCGCCGCGTCGAGCAGCTTGCGCACCTCGGCCGGGTCGGGGTCGCGCAGCAGCTCCTCGTCGTGCGCGCCCTTGCGGCACGGGGAGATGAACGGCCCCTCGAAGTGGATGCCGGCGATGTCGCCCTGCTGGGCCAGCTCGGCGAGCATCCCGGCGTGCCGGGCGAGGAAGTCCAGGTCACTGGTGACGGCGGAGGCGACCACCGTGGTGGTGCCGTGCGCGCGGTGGGTGTGCACGCCCTTGAGGACGTCCTCGGCGGTGCCGCCGGCGAAGGACGCCCCTCCGCCGCCGTGGTTGTGGAGGTCGACGAAGCCGGGGACCACCCAGTGGCCGCTCAGGTCGAGCGTCTCGGCGTCGGCGGGCGCCGCCCCCGGGACTCCGGCGGGCCCCGGCCCGGGGGGACCCCCGCCCGCGATCCGCGTGCCCTCGACGATCACGCGGCCGTCGTCCACGGTCCCGGTGGGCAGGACCACCCGGGCACCGGCGAGAACCTTGGTGGGGGCCATCAGGTGGTTACCTCCGAGGGGTACGAGGGGTCAGTGGTGTCGATCAGGTCCCAGGCGAGGAGCCCCGCGCCCAGGCATCCGGCGGTGTCCCCGAGGGCCGCGGGGACCAGGGACGGCATCTTCTGGAAGGTGACCCGCCGCCGGACGGCCTCCCGCAGTGGTGTGAACAAGGTTTCCCCCGCCTCGGCGAGCCCGCCACCGATGATCAGCGCCCGGGGGTCCAGCAGGGTGAGCGCGGTGACCAGCCCGTCGGCGAGCGCGTCCACCGCGTCCTGCCACACCCGACGGGCCCGTACGTCCCCGGCCTCGACGGCCTTCGCGCAGTCCGCCGCGTCCGCGTCCGGGTCCCCGCAGGCCGCCGCCCACGCCTCGCTCACCGCGGCGGCGGACGCGAACCGTTCCAGGCAGCCGCGCTGCCCGCAGGGACAGGGGGCGCCCTGGGGCCGTACGACGATGTGGCCGATCTCGCCCGCGAAGCCGTGCGCGCCCGCCTCCACCCGGCCGTCGATGCCGATGGCGCCCGCGATACCGGTGCCCAGCGGCACGAACAGGAAGCGGTCGGTGCCCCGGCCGGCTCCGATGCGGCCCTCGGCGAGACCGCCGGTGCGCACGTCGTGGCCGAGGGCGACGGGGACGCCGCCGAGGCGTTCGGTGAGCAGCGCGCGCAGCGGGACGTCGCGCCAGCCGAGGTTGGCCGCGTAGACGGCGACGCCCTCCGCCTCGTCGACGATG
>NZ_NCTE01000583.1:24863-29114 GCF_002114215.1 Streptomyces sp. 13-12-16 | reverse complement strand
CCACCGGCGGCCCAGGCGCCCCCGGCCCGGCTGCGGAGCGCGCGGGTGGCTCCCAGGACCAGCCCCGCCTCAGCGGCGAGGGCGAGCAGCAGCCCGCCGGGGAACCACGCGGGCTGCACCAGCGCCCCGGCCGCACCGACCACGGCGCCGAGCAGGAACAGTCCCAGGCAGGCGACGACCCGTCCGGCGGAGGGCGGCCGCAGCGGCTGGGCGAGCACGGAGGGCGACCGGTCGCTCACGACGCCTCCCCGATCCCGGCGAACAGGTCGCTCTCCCGCTTCCCGGGACGTTCACCGCGCACCAACTCGTAGTACTCGGTGGTGAAGAGCGGCTGGGCGAGTCCGTTGGAGAGCACGAAGTACGGTTCGGCCACGGTGACCTGGGTGACGTGGGCGCGCATCGCGGCGGCCTTGGCGGCGGCGTACGCGGTGCCGTCGATCTCGGTGGTGACCTGTTCGTCGGCGACGACACCCGGTACGTCGGCGACGGTGGCGGCCTTGTCGAAGGGCAGGCCGGGCAGGTCGCCGTCGAGGCGGGCGAAGGACTCCTCGGCGACGGACCGGGGCACCCGGTTCCAGTAGACCTTGGGGACGTCCCAGCCCTGCTCGGCGGCGAGCTCGACGGCGCGCATGGCGACGCGGTGGGCCTGGATGTGGTCGGGGTGGCCGTAGCCGCCGTCGTCGTCGTAGGTGACGAGGACCTGGGGGCGGATCTCCAGGATCACCTCGGCGAGCAGCCCCGCCGCCCGGTCGACGTCGGCCTGCCAGAAGCAGCCGGGGTCGTCGTTGTCGGGCAGCCCCATCATCCCGGAGTCGCAGTACCGCCCGGCCCCGCCGAGCAGCCGGAAGTCCGTGACTCCGAGCGCCCGCATCGCCTCCTTCAGCTCCCCGAGCCGGTGACCGCCGAGGGCGGCCCCGCTCAGGTGCCCCAGCCCGGGCGGAATGACCTCGCCCCGCTCACCGAGCGTGCAGGTGACCAGCGTCACATGGGCGCCCTCGGCGGCGTACCGGGCCATGGTCGCGCCGTTGTTGATCGACTCGTCGTCCGGGTGGGCGTGCACCAGCAGCAGACGCCGGTCGGGGAGTTCCGTCATGGGACCAGCCTATGAGGCGCGGGGTCCTGCCCGTCCGCACCCCGGCCGCCCGTCACCCGGTTCCGCCGCACGGCCCGCGCGGACCGCCTGCCCCAGTTTCTAGCCGCGCAGCGTGCGTGCCCAGGGGGCGTCGACGGCGTCGGCGTCGATCGCCACCAGGACGTTGCTGAGCAGGGCGTCCGCGAAGTAGCGGCGGATCTGCTCCTCGGAGGCGCCGGAGACGGCGCGGACGTACTCGACCTGCCTGGCGTAGCACCGGCGCACGGCCTCGCCGATGCCGGGCTCACCGGCGCAGCCCTGGGCGTGCATGAGGATCATCAGCACGTCCCGGTCGGCGATGACCTCGTCGTACGAGGTGGTCAGCGCCCGCATGACCGCCTGCGGGTCGGTGCTCCGCACCGACGCCGCCGCCGTGGCGACGGACTCGCGCAGACGGTCCGAGCAGTAGTCGACCAGGGCGACGAACAGCGCCTCCTTGTCCTTGAACAGCCGGTACAGGTACCCCTGCGAGATGCCCGCGGCCTTGGCGACGTCCGTCGTCGAGGTCCCGTAGTAGCCCCGCGCGGCGAACGTCCTGATGGCCGTGCGCATGACCGTGGCCCGGCGCTCGTCCGCGGTGGAGCGCTGTCGCGTCCTGGTTTCCATGAAAGCAATCAACCACTCCCATAGAAGCGCGTCAAACCACCGGAGGGGCCTGCCCGGACGCGCTCAGTCGTCGCTGAACGCCGCGACCATGGCGTCGGCGCTGCCGCCGAGGGCCTCCATGGCGATCAGCGGGTTCCAGTAGTCGACGTAGCGGCTGATCCTGCCGTCCACGGTCTCGACCACCGAGATGTACGACTGGTTGTAGGGGCGGACGGTCTCCAGCGCGACGCCCTCGGACCTGAGCTCCGCGACGACCAGCGTGGGGTCGACGGTCTCGTGGATGCGCACGTCGGTCATCCTCAGACGGAACGCCTTGGAGAAGTTGCCGATGTGGCCGAGCAGTTCCTCCCTGCCCACGAGCCGGGTCGCATAGCCCTTCGGGGCGTACGGGAACTCCAGCACTCCGTCCTCGGTGAAGAGCTCGGCCCACTCCTCGGCCCGGCCGGCGGTCAGGAGGTCGAGGTGGTCCCGGAACACCTGCTGGGCGGCGGCCCGGACGGCGTCGGCGTTCTGCGGAGCGGAAGGGGTGTCTGCCATGACGGGAGGTCGCTTTCTGGATGACGATCAATGAATGAGTCAGTAAGTAAGCGGTTGACCACTTACTTACTGGACCGAAGAACAGCCCTCCACCTCTACCGATGGAGGGCCGACCTCGTGCGCCGCGCCGGTTCGACCTCAGCGCACTCGACTTGAAGTAAGTAATAGACCACTTTCATCTGACGCGTCAAGCAACGCTTTCCGCCTCCGGGAGCGGGGAGGGGTCCGCGGGGTGCCCGCGGTCCACGCGCCTCCCGTGGGGCGCGCTCCTCACGGGTCTCCCGGGACTTCGGGTCCGCGACCGCTCGGGGCGGGGGCGTTCGCCGGCCGCCCGATCCCGGGCAGCCGGCGACTCCGCGTCGCCGAACCACGGGTACGGCACCATCCGCACGCAGGCTCTCCCGCCTCGGAGTCACCGGCCACCACGCTTCGGTCCCCGCGTGGTTCGGAAGCGGCTACAGCAGCGGCACGGAGACCGGCTCCCGCACGGAAATCACCACCCATCCGGCACCGTCCACGTCCGCGACTCGAAGAACGTGGACGGCCGGGGGGCCGACCCGGCCTCCCGTCAGGCGTCCTGGAGGCGCCGGAACGGCCGGTCGGCTTCCAGGGCGAACGCCAGTTCCAGCAGTGTGCGTTCGGCGCCGGGACGGGCGGAGAACATGACGCCGATGGGCAGTCCGTCCGGAGTGGCGCTCGCGGACGGCAGTGAGATCGACGGGGTGCCGACGACGTTGTCGACCGGGGTGAACGCCACGTAGTTCAGGAGCCGTTCGACCAGCGTGGCGTACGGGACGGTCGGGCTGAGGTGGCCGATCGGCGGGGTGGTGTGGGCCAGGACCGGGGAGAGGATCACGTCGAGGCCGCGGAACCCGGCCGCGTACGCCTCGCGCGTGCGCTTCAGCCGGCGCAGTACGGCCGGCGTGGTCCGCCAGGCCCTCACGTACGTCTCGCGCAGGCCCCGGCTCAGCCCGTCCATGCGGCGGCGGTCGAAGTCCGTGCCCAGCGTCCTGCCGGTGGCGCCGATCAGGAACGACAGCAGGCCCCAGTAGGTGAGGAAGTCGTCCGTGAAGTGCGGGTCGATGGAGAGCTCCACCGGTTCCACGGTGTGACCGAGCCGTTCCAGGCGCTCGGCCGTCTCCGTCACCGCCGCCCGGGTGTCCGCGTCGGAGCGGACGCCGTTCGGGGAGTCCAGCAGGAGCCCGATGCGCAGCCGGCGCTCCGAGGGGCCCTCGACCAGGCCGACGGGCGGCAGCTTCGGGTTGCGCCAGTGCTTCTCCGCGGCGGCCAGGAACGCCGCGCTGTCCCGTACCGAGCGGCTCACGACGCCGTCGACGACGAGGTCGATCGGCAGCCGGCGGCCCTGCGCGTTCGCCACCATCCGGCCGCGGGTGGGCTTCAGGCCGACGAGGCCGCAGCAGGCGGCGGGGATCCGGATCGAGCCGCCGCCGTCGTTGGCGTGTGCGATCGGGACCGCGCCGGCGGCGACGAGCGCCGCGCTGCCGCCGGACGAGCCGCCCGCCGAGTGGTCCGTGTGCCACGGGTTGCGGACGGGTTCGGCGTCCTCGTACTCCGTGGTGGGACTGAAGCCGAACTCGGGCAGCCGGGTCTTGCCGAGCACCGTGACGCCGGTGCTCAGGAACTGGCGGGCGAACGGGGCGTGCCGACGGGCGGCGCGGGGTGCGAACGCGGCGCTCCCGTGGCCCGTGGGCAGCCCCTGGTAGTCGGTGTTGTCCTTGACGAAGGTCGGCACACCACCCAAGGCACCACCCGACGCGCCGCCCAGCGCGCCGTCGACGCCGTGTGCCGGGAGGTCGAGGTGCGTCTGGACCGCGTTGAGCCGGGACTCGACGGCCCTGACCCGGGCCGCCGCGTCACGGGCGGCCTCGGCGGCGCCGACCTCGCGCCGGCGGATCGCCTCGGCGAGGCCGACCGCGTCGTGGTCACCGAGGGCGTCGTCCCGGAAGACGTGCACC
>NZ_NCTE01000583.1:0-24716 GCF_002114215.1 Streptomyces sp. 13-12-16 | reverse complement strand
CGGCTCCGCCCTGAACGCGTGGATGATCGCCCGCCATCATCCCCTACCGGCGGGTAACACGCGAGGGGGCGGCGCTCAGAAGTTGATGCTGCCGATCATCCCTGCGATGTTGGTCGTCAGCTCGCTGATCGTGGGCGCCATCGTCGACGAGGCGAGGTAGAAGCCGAGCAGCATGCACACCACGGCATGCCCCGCCTTCAGGCCCGACTTCTTGATCAGCAGGAAGACGATGATCGCCAGCAGCACCACCGCCGAAATCGAGAGTGCCACGGCGGTTCACCTCCAAGGATCCCAGGGCGCGGGGGTAAGGGAGACGTAGGAACGTGGGGGCAGGTAGAGCGACACAGCAGCCAGCAGGTTCATACCCACTATGCGCTAACGATCATAACTATCCGTACGTGCGCATCGGTCGGCGCACGGCCGCACAAGGGGGCGCATGGCCAATATGGTCAGGGCATGACGACCGAGACCGACTCCTTCCCCCGACGGCACGCCCGTACCCTGCGCTTCACGCTCGGCGCGCCGCGTTCGTTCAGCGTGGCTCCCGACGGCTCGCGTGTCGTGTTCCTGCGCTCCGGTTCCGGTACGGACCGGGCCAATTCGCTCTGGGTCCTCGACACGGAAGGGGGTGGGGAGCGCGTGGCGGCCGACCCGCGCGCCCTCCTGGGCGGGGCCTCCGAGAACCTCTCCCCCGAAGAGCGCGCACGGCGCGAGCGGAGCCGTGAGGGTGGCGCCGGCATCGTCGGCTACGCCACCGACGCGGCCGTCGAGTTGGCGTCTTTCGCCTTGTCAGGGCGGCTTTTCACGGCCGAACTGCGGGCCGGGACGGCACGCGAACTGCGCGTGCCGGGGCCGGTGATCGACCCGCGTCCGTCGCCCGACGGGCGGTACCTCGCCTACGCCTCCCGGGGCGCGCTGCGCGTCGTGGGGGCCGAGGGTGCGGACGAACGGGCCCTCGCCGCGCCGGAGTCGGAGGGCGTCACCTACGGCCTGGCCGAGTTCGTCGCGGCCGAGGAGATGGGCCGCTCACGGGGCTTCTGGTGGGCTCCGGAGTCGGACCGGCTGCTGGTGGCGCGCGTGGACGACACGCCGGTACGGCGCTGGTGGATCTCCGACCCCGCGCATCCGGAGCGGGAGCCGCAGCGGGTGGCGTACCCGGCGGCGGGCACCCCGAACGCGGACGTCCGGCTGTTCGTGATCGACCTCGACGGAACGCGCACCGAGGTCGCCTGGGACCGGGCGCGCTACCCGTACCTGGCACATGTGCACTGGTCAGCGGCGGGTGCCCCGCTGCTGCTCGTCCAGGCGCGCGACCAGCGCGCCGCGCTGATCCTGGCCGTGGACCCGGACTCCGGGGCGACCCGGATGGTGCACGCCGACGAAGATCCGATTTGGCTGGAACTTTTCCCCGGGGTGCCGTGCTGGAGCCCCTCCGGGCAACTGGTCCGGATCGCGGACGAGGGGGGCGCGCGACGACTCGCCGTCGGTGAACGACCGCTCACCGGAGCGCAGCTGCACATCCGCGCCGTACTGGACGTCTCCGACGACGACGTGCTGGTCTCGGCGTCGGCGGGCGAGGAGGCGGCCGACCCCGAGATCGGCGAGGTGCACGTCTACCGGGTGAACGAACTCGGCGTGGAGCGCGTCTCGCAGGAGCCCGGTGTGCACTCGGCGGTGCGTGCCGGGGGCGTGACCGTGCTCGTCTCGGCGGTCCCGGACCGGCCAGGTTCGCGGGTCCAGGTGCTGCGTGACGGGAAACCGACGGCGACTGTCCCGTCGTACGCCGAAGACCCCGGTATGTCCCCCCGCGTGACGCTGACACAGGGGGGCGCACGCCGAATTCCGTGCGCCGTGCTTATGCCCCGGGACTACGCCGGTGACACCGCCCTGCCGGTGCTCATGGACCCCTACGGCGGTCCGCACGGGCAGCGGGTGCTCGCCGCCCACAACCCGCACCTGACCTCGCAGTGGTTCGCCGACCAGGGGTTCGCGGTGATCGTCGCGGACGGGCGCGGGACGCCGGGCCGCTCGCCCGCCTGGGAGAAGTCCGTCCGGGACGACATCGCCGCCCTCGTCGTCCAGGACCAGGTGGACGCCCTCCAGGCGCTCGCCGCCGACTTCCCCCTCGACCTGGACCGGGTCGCCGTCCGGGGCTGGTCCTTCGGCGGCTACCTGGCGGCCCTCGCCGCCCTGCGCCGGCCCGACGTCTTCCACGCGGCCGTGGTGGGCGCCCCGGTCACCGATCTGCGCCTGTACGACACCCACTACCAGGAGCGCTACATCGGCCACCCGGACGAGCAGCCGGAGGTCTACCGCCGCAACTCGGTGATCGACGACGCGGGCCTGGTCGACGCCACCGGACCGCACCGCCCGATGATGATCATCCACGGCCTTGCGGACGACAACGTGGTGGTCGCCCACTCCCTGCGGCTCTCCTCCGCGCTGCTGGCGGCCGGCCGGCCGCACGAGGTGCTGCCCCTGTCCGGGGTCACCCACATGACCCCGCAGGAGGAGGTCGCCGAGAACCTGCTCCGGCTCCAGCTCGGCTTCCTCAAGCGCTCGCTGGGGATCGCAAACGGGGACGAACCGCGTTAACACACAGGCAACTTCACGGAAGCGGTACCGATATACGGACACGGCACGCTGATCAGCGTACGGCCGTGCGGGTGCCGTAAGCGGGCCGGGGTGCGCCATGTCATCCCGGCCCGTCGCCGTGTCCCTCCACGGGTACCAGCACCTTCTCCTCGGCGAAGTGGCAGGCCGAGTCGTGCGCCACCGGCCCCCCTGCCGCGCGGAACCACTCGGGCACCGCGAGCGCCGGCACCTCCCGCGCGCAGCGCTCCCGCGCCTTCCAGCAGCGGGTGCGGAAGCGGCAGCCGGACGGGACGTCCGCCGGCGACGGGACGTCCCCGCCGAGGATGATCCGCTCGCGGCGCCCCCTCGCCTCCGGGTCCGGTACGGGCACGGCGGAGAGCAGGGCCTGGGTGTACGGGTGCGTGGGGTGTTCGTAGATCTCGGTGTCCGTGCCGGTCTCCACGATCCGCCCCAGGTACATCACCCCGACCCGGTCGGAGATGTGCCGGACGACCGACAGGTCGTGCGCGATGAACACGTACGCCAGGCCGAACTCGGCCTGCAGCCGGTCCATCAGGTTGACGACCTGGGCCTGCACCGACACGTCCAGCGCGGAGACCGGTTCGTCGGCGACGATCACCTCGGGGCGCAGTGCCAGGCCCCGTGCGATGCCGATGCGCTGGCGCTGACCGCCGGAGAACTGGTGCGGATAGCGGTTGACGTACTCCGGGTCGAGGCCGACGACGTCCAGCAGGTCCTGGACCCTCCTTCGCCGGTCGCCCTTCGGGGCCGCCTCGGGATGGATGTCGTACGGCTCCCCGATGATGTCGCCCACCGTCATGCGGGGGTTGAGGGAGGTGTACGGGTCCTGGAAGACCATCTGGATGTTGCGGCGCACGGCCTTCAGCGCCCGGCCCGACAGCCTGGTGATGTCCTCGCCCTTGTAGCGGATCGAACCGGCCGTCGGACGTTCGAGGTTGACCAGCATCCTCGCGACCGTGGACTTGCCGCAGCCGGACTCGCCGACGATGCCCAGCGTCTCGCCCCGGCCGAGCGCGAAGTCCACGCCGTCGACCGCCCGTACGGCGCCGACCTGCTTGCGGAGGACGACGCCCCGCGTCAGCGGGTAGTGCTTGACCAGACCGCTGACCTCCAGGACCGGCTCAGCCATTGAGGCACTCCCTCCAGAAGTGGCAGGCACTCCCCCGCGTCGGTGAGACCTCGTACAGCGGTGGTGCGTCGGTGCGGCAGACGTCGCGGGCCGACGGGCAGCGGGGGTGGAAGGCGCAGCCCGGCGGGACGTGCGTGAGGTTGGGCGGCAGGCCCTCGACGGCGTAGAGCTCCCGGCCCTTGAGGTCCAGGCGCGGGACGGAGGCCAGCAGGCCCCGGGTGTACGGGTGAGCGGGGCTCTTGTAGACGTCGTGCACGGGTGCCGATTCGACGGTCCGGCCCGCGTACATCACGGCGATGCGGTCGGCGACGTCGGCGACCACGCCCAGGTCGTGGGTGATGAGGATCAGACCCATGCGCAGCTCGCGCCGGAGTTCCGCGAGCAGTTCCATGACCTGGGCCTGGACGGTGACGTCGAGGGCGGTGGTGGGTTCGTCGGCGATGATCAGGGCGGGTTCCAGGGCCAGCGCCATGGCGATCATGATGCGCTGGCGCATGCCGCCGGAGAACTGGTGCGGGTACTGCCCGGCCCGCTCCCGGGCGGCGGGGATGCGCACCCGGTCCATCAGCTCGACGGCCCTGGCCCGCGCCTCCTTGCGGGACGTGCCCCGGTGCACGGTGAACATCTCGGCGAGCTGGTCGCCGACGGTGAGCACGGGGTTGAGGGACGACAGCGCGTCCTGGAAGATCATGGCCATCTCGGCGCCCCGGACCCTGCGGCGTTCGTCCTCCTTCAGCTTCAGCAGGTCCCGGCCCCGGAACAGCACCTCGCCGCCGGTGATCCGGGCGGGCGGTGTGTCGAGGATGCCCATGACGGCCTGCGCGGTCACGGACTTGCCGGAACCGGACTCACCGAGCACGGCCAGGGTCTCGCCCGCGTCCACGCCGTAACTGACGCCGTCGACGGCCTTGGCGACCCCGTCGCGGGTGTGGAACTCCACGTGCAGGTCCCGTACTTCGAGCAGCACGGCGGCTCACCTCAGCTTCGGGTCGAGGGCGTCGCGCACCGCGTCGCCGAGCATGATGAACGCCAGGACGGTGACCGCGAGGGCCCCGGAGGGCCACAGCAGCGCGTGCGGGGCGTTGCGGACGTACGGGGAGGCGGCGGAGATGTCGATGCCCCAGGAGACGCTGGGCGGCTTCAGACCGACGCCGAGGTAGGACAGGGTGGCCTCCAGGGCGATGTACGTGCCGAGCGCGATGGTCGCGACGACGATGACCGGGGCGACGGCGTTGGGCGCGATGTGCCGCAGCATCAGCCGGGCGGGGGAGGCGCCGAGCGCCCGCGCGGCCTGGACGTAGTCGTTCTGCTTGACGGTGATGACGGAGCCGCGGGCGATGCGGGAGATCTGCGGCCAGCCCAGCAGCACGATGAAGCCGACGACCGGCCAGACGGTGTTGCTGGTGATGACCGACAGCAGCACCAGTCCGCCGAGGACGACCGGGATGGCGAAGAAGACGTCGGTGATCCTGGACAGGACCGCGTCCCAGGCACCGCCGAAGAAGCCCGCCAGGGCGCCCAGGACGCTGCCCAGGACCGCGACGCCCAGGGTGGCCAGGACGCCGACCGTGACGGACGTACGGGCGCCGTGGACGGTGCGGGTGTAGACGTCGCAGCCCTGGCCGTCGAAGCCGAAGGGGTGGCCCGGCCGGGAGCCCTCCTGGGCCCTGGCCAGGTCGCACTCGAGGGGGCTGCCGGGGGCGATCGCCGAGGGCCACAGGGAGACGAACACGAGGAAGAGGATGACCAGCCCGGAGATGATGAAGACCGGGTTGCGGCGCAGGTCGCGCCAGGCGTCGGACCACAGGGAGCGCGGCTTGTCCCGCGGTCCGGAGCCGCCCCGGCCCTTCGGCCGCCGCTCCGGCGTCCCGGCCGCCTCGACGCCCACGTCCACGGTGCCGCCGACGGCGGCCCCCGCGACGGCGGGATCGGGTTCGTAGTGCTGCTCAGGCATAGCGGATCCTCGGGTCCAGTACGGCGTAGAGGAGGTCGACGACGAGGTTGGCGACCAGGAAGACCAGCACGAGCACGGTGACGAAGCCGACGACGGTCTGGGTGCTCTGCCGCAGGATGCCCTGGTAGAGCTGGTAGCCGACGCCGTGGATGTTGAAGATCCGCTCGGTGACGATCGCGCCGCCCATGAGGAAGCCGATGTCGGCGCCGATGAAGGTGACCACGGGGATGAGGGAGTTGCGCAGCAGGTGCCTGACGACCACCCGGCGGCGGGGCAGGCCCTTGGCGACGGCGGTGCGGACGTAGTCGGAGCGCCGGTTCTCGGCGATGGAGGTGCGGGTCAGCCGGGTCACGTACGCGAGGGAGACGGAGGCCAGGACCAGGCCGGGCAGGAGCAGTTCACTGAAGGGCGCCTCGGTGGAGACCGAGGGCCGGATCCAGCCCCACTCCACGCCGAGCAGCAGCTGGAGCAGCAGGCCGGTGACGAAGGTGGGCACGGAGACGACGACGAGGGTGAACAGCAGGACGCCGGTGTCGACGGGGCGGCCCCGGCGCAGTCCGGTGACCACGCCGAGGGTGACGCCGACGACGACTTCGAAGACGATCGCGATCAGGGTGAGGCGGATGGTGACGGGGAACGCCGTCGACATCAGCTCGGTGACCTCCTGGCCGTTGAAGGCCGTGCCGAAGTCGCCGGTGAAGACGTTCCCCATGTAGGTCAGGTACTGCTGCCAGACCGGCCGGTCGAGGCCGAACTCCTGCCGCAGCCGCCCGGCGGTCGCCGGGTCGCACCGGCGTTCGCCGCAGAGGCCCGCGACGGGGTCGCCCATCACGTTGACCATCAGGAAGATCAGCAGCGTGGCCCCGACGAAGACCGGGATCATCTGGAGCAGCCGCTGGACGACGTAGCGTCCCATGGCGGTTCAGCTCACCTTGATCTGGTCGTAGACGGGGACGCTGAAGGGGTTGAGCTCGACGTCGGAGAGCCGTTCGGACCAGCCGGCGCTGCCGTTCTGGTACCAGAGCGGGATGGCGGCCATGTCGTCGCGGACGACCTTCTCGGCCTGCTGGAACAGGCCGATGGCCTTGGCGGGGTCGGTCTCCCGGTTGGCCCGGTCGACGAGGTCGTCGAACCGCTCGTCGGACCACTTGCCGTCGTTGGAGGAGGCGCCCGTGTAGTAGAGCGGCTGGAGGAAGTTCTGGATGAGCGGGTAGTCCATCTGCCAGCCGGCGCGGAACGGGCCGCTCATCTTGCGGCCGGTGATCCGGTTGCGGTAGTCGGCGAAGGTGCCGACCGGTTCGGCGACACAGGCGCGTTCGTCGTCCAGCGCGTTGTTGATGGAGTTGCAGACGGCGTCGACCCAGGCGCGGTGGGAGCCGGTGTCCGCGTTGTAGGTGATGGTCACCTTGCCGCCGGGCAGCCCGCCGCCCTCCCGGACGAGCTTCTTGGCCTCGTCCGGCCGGTACGCGCAGAGCTCCCCGCACAGGCCGGCCTGGAAGCCTCCGTCCTCGCCGAGGACCGGGGAGGTCCAGTCGGTGGCGGGGGTGCGGGTCCCCCGGAAGAGCGTGTCGGTGATCTGCTCGCGGTCGATGGCCATGGACAGGCCCTTGCGGACCTTCTCCGCGCCGGGTCTGTTCCAGGCGTCGTCGTAGTAGGGGAAGGCGAGGGTCTGGAGGATGCCGGCGGGGGTGTTGAGGTAGCGGTCGCCGAGGTCGGTCTTCACGTTCTTGAGCTGGGCGGCGGGGACGTCGTCGACCAGGTCGAGGTTGCCGGCCATCAGGTCGGTGTAGGCGGTGTTGCTGTCGGTGTAGACCTTGAGGTCGACGCCGCCGTTGCGGGCCTTGTCGGGGCCGGGGTAGTCGGACCGGGTGCGCAGGGACATCTGTGAGCCGCGCGTGTACGAGTCGACCAGGTACGGGCCGTTGCCGACCGGCTTCTTCACCCAGGCGTCGTGGTCGTCGAAGAAGGCACGGGGCAGCGGGGCGAAGGCGTTGTAGCCGAGGGTGTCGGGGAAGGTCGAGAACTTCTGGGTGAGCGCGACGGTGAAGGTGCGGTCGCCCGTGACCTTCAGGCCGGACAGGGTGTCGGCGGTCTGCTTGCCGCCGTTCTCCGGGTGGACCTCGTCGTAGCCCTGGATGTAGCCGAAGAAGTACGCGTTGCGCTGGTTGTTCTTCAGGCTCGCGCCGTAGTTCCAGGCGTCGACGAAGGACCGGGCGGTGACCTTCTCGCCGTTGCTGAAGGTCCAGCCGTCCTTGACGGTGACGGTGAAGTTCTGCGAGTCGGAGGTCTCGATCCTCTCGGCGAGCATGTCCTTCGCCTCACCGGTGACCGGGTCGTACCGCTTCAGCCCCCGGAAGATCATGTCGAGGACCTTGCCGCCCTGGACCTCGTTGGTGTTGGCCGGCTCCAGCGGGTTCTGCGGGTCGCCCCAGGAGGCGCTCAGTACGGCGCCGGCGTCGTCGGCACTGCTCTCGCCTCCGCAGGCGGTCGCGGCGAGGGCGACCGCCACCGCGCAGACGGCCCATCGGGCGTGCGTGGCTCCGCGCATCGGGTGCCTCCTCGTACGTGCGTCGGCCCTTTACGCCAATATCGACACAAAGGGTTCATCACGCACACGTAGGGCGCCTGTACGAGGGGGACTCCAGCCGTATGTACGTATGAGACGCCCGAAGAGGACAGCCGAAAGGGCACGGGTGCGGGAGTCCTGCGCTCCCGCACCCGTGCCCTTGACCCCTTCGGGGGACCGACGTCAGGCCTTGGCCACGTCGTTCTTCTCCAGCGCCTTCAGCCCCGGGTCCATCACCACGTCCTCGGCGCGGGCCTCGGTCGTGGGCTCCTCCGGGAAGTGGCAGGCCGTCAGGTGCCCCGGCTTGCTGCCCTCGATCCGGAGCAGCGGCGGCTCCTCGGTCGCGCACTTGTCCTGCGCCTTCCAGCAGCGGGTGCGGAAGCGGCAGCCGGACGGCGGGGAGATCGGCGAGGGCACGTCTCCCTCGAGACGGATGCGCTCCCTCTTCTCCGCGTCGATGTCGGCGTCCGGGACGGCGGACAGCAGCGCGTGCGTGTACGGGTGACGGGGGCCGTTGTAGATCGAGTCGCGGTCCGCGATCTCCACGATCTTGCCGAGGTACATCACCGCGACCCGCTGCGAGAAGTGCCGCACGATCGCCAGGTCGTGGGCGATGAAGACGAAGGCGATCCCCATCTCCCGCTGCACCTCCTGCAGCAGGTTCACCACCTGGGCCTGGATCGACACGTCGAGGGCCGAGACCGGCTCGTCGGCGACGATCAGCTTCGGCTCCAGCGCGATGGCGCGCGCGACACCGATGCGCTGGCGCTGGCCGCCGGAGAACTCGTGCGGGAAGCGGTTGTAGTGCTCCGGGTTGAGACCGACGATCTCCAGGAGCTCCCGGACCCGCTTCTCCCGGCCGCCGGGCGGGTTGATCCCGTTGATCTCCATCGGGCCCGAGATGATCGTGCCCACGGTCTGCCGCGGGTTCAGCGCCGTGTACGGGTCCTGGAAGATCATCTGGATCTCGGACCTGATCGGCGCCAGTTCCTTGCGGCCGGCCCGGCTGATGTCCCGGCCCTTGTACTCGATGGTGCCCGTGGTCGGCTCGTACAGCCGGGTCAGCAGCCGGCCGGTCGTCGACTTGCCGCAGCCGGACTCGCCGACGAGGCCGAGGCTCTCCCCCGGGAAGACCTCGAAGTCGACGCCGTCGACGGCCTTGACCGCGCCGACGGTGCGCTTGATCGGGAAGCCGCCCTTGATCGGGAAGTGCTTCGTCAGACCACTGACCTTCAGCAGCGGTGCGCTGTCACCGTCCCGCTGCTGCGGGACCGTGTCGGCGACCGCCGTGGTCGTCTTGCTGTTGTCGCTCATGGTGATGCCCCAGTCGCCGGTTTCCGCTCAGCCCAGCCGGGGCTGAATCGTCTCGATGAACACCTGCTGCCGCTGCTCCGCCGTCAGGTGGCAGGCGGCGGCACGCCCCTGGGCGAGCAGCGGGCGCTCGCCCGAACAACGCTCGCCCGAGACCTTGTCGGTGAAGCCGCACCGCGGGTGGAACGGGCAGCCCGAGGGCGGGTTGAGCAGGGAGGGCGGCGATCCCGGGATCGGCATCAGCGGCTCGTCGACGGAGGCGGAGAGCCTCGGCATCGAGCCCAGCAGGCCCCAGGTGTACGGGTGCTGGGGCGCCTTGAGCACCTCGCGCACCGAGCCGCGCTCCACGGCACGGCCGGCGTACATCACCAGGATGTCGTCGGCCATGTTGGCGACCACACCGAGGTCGTGGGTGATCATGATGATCGCGGAGCCGAACTCCTGCTGCAGGTCCTTGAGCAGGTCGAGGATCTGCGCCTGCACCGTCACGTCGAGCGCCGTGGTCGGCTCGTCGGCGATGAGCAGGTCCGGGTCGCAGGAGAGCGCCATGGCGATCATGGCGCGCTGGCGCATACCGCCGGAGAACTGGTGCGGGTAGTCGTCGACCCGCTGCTGCGGGTGCGGGATGCCGACCTTCTGGAGCAGGTCGATGGCGCGCACCCGGGCGTCCCTCTTGGAGGCGCCGGTGTGCTTCATGAACGGCTCACCGATCTGCCGGCCGACCGTGTAGTACGGCGACAGCGCGGTCAGCGCGTCCTGGAAGATCATCGCCATCTTCTTGCCGCGCAGCGTCTCGAGCTGCTTCTCGCCGGCCGTGATCAGCTCCTGGCCGTCCAGCGTGATCGACCCGTCGATGGCGGTCTTCTTGCGGTTGTGCAGGCCGAGGACGGCCAGGTTGGTCACCGACTTGCCGGAGCCGGACTCGCCCACGATGCCGAGGGTCTTGCCGCGCTCCAGGTCGAAGGAGAGCCCGTCCACCGCCTTGACGATGCCGTCGTCGGTGGAGAAGTGGACCTTGAGGTCGCGCACCGAGAGGAAGGCTTCCCCCGCGGCGGCGGCCGGAGCCTCTTCGGGCTTGGTCTGAGTGGTCACGGTGGGTTCTCCTAGGACAGACGCACGCGCGGGTCGATGACGGCGTACAGAGCGTCCACGATCAGGTTGAAGAAGATGATGAGCGCGGCACTGACCAGCATGACGCCCATCAGCATCGGCAGGTCCTTGTCGATGACGGAGGACAGCGCGAGCCGGCCGAGTCCGGCCAGACCGAACGTCAGCTCCGTCACCATGCCGCCCGACAGCAGCGAGGACAGGTCGATGCCGAGGATGGTGATGATGGGGATGAGGGAGCCGCGCCAGGCGTAGCGGAAGAAGACGAAGTTGCCCGACATGCCCTTGGCGCGGGCCGCCTTCACGTGCTCTTCCTGGAGCTGCTCGATCATCGAGGAACGGCTCATACGAGTGTAGTTGGCGGTGAAGATGGTCGCCATGACGACCCAGGGGATCAGCAGGCCCATGAACCAGCCGCCGAGGTCCTCGGAGAAGGGCACGTACTTCGGCTTGTCGAGCCATCCGGTGCTGTAGACCAGGCCGAGCAGCACCAGCGGACCGAGGAAGTAGATCTGCATGGAGCTGATGACCAGCGAGCCGGAGCTGAAGCTCTTGTCCACCCAGGTGCCGCGGTACTTGGCGGCGAGCATGCCGGCGCCGAGGCCGACGATGAGGAAGACCAGCAGGCTGCCGAGGGTCAGCGAGAGCGTCAGCGGGAAGCGGTCGACGATGGTGTCCCAGACGTTCTGGTCGTTGGCGAAGGAGACACCGAAGCAGGGGGCTGCACAGTGGCCGACGGCGAAGTCACGGCCGGCGAAGATGCCGATCAGGAAGTTCCAGTACTGGACGGTGACCGGCTGGTCGAGGCCGAGGTTCTTGTGGATGATCTCCAGCGCGTCCGGAGTGCAGTTCTTGCCACAGGCCAGCAGCGCCGGGTCCTGCGGGATCGCGAAGAACATGAAGAAGGTGAACGCACTGATCAACAGCAGGATCAGCGCCGCGCCGAATGTCCGGCGAATGAGGAATGGAAGCATGGCAGGAAGCTGCTCTCAGGACGGCGGCAATTCGGAGGGTGAGTCTGGAGACGTCCGGGGCCCGGTGGTGGGCGCTCCGCCGCGCGCCCACCACCGGGATCCCGGGCCGGCGGTTACTTCTTGAGGAAGACCCGGGTGACGTCCACGTAGCTCGAGTCGGAGCTGTAGCGGATGCCGCCGACGTTCGAACCGAAGATCTGGAAGACCTTGGTGTAGTAGATCGGGGCGGCCGGGTTGACTTCCTTGGCGATGTACTCGCTCAGCTCGGTCCACGCCTTGGTGGCCTCGGCGGTGTCGGTGATCTTCAGGATGCGCTGGATCTCCGAGTTGACGTGGTCGTCGTTGATGTGCGAGTAGTTCGACGCACCGTCCTGGATCTGCGTGCCGTCGTAGAGCGGCGGGACGACCGTGGAGGCGGACGGCCAGTCCTGGCCCCAGCCGGTCATGTACAGGTCGTAGCTGTTCTTGACCTTGCCGACCTGCTCGTACCAGGTGGCGCTGTCGATCTCCTTCTTCTGGATGTCGAGACCGATCTTCTCCAGGGCGTCGGTGATCAGGACGGCCTGCTGCTGGCGGACCGGCGTGTTGGCGTAGGCGTAGACGAGGCTCTTGCCCTCGAAGCCGCCTTCCTTGATCAGCTTCTTGGCGGCCTCGATGTCACCGTTGGGCTTCTTCGAGCGGTTGAACGGGTCGAAGTCCTCGCTGTAACCCGGAGTCGTGGGCGAGGTCAGGGAGTTGGCGACCTCACCGCCGTAGGCGCCGCCGTCGGCCTTGAAGACCGAGGTGGAGGGCATGGCGAGGGTGATGGCGTCACGGAGCTTCTTGTCCTTGACGCGGTCCATGTTGAAGTTGAGCTGCCACACGTAGGGCGCGTAGCCCTGGATCGTGCGCTTCATGGCCTCCTTGTTGCTCACCACCTTCTGGAGCTGGGTGGTGGCGACCTGGCCCGTGAACATCATCGCGTTCTTGGCCTCGCCCTGGTCGGCCAGGAGCGTCTTGGTCTGGTCCTCGTCGTCGTGGTTCATCGAGATGTCGAAACCGTCGACGTACTGGTGGCGCACGGAGTCGGACTTCGCGTCCCACTCGGTGTTCTTGACCAGCTTCATGGACTTGCCGGGCTTGAAGTCGGCGATCTTGTACGGACCCGTGGCGACCGGGTCGGAGTCGTACTTCTCCTTGGTGTCCGTCTCCTCCGGGACGACGCTGTAACCGGGCATGGTCAGCATCTGCGGGAGGTCGGGCTGCGCGTCCTTGAAGTGGAAGACGACCGTCTTGTCGTCCGGCGTCTCCAGGACGTCGTTCGGCAGGTGCTTGCCCTTGAACGGACCCTCGTACGCCTTGCGGTAGGTGGTGCCGGCGCCGGACAGCCACTGCTGCAGGTAGGTCGGACCGTCGGTGATGAACGTGGCGTACAGCCGCTCGATCGTGTGGCGGATGTCCGCCGAGTTGATCGGGTTGCCGTTCTCGTCCTTCAGGTCGTCCTTCAGGGTGTAGGTCCAGGTCTTGCCGCCGTCCGAGACCTTGCCCGCGTCGGTGGCGAGGTCGCCCACGACGGTCAGGTTGCCCTGGTCGTCCTCGGAGTACTGGGTGAGACCGCGGTAGATGAGGCGGCTGAGCAGCTTGCCGTCCGAGACGTAGATCTGCCCCGGGTCCAGGTGGGAGAAGTCGTCCTCCTGGTAGACGGCCATGGTGCCGCCCGGCTGGGCGCCCGGGATCTCGGCGGCCGGACCGGTCGACGCCTTCACGTCACCGATCTGCACCGGCTTCGACTGCGACTTGGCGTCCTCTTTCTTCTTGCTGTTGTCCTTGGCGGGACTGTCGCTGCCGCCGCCACCGCAGGCGGTGAGGGTCAGTGCGCCGGCGGCGACCGCGACGATCGCGGCCGTGGCGGCACGGTTACGGAAGATGCTCATGGGGACGGATCCACCTGCCTGTGAGTAGTGAGCACTGCTGGTACACGGCCGGAACCGGGCCGTACGGCGCCGGGGACCGGCCGGGCGGGAGTGTGGGGGGATTTCCCCTGTGGCTCAGCGCCCTGTCTTGGGATCGAAGGCATCCCGCACCGAGTCGCCGAGGAGGTTGAAGGCCACGACGAAGATCACCATGGCCACTCCGGGGAAGAGCATGTAGTACGGGTCCTGTTCCACGGTGCTGGCGCCGATGGCGAACATCCGTCCCCAGTCGGGGGTGGGTTCGACGTAGCCCACACCCACGAAGGAGAGGAACGCGATACTGAGGATGGTGGCCGGCAGCATGAGCGTCGCCTGCACCAGCGTCGGCGTGACGATGTTGGGCAGCAGCTCCTTGCGGATGATCCGCCAGGGCGAGGCCCCGGAGATCCGCGCCGCCTCGATGAACTCCCGGTCGCGCAGGGAGAGCGTGGCGCCACGGACGATCCGCGCCATGCTCATCCAGCCCAGGAAGGACAGCACGATGATGATCGCGCAGGTGCGCACGTAGGTGGGCGTCTCCTTGTCCGGGGCGACGAACACCGTGGTGATGACGGGCATCGCGGCGACGAAGAACAGCTGGCTGGGCAGGGCCATGAAGAAGTCGGTCATCCGGCCGAGCCAGTAGTCGATCTTCCCGCCGAAGTAGCCGCCGGCGAGACCGATCAGCACACCCAGCACCGTCATCAGGAGCGTCGCGACCAGCGCCGTGGCGAGCGAGGTCCGGATGCCGTACAGCAGCTGCGTGAACACGTCACGGCCCAGACCGGGCTCGACGCCGAACCAGTACTCCCCGTCCATGCCGCCGAAGGCCTTCGCCGGCATGGTGAACATGTCGAGAAGTTCCGGGTTCTCCTGCCCGTAGAGGGTGTACGGGTCCTTGCCGTACACCTTCGAGATCAGCGGGGCGCACGCGGCGACCACGAAGAAGAAAATCACCACACACGCGGAGACGACTCCGGTACGGTCGCGCTTGAAGCGCTGCCACATCAACTGGCCGGGGGAACGACCCTCGGGCTGCTTGACGCCCTTGACGACCGTGTTTTCGGCGGTCGCCGCGAGCTCAGGGTCCAAGACAGCCGCGGACCCGGAGTCCTCGGCCTTGATTGGACTGGTCATCGTGTTCGTCCCCCGGGGGGTTGGAGAGTTGAGCGCAGCACAGATACCGGCAGGTTCTGTGGTTTGGGGGAACTTTCGCCAAGACAGTCAACGCGCGTCAAGGGCGGAAGGCATAGGGATCTCCCTACCGTTCATATTTTGAGCGAAAATTGCAAAGATTGACACCTACGCGCGCTTGACACCTCTGGAGAGAAACCGGCAATTCGGACAATTAGGTGCAGCTTTTTGTTTACATGTCCGAAACGTGTCCGCGCGCACTCCGATATCCGAACGCATCCTCCCGGCTCCCATGAGTAACAGAGGGCTCACGGGCTCGCGAAGGCGGACCCTCCGGCGGCCCCGTACCATGGGGTGAGGCCGAGGCGTGTTCAGCCCGGCAGGGCCCGCACACCACAGACGCCCGTGCGGGGCATTCCTCAGCACTCCGGGAGTACGCCTTTTATGGCCACGCGCCACGACATCCGCAACGTCGCCATCGTCGCCCACGTCGACCACGGTAAGACCACCATCGTCGACGGCATGCTCAAGCAGGCCGGCGCCTTCGCCGCGCACCAGCTCGACTCGGTCGACGACCGCATGATGGACTCGAACGACCTGGAGCGTGAGAAGGGCATCACGATCCTCGCCAAGAACACGGCGGTGAAGTACCACCCCAAGGACGGCGGGGAGCCCATCACGATCAACATCATCGACACCCCCGGCCACGCCGACTTCGGTGGCGAGGTCGAGCGCGGTCTGTCGATGGTCGACGGCGTGGTGCTGCTGGTGGACGCCTCCGAGGGCCCGCTGCCGCAGACCCGCTTCGTGCTGCGCAAGGCGCTCCAGCAGCGGCTGCCCATCATCCTGTGCATCAACAAGACGGACCGTCCGGACTCCCGGATCGACGAGGTCGTCAACGAGACCTACGACCTCTTCCTCGACCTGGACGCCGACGAGGACCAGATCGAGTTCCCGATCGTCTACGCCTGCGGCCGCGACGGCATCGCCTCGCTGACCAAGCCGGAGGACGGCACGGTCCCGGCGGACTCCGACAGCCTGGAGCCGTTCTTCTCCACCATCCTGGAGACCATCCCGGCCCCGTCCTACGACGAGGACGCCCCGCTCCAGGCCCACGTCACCAACCTCGACGCCGACAACTTCCTCGGCCGCATCGCCCTGCTCCGCGTCCACCAGGGCGAGCTGAAGAAGGGCCAGACGGTCGCCTGGATGAAGCGCGACGGGTCCGTCTCCAACGTGCGCATCTCCGAGCTGATGATGACCGAGGCGCTCACCCGCAAGCCCGCCGAGAAGGCCGGCCCCGGTGACATCTGCGCCGTCGCCGGCATCCCGGACATCATGATCGGCGAGACCCTGGCCGACCAGGAGAACCCGGTCGCGCTGCCGCTGATCACGGTGGACGAGCCGGCGATCTCCATGACCATCGGCACCAACACCTCCCCGCTGGTCGGCCGCGGCGGCACCGGCAAGGGCGCCGACAACAAGGCGGCCGTCAAGGACCGCAAGGTCACCGCCCGCCAGGTCAAGGACCGCCTGGACCGCGAGCTGATCGGCAACGTCTCGCTCCGCGTCCTGGACACCGACCGCCCCGACGCCTGGGAGGTGCAGGGCCGCGGCGAGCTGGCGCTGGCCATCCTGGTCGAGCAGATGCGCCGCGAGGGCTACGAGCTCACCGTCGGCAAGCCGCAGGTCGTCACCAAGGAGATCGACGGCAAGGTCCACGAGCCGGTCGAGCGCATGACGATCGACGTCCCCGAGGAGCACATGGGCGCCGTCACGCAGCTCATGGGCGTCCGCAAGGGCCGGATGGACAACATGTCCAACCACGGCTCGGGCTGGGTGCGCATGGAGTTCGTGGTGCCCTCCCGCGGTCTGATCGGCTTCCGTACGGAGTTCCTGACCCAGACCCGCGGCACGGGCATCGGCCACTCCATCCACGAGGGCCACGAGCCCTGGTTCGGCACGCTCACCACCCGTAACAACGGCTCCCTGGTCGCCGACCGCGCCGGTGCGGTCACCGCGTTCGCGATGACCAACCTCCAGGAGCGCGGCGTGCTCTTCGTCGAGCCCGGCACCGAGGTGTACGAGGGCATGATCGTCGGCGAGAACTCGCGCTCCGACGACATGGACGTCAACATCACCAAGGAGAAGAAGCTCACCAACATGCGGTCGTCCACGGCCGATGTGGCCGAGTCGATCGTGCCGCCGCGCAAGCTGTCGCTGGAGCAGTCCCTGGAGTTCTGCCGCGACGACGAGTGCGTGGAGGTCACCCCGGAGGCGATCCGCATCCGCAAGGTGAACCTGGACGCCCGCGAGCGCGCCCGCGCCGCGAGCCGCGCCAAGCACGGCTGACCCGACGCACACGAGAAGCGGCACACCCCCGGCGGGGTGTGCCGCTTCTCGTGCGTGCGGCGTCAGTCGCCGGCCGACGGCCCGGCGCTCTCCGCGCCCGGCCCCCGCGCCGGTTTCTTCACGAAGCCCATGTCCTCGTACACCGGCGTACGGAATCCGAACGCGCCGGCGTTGGCCAGGTTCTTGCGGGCGGCGGTGAGCTGGGGGCGCTGGTAGAGGGGGATGGAGCCGGCCGCCGCCCAGATGCGGGAGTCCGCCTTGCGGAGCAGGGCACGGTGCTCGGAGGCGTCGAGCGTGGTGACGGCCTGGTCGAAGAGCTGGTCGACCTGGTCGGTGCCGACGCGGGTGTAGTTCTGCTCCACGTTCAGGGAGCCGTCGGCGGCCGGGGCGGGTTTGGCGTAGACGGGGCGGGCGTCGGTGGCGGGGTAGGCGGTCGCGGGCCAGGAGTACAGGGCGAGGTCGTACTCGCCGGACGCGATGTGGTCCTTGAAGTAGCTCGCGTCGTCGACCTTGGTGATCTTCGTGCCGATGCCGATCCGCTCCAGCATCTCCGAGATCCGGCCGGCCACGGTGCGCAGCGTGTCCGAGCCCGGTCCCGAGGGCAGGACGAAGCGGAGGGTGAGCGCCTTGCCGTCCTTGGCCACGCGGACGTTCTCGGCCCGTGCCGGGGCGGCGGTGCCCTTGGGGGCGTAGGCGCCGGGGGCGCCGCCCTGCTTCAGCTGCTTGGTACTGGTACCTGAGTCCCGCGGGGCCTTGCCGTCCTCCCCGCCGGTGTACGTGCCGTCGTCGCCGCCCTGCTCCGGGCTCCCGGCGCCCGTGCCGGAGTCCCGCGGGGCCTTGCCGTCCTCCCCGACGATGTACGTGCCGTCGTCGCCGCCCTCGGACTCGCTGTCCTCCTCGGAGTCCCCGACCTCCTCGCCCTCCGAGCCGGCCGCCTCCTCCCCCTCGTCCTTCTTCTTCACCGGCCCGCCCGGCACCCAGCCGGCGTCCGCGAGCAGCGCCCGCGCCTCCTTGGCGTCCTGCTCGCCGAGGGCACCGCTGCCGTCGGCGTAGGCCGCCTGGCCGGACAGCGCGAGGTGGCTGCCGAGGGGCACGGCGGGCAGGCCGAGCGGTTCCAGGACCGTCTCGGCGATGGCCTTCCGGTCCAGTGCGCGGGCCACGGCACGGCGGACCCGCTCGTCGGCGAGGGGGCCGTCGGCGCCGTTGAGGGCGAGCTGGGTGTAGGCGGGCTCCAGTGACTTGCGCACCTCGAAGCCGGTGAGGGCCTTCTGCTGACGGGCGTACTTCACCCTCTTCTCGCGCAGCTTCTCGCGGGCGGAGATCTCCTCGTCGGCGGCCTCCTCGTCGGAGCCGTTGGCGACGGCCCAGGAGCGCAGCGCGTCCGCTGCGGACTGCTCGGCGCCGGGGCCCATCAGGGGGCTGTTCGCGCTCCGCGGCAGCGCGGCGGCGGTGATGCGGCGGGCGGCGGCCGGGTCGATCTCGGCCAGGTCGACGGTGCCGGCGCTGAGCGCGGAGATCCGCTTGTCGTGGGGCACGGCCCGCAGCACGATCGTGGAGAGCTTCGCCGGGTCGCCCCACCAGCGCGCGTTGCGGGTGAGGGTGACCTCGTCCTTCCCGGTGTCGACCTTCTTCACCGTGAAGGGCCCGGCGGTGACCTTCAGCTTCTTGCGGGCCCCGTCGTTGAAGGAGTCCGGGGTGCCCATGACCTCCTTCGGGTACAGCGGCGTGAACAGGGACTTCCAGTCGGCGTAGGGACGGCTGAAGGTGACCTTGACCTCCAGGTCGTCCTTGCCCCGTTCGACCTTCTCGATGCGGTCGTAGCCGGCGTTGCGGGCGGTCCAGTAGGCGGTGTCCTTGCCGGACAGGGCGCGCCACTGGGCGGCGAAGTCCGCGGCGCCGATCTCCCGGCCGTCGCTCCAGACGGCCTGCTGGTTGAGCCGGTAGAGCACCACCTGTCTGGGCTCGGTGTCGACGACCTCGGCGGACTCCAGGTAGTCGGGGTTGCGCACCGGCCGGCCCCGGCCGTCCATCCGGTACATCGACGGCAGGACGGCCTGGGCGACCCGGGTGGTGGTGGCGTCGGCGTCCGACTGGAAGGCGTTCAGGGTCTCCGGAGCGGTGTCCACGGCCCAGCGCAGGGTGCCCCCGTCGGCGATCCCGGACCGGTCGGCGCGTGCGATGTCCGCTCCCGCGAGGGGCTTGCCCGCCGGGTCGTCGGAGCCGCATCCGGCCAGCGCGGGCACCGCGAGCACGCCAACGGTGAGGAAGGCGAGCGAGCGCAGAGCCGCGCGCGGGCCGACGCCGTCGTGGGACATCTCTGGGTACCTCCGGGAAGCCGCGGGCGTTACGATCACTTTTGGTGGTATTTGGAGCTCATCCGATGTACGCGGCCCACTGAAGAGGAAAGGGTTCGGCAACTCAGGGCGACACGGCGGCCACGGGTGCCAAGCCCACCCGTGCGGCGCAAAGCACCGGAGAGTGCACCCGTACGCCTCGGCCAATCGATGCACATCCCTTCACAGCGCAAGGTGTGACGCGCAACACTCTCAGGCGCATGAACGTTGCCGCCTTGGGCCAGAAGGACCCGTGGAAGTGAGGGCAAGTCATGTCCGTGCACGACGAACTGACATCGGTCCAGCGCTGTCTCGACGACCTGATCCGGTCGGTGGGGCGCCTGGAGAAGGAAATGGGCAGCGGCGGCCTGGAGATGCGCCGCGTCCGCGCCGACACCAATCACCTGCGCGAGAGCCTCGCGCTGCTGCGGGAGACGGCCCCCGCCGTCGTGGCCTCGCAGAAGCGCCCCGATCTCGTGACCATCTCCGACACGCCCTACGACCCCTCGCTGTGGGTGGACACGGACGACGAGGGTCTCGGCGCCCGCGACCGTCGCGCCCCCTGACCCCCGCCCGTCGCGGCGCCCCCGACCCCTACCGGAGCGGACAAGTGGCCACTGGCACGGAACCTCCCGCCACAGGACCCCATCCCCGAAGCGGCGGTGTGAGAACCGGTACGCGCGCCGCGATCGCCGCACCGCACCTGCGGACCGACCGCTGGTGGCTGGCCCCGGCCGCCACCGCGGCCGGTCTGCTCGCCTTCGTCGTCTACTCGACCTGGCGGGCCTTCGCCAACGCCGACTACTACGCGGCGCCGTACGTCTCGCCGTTCTACTCGCCGTGCCTCGCGGAGAACTGCGAGCCGATGCGGGCCGGACCGAACTGGGAGCTGTTCGGGAGCTGGTGGGGTATCTCACCGGCGATCATCATCCTGATCTTCCCGCTCGGCTTCCGGCTGACCTGCTACTACTACCGCAAGGCCTACTACCGGGGGTTCTGGGCGTCCCCGCCGGCCTGCGCGGTGGCCGAACCGCACGCCAGGTACACCGGGGAGACCCGCTTCCCGCTGATCCTGCAGAACATCCACCGGTACTTCTTCTACGCGGCGATCCTGGTCGCCGGCATCCTGACCTACGACACCGTGCTCGCCTTCCGCGACGAGCACTACGCGTGGGGCCACATGGGGCTGGGCACCCTGGTGTTCCTGGTCAACATCGTGCTGATCTGGGCGTACACCATCTCCTGCCACTCCTGCCGGCACATCGTCGGCGGGAAGCTGAAGCACTTCTCCAGGCATCCCGTGCGCTACCGGATGTGGCAGTGGGTGGGCCGGCTGAACGCCCGGCACATGCAGCTCGCCTGGGCGTCGCTGCTGAGCGTGGCGCTCGCCGACTTCTACGTGTATCTCGTCGCGTCCGGTGTCTTCGACGATCCGCGCTTCTTCTAGCTGGGGGCCTTCACTGATGTCCGTGGTCGACCGACAGGAGTGGGACGTCGTCGTGGTCGGGGCCGGCGGCGCCGGTCTGCGCGCCGCGATCGAGGCGCGCGAGCGGGGCGCCCGTACGGCGGTGATCTGCAAGTCGCTGTTCGGCAAGGCGCACACCGTGATGGCCGAGGGCGGCATCGCGGCGGCGATGGGCAACGTCAACGCCGGGGACGACTGGCAGGTCCACTTCCGCGACACCATGCGCGGCGGGAAGTTCCTCAACCAGTGGCGGATGGCCGAGCTGCACGCCCAGGAGGCGCCGCAGCGGGTGTGGGAGCTGGAGACCTGGGGCGCGCTGTTCGACCGGACGGAGGACGGCCGGATCTCGCAGCGCAACTTCGGCGGCCACGAGTACCCGCGCCTGGCGCACGTGGGCGACCGTACGGGCCTGGAGCTGATCCGCACCCTCCAGCAGAAGATCGTCGCACTCCAGCAGGAGGACTTCCGCGAGACCGGGGACTACGAGTCCCGGCTGAAGGTCTTCCAGGAGTGCACGGTCACCCGCGTGCTGAAGGACGGCGAGCGAAGCGAGATGGGGGTCCCCCCGGCCGAAGGCCGGGGGAGGGTGAGCGGCGTCTTCGGCTACGAGCGGGAGTCCGGCCGGTTCTTCGTGCTGGAGGCGCCCGCCGTGGTGATCGCCACCGGCGGCATCGGCAAGTCGTTCAAGGTGACGTCGAACTCGTGGGAGTACACCGGCGACGGGCACGCGCTGGCGCTGCTGGCCGGGGCGCCGCTGCTGAACATGGAGTTCGTGCAGTTCCACCCGACCGGGATGGTCTGGCCGCCGTCGGTGAAGGGCATCCTCGTCACCGAGTCGGTGCGCGGGGACGGCGGGGTGCTGCGCAACTCCGAGGGCAAGCGGTTCATGTTCGACTACATCCCGGACGTCTTCAAGGAGAAGTACGCCGAGTCCGAGGAGGAGGGCGACCGCTGGTACGACGACCCGGACCACAACCGGCGCCCGCCCGAACTGCTCCCCCGCGACGAGGTGGCCCGCGCGATCAACGCCGAGGTGAAGGCGGGCCGCGGCTCCCCGCACGGCGGGGTCTTCCTGGACGTGTCCACCCGGATGCCGGCCGACGTCATCAGACGAAGGCTGCCGTCGATGTACCACCAGTTCAAGGAGCTGGCGGACGTCGACATCACGGCGGAGGCGATGGAGGTCGGGCCGACCTGCCACTACGTGATGGGCGGCATCGCCGTCGACTCCGACTCGGCGGCGGCGCGCGGGGTGCCGGGGCTGTTCGCGGCCGGTGAGGTGGCCGGCGGGATGCACGGCTCCAACCGGCTCGGCGGGAACTCCCTGTCCGACCTGCTGGTCTTCGGACGCCGGGCGGGCCTGCACGCGGCCGAGTACGCGAGCGGGGCCGGGTCCGCGCGGCCCCGCGTGGACGACGTACAGGTCGACGCGGCCGCCGCGGAGGCCCTGCGCCCGTTCTCCGCGGAGGGCGGGGAGCCGGACGGGGGGCCGCCGGAGAACCCCTACACCCTGCACCAGGAACTCCAGCAGACGATGAACGACCTGGTCGGCATCATCCGCCGCGAGCACGAGATGGAGCAGGCCCTGGAGAAGCTCGCCGAGCTGCGCCTGCGGGCCCACCGGGCCGGCGTCGAGGGGCACCGGCAGTTCAACCCCGGCTGGCACCTCGCCCTGGACCTGAGGAACATGCTGCTGGTCAGCGAGTGCGTGGCCCGGGCGGCGCTGGAGCGCACCGAGTCGCGCGGCGGGCACACCCGTGAGGACCACTCCGGGATGGACCGGTCCTGGCGCAACGTGAACCTGCTGTGCGCGCTCGCCGGCCCCGCGGACGGTCTCGCGGCCACCGACCCGGCGCGCGGCCGGATCGCCCTCACCCGTGAGACCACCGAACCCATCCGTCCCGACCTGCTCGCCCTCTTCGAGAAGGAGGAGCTGGTCAAGTACCTGGCCGAAGAGGAGCTCTACGAATGAGCAGCTACGAGGCCCGCTTCAAGGTGTGGCGCGGGGACGTCGAGGGCGGCGGCCTGGAGGACTTCGAGGTCGAGGTGAACGACGGCGAGGTGGTCCTCGACATCATCCACCGCCTCCAGGCCACCCAGGCCCCCGACCTCGCCGTGCGCTGGAACTGCAAGGCCGGCAAGTGCGGTTCGTGCTCGGCGGAGATCAACGGGCGTCCCCGGCTGCTGTGCATGACCCGGATGTCGGTGTTCGACCGGGACGAGACGATCACCGTGACGCCGCTGCGGGCCTTCCCGGTGATCCGGGACCTGGTGACGGACGTCGGCTTCAACTACGCCAAGGCCAGGGAGGTCCCGGCCTTCGTGCCGCCGGCCGGGGTCGGTCCGGGTGAGTACCGGATGATGCAGGAGGACGTGGACCGGTCGCAGGAGTTCCGCAAGTGCATCGAGTGCTTCCTGTGCCAGGACACCTGCCATGTGGTCCGCGACCACGAGGAGAACAAGCCGGCGTTCGCCGGGCCGCGCTTCCTGATGCGGGTCGCCGAGCTCGACATGCACCCGCTGGACGCCGCCGAGGACACCGGCCTGGACCGCAAGCGCACCGCCCAGGACGAACACGGGCTCGGCTACTGCAACATCACCAAGTGCTGCACCGAGGTCTGCCCCGAGGGGATCAGGATCACGGACAACGCGCTGATCCCGTTGAAGGAACGTGCGGTGGACCGTAAGTACGACCCGCTGGTGTGGCTGGGGTCGAAGATCAGAAGGCGTTAGGAGGCGCCGGGACGCAGCCAGCCCTCCCGGTACTCCTTCCAGTTCGTCTCCGTCGCCGCGAAGTCGATGTACGGGGCGACGCCGAAGAGCTCCCGGTCGGGGTCCGTCCGGGAGAGGCCGAGGCGGGCACCGCGGACGGCGGCGGCGACGGTCTCGGCGTGGCCCCAGTGGCTGGGGTTGCTCTCGTAGTAGAAGGGCAGCCCCATCAGCAGGTGGGTGGTGGGCGGGGTGACCTCCAGGGCGAGCGAGGTCTGCTGGGCCACGTAACCGCCGTAGGTGCTCTCCAACGGGCGCGCGGTGTCGTACGACATCACGGCGATCTGGTCGACGCGCCGGGCCACCTGGCCGAAGAACTTCTGCGACCACCACTTGGGGTGGTCGGCGAAGAGACCGGCGACCGAGTGGAGGTGCGGGAGCGGGTCGATCTGGTGGGCGGCAACGGACAGCTGGGCGTCCCGGTCACGGGTGACGGCGCGCAGGTCGTCCAGGAGGGAGAGGTAGTCCCGGTCGCCGGAGTGCAGCGGCTCCAGGTCGAGGTGGACGCCGTCGTAGCCGGTGTCCAGGACCTGGCGGGCCGAGCGGACGACCTCGGCGCGGGTGCCGGCACGCCCCAGCTCCAGGCCGTCGGGGCCGCCGTTGGCGAGGACGTCCCCGAGGAAGGCCTGGACCCGGACGCCCGGCAGCTCCCGGTGCACCGCGTCGATGAACCAACGGGCACGCGGGTAGGCCGACTTCGGCAGGGTGCCGTCGTGCTCCAGGGGACCGGAGTGGACGTAGAGGTCCCGGATGCCGGTGTCCTTCAGGCGGCGGGCGAGCGCGGTGACGTCGGCGTCCTTCTTCCGCCCGTCGACCCAGGCGTGCCCCAGCCACATGGCGTCCCGGTCACGGGTGTACGTGCCGTCCGCCGGGTCTCCCATGTAGTTGACGCGCAGGGCGGTCTCGACGGCGAGGAGGGGGACGAGCAGGAGGAGCACGACCGCGAGGACGGTGCGTCTGACCCGGCGGCCCCAGGGCCCGCGGCGTCCGCCGGCCCGCCCGCCGGGGACTGCCGCGCAGTCGCCGCCGGCCGATTCCGGCGGGGAGGCCGCGTCACCCGCTCCGACCGGCCCCG
>NZ_NCTE01000582.1 GCF_002114215.1 Streptomyces sp. 13-12-16 | reverse complement strand
CGGGACGGCCGGTGCGGACGCGCCGCGCCCGCTCGACGTCGCGTACTCGCTGGCGACCACCCGCGCGGCCTTCGAGCACCGCGTCGCGGTCGTCGGCGCGGACCGCGACGGACTGCTGGCGGCCCTGGGCGCGGTGGCGCGGGGCGAGGAACCGGCCACCACGGCCCGGGAGGGACTGCTCGCCGTCCTCTTCCCGGGCCAGGGATCGCAGCGGCTCGGCATGGGCCGGGACCTGTACGAGCGGTTCCCGGTGTTCGCCGAGGCCTTCGACGGGGTCTGCGCCGGACTGGACGAACACCTGGACCGGCCGCTGCGCGAGATCGTCTGGGGCGACGATGAGGACGCCCTGAACGGCACCGCTTACACCCAGGCCGCCCTCTTCGCCCTCGGCACGGCCCTGTACCGGCTCGCCGAGTCGTTCGGCGTCGTCCCCGAGTACGTGGCGGGGCACTCCATCGGCGAGGTCACCGCGGCCCACGTCGCCGGGGTCTTCACCCTGGAGGAGGCATGCGCGCTGGTCGCCGCCCGCGGCCGGCTGATGCAGGCGCTGCCCGCCGGCGGCGCCATGGCGGCGGTGCAGGCCACCGAGACCGAGGTGCTGCCGCACCTCACCGACCGCGTCGGTGTCGCCGCCGTCAACGGCCCCGCCTCCGTGGTGGTGTCGGGTGCCGCCGAGGACGTGGAGAAGGTGGCCGCGGTCTTCCGGGAGCAGGGCCGCCGTACGACCGCCCTGCGGGTGTCGCACGCGTTCCACTCCCCGCTGATGGAACCGATGCTGGAGGAGTTCCGGGCCGTGCTGGAGCGGCTGTCGCCCCGGCCGCCCGCCCTGCCCGTCGTCTCCAACCTGACCGGAGCCCTCGCCACCGCGGACCAGCTCTGCTCCGCCGACTACTGGGTACGGCACGTCCGCGAGGCCGTCCGCTTCGCCGACGGGGTGCACACCCTGCACGAACAGGGCGTCACCCGGTTCCTGGAACTCGGCCCCGACGGCGTCGCCTCGGCCATGGCGCGCGAGACGCTGCCCGAGCACGCCGCGACCGTCGCCGCCCAGCGGCGCACCACCCCCGGCGAGACCGCCCTGGTCGACGCCCTCGCCCGGCTGCACGGCCACGGCGTGCCCGTCGACTGGGCCGCGTTCTTCGCCG
>NZ_NCTE01000581.1:12245-15170 GCF_002114215.1 Streptomyces sp. 13-12-16 | reverse complement strand
GCCGGACCGCCGCCCACCCGCGAACCCCGAGCGGCCGAAGGCGGCGGCGCACTCGCTGCGCCACTCCGTGCAGGCCCGCAGGACGGCGGAGCGGCTGCGCACCGCGTACGCGGCGAAGGCCCCGTTCTAGACACCTGCGGCCGGTCGGCCGGGACGGGCCCCACGCCCGCTCCCCCGGCCCCGCCTCCCGCCGGTCCGGACGTGCCCCCACCACCGGTCGTCCGCACCGCCCCACGTCCACCCCATCGACACGATCGCCCAGGAGGCCCCCTCGTGACCGCCGACTTGAGCACCGCCCCCGCGACGAGCGGTGAGGACGCCCAGTACCCGCCGGGCGCCCAGATCCTCGTACGGGACGAGGTGTGGCTGGTGCGCAACGCCACGCGGACCGAGCACGACGGGGCCAGGATCGAGGCGGTGGGCGCGTCGGACTTCGTGCGCGACCAGGAGGCGGTGTTCTTCGACAAGCTGGACCGGATCGAGCTGCTCGACCCGAGGCGGACCCGCCTGGTGCGGGACGACTCCCCGAACTTCCGCCGCTCGCGCCTGTTCCTGGAGGCGGTGCTGCGCAAGACGCCGCTGCCGCAGGCCGAGCGCGGCCTGGCGCTCGCGGACTCCTTCCTCCTGGACGCCCTCCCCTACCAGCAGCGCCCCGCCCAGCTCGCCCTGTCGGGCCGCAACCTGCGCCCCCGCCTGCTCATCGCGGACGTGGTCGGCCTCGGCAAGACCCTGGAGATCGGCCTCACCCTCGCCGAGCTGATCCGCCGGGGCCGGGGCGAGCGCATCCTGGTCGTCACCCCGCAACACGTCCTGGAGCAGTTCCAGCACGAGCTGTGGACGCGGTTCGCGATCCCGCTGGTGCGGCTGGACTCGGTGGGCATCGAGCGGATCCAGCGGGAGATCCCGGCGGGCCGCAACCCGTTCACGTACTTCAAGCGGGTCATCGTCTCCATCGACACCCTGAAGAACACCGACCAGTACAAGCACCACCTGGAGCGCATCAACTGGGACGCGGTCGTCATCGACGAGTCGCACAACCTCATCAACAAGGGGTCCCTGCGCAACCAGCTCGCCCGCACCCTCGCCCCGCACACCGACGCCCTGCTGCTGGCCTCCGCCACCCCGCACAACGGCGACGCCCGCTCCTTCGCCGAGCTGATCTCGCTGCTCGACCCGGCCGCGATCCGCGACCCGGAGCACTACCGCGCCGACGACATCAGGCACCTGTTCATCCGCCGTACGAAGGTCAGCCCCGAGGTGCGGGAGCAGATGAAGGGGCAGTGGGCGGACCGGGGCCCGTCGCGTTCGGTCCGGGTGACGGCGACGCCGGCCGAGGAGAAGGTCTTCGAGGAGCTGGCGGCGGTGTGGCTGCCGTCCGACGGGTCGAAGTCGGTCAGCGACGTGCCGCTGTTCCCGTACACGCTGCTGAAGTCCTTCCTCTCCTCGCACACGGCGCTGAAGGCCACGGTCACCACGCGCATCAAGACGCTGGAGAAGAAGGAAGACCCGGAGGCGACGGCCGCCGAGCGCGCGGCGCTGCACCGGCTCCTGGAGCTGGCGTCGGGCATGACGGAGAAGGACTCGGGCAAGTTCGGGGCGCTCCTGGAGCAGTTGCGGGAGATCGGGGTCGGGCCGAAGTCCGACACCCGGGTCGTGGTGTTCTCCGAGCGGGTGCAGACGCTGGAGTGGCTGGCGCGGACCGTGCCGGCGGCGCTCGGCTTCAAGGGGAAGGCCGCCGAACAGGCCGCCCGTGTCATGCACGGCGGCCTGTCCGACGAGCAGCAGATGCAGTGCGTGGAGGACTTCGGCCTCGCGGACACGCCCGTGCGCATCCTGTTCACCGGCGACGTCGCCTCCGAGGGCGTCAACCTGCACCGCCAGTGCCACCAGCTCGTCCACTACGACGTGCCCTGGTCGCTCATCCGCATCGAGCAGCGCAACGGCCGCATCGACCGCTACGGACAGCCGCACCAGCCGCAGTTCCGGGCGCTGATCCTCACCAGTGCGGTGGACGGCGCCAAGGACGACACGCTCGTCTCGGAGCGCCTGCTGGAGCGCGAGTCCGAGGCGCACCGGTCGCTGGGCACGGCGGAGGCGGTGTCGGGGCTGTACCGGGCGGAGGCCGAGGAGAAGTCCCTCATCCAGGACCTGCTGCGGGGCCGTGACGTGGACGAGTCCCTGGACGCCGACCGCACCTCCGGTGCGGGCGGGGACGACGGCGTGGACGACTTCCTCGCCGACTTCTTCGGCGCCGTGAACGACGAGCCGGAGGAGGACGCCGCCGACGGCGACGCGGGCGGCGACGGCGGCGGGGCGGTGCCCCGGGCGGACGTGCCCCGGCTGTTCGGCTCCGCCCGCGAGTTCCTCGACGAGGCGCTGCGTGAGGTCTACCCGGACGCCCACGACCGCCTCGACCTGTCCATCGACCCCGAGCAGGGCCTGCTCTCCTTCGTCCCGCCCTCCGACCTGGTCCACCGCCTCAAGGCACTGCCCCCGGAGTACGTGCGCGAGCAGGGCCTGCGCGACCGGCTGAAGGTCACCTTCAACCGGCGGCTCGCCGACAGCAGCCTCGTGCGCGCCCGCGCCTCGGCGACGTCGAGCTGGCCCGACATCTCCCTGCTGACCGACCTGCACCCGGTCATGGAGTGGCTCACGGACAAGGTCCTGGTCCGCCTGGACCGCCAGGAGGCGCCGGTGCTGACCGCCGACGTGTCCCGGCCGACGTACCTCGTGCAGGGCATCTACTCCAACGCGCTCGGCCGCCCGACCGTCGTGAAGTGGATGGCTGTCACCACGGACGGCGAGGTCGACGACGACATGGTGGCGGTGCTGCGCCGCGCCCAGGTCGGCCCGACGATGGCGAACCCCGACCTCGCCCACGACACCGCCCTTCTCGCCGAGGCGATCCCCGGCGTCCTGGACACG
>NZ_NCTE01000581.1:0-12094 GCF_002114215.1 Streptomyces sp. 13-12-16 | reverse complement strand
GGGACGAGCCGCTGCGGGCGCCCATCGAGGAGTACAAGGCCCGCCTGGGCGCGTGGGAGCAGCCGACGCTGACGGCGGGTGGCGGCACCGCGCCCACCGCCACGCGCGACCGGCTCGCCTCGCTCGCGGACTCGCTGCTCACCACCGGCCGCCCGATGCTCCGCGTCCTCGCCGTCCTCGCCCCGGCCCACGCCGCCGCCTGACCGACCCACCCATAGGTATCTCACGATGACGTTCGACTCCCTGGTCAACCGCGGCGACTACTTCTCCGCGCACTACCTCGCCGAGGTCCTCCCCAAGGACCTCAAGTCCGGTCTGCTCGCCGAGTGGAAGCAGCGCGAGGAGGACGCCGCCGGCGCCGAGCGGCCCGAGGGCGCCCTGCCGGTCACCCCGCGCGCGGGCCTGCGGGCGCTGCGCCGCACCTACTTCGGGGCCCGCTCGTACTTCACGATGGACGAGGAGCGGGCGGCGACCGGCGACGACGCCGTGACGTACGGCGCCCCCGAGTGGCGCGACCGCGTCCGCACGCTCAACGCGGAGGTGCTGCGCGCTCTCGGCTTCGACGCCAAGCCGGGCACGCTCACCGTCGTGCGCGCCGACCAGTCGCACGAGGTGACGGTCGCGCACGCGGAGAAGGACCTCGTCGCCCTGGACTGCGGCTGGTCGGCCGAGCCGGACGACGCGCTGGACCCGGACGGCGCGGGGCGTCTGCTGGACGAGCTGCGCCTGGACGGTCAGCACACCGTCGTCACCGGGTCCAAGCTCGCCTCGTTCCTGTTCGCGTGCGAGGACGCGCCGCGCTATGTGCTGCTGCTGGTCGGCGGTGTCGTCGTGCTCGCGGACCGGGCGGTGTGGGGTGAGGGCCGGTATCTGGCGGTATCACTGGATACGGCGCTGGAGCGCAACGACACCAAGGCGGGTGGCGAACTCGACACGGTGGCCGCGCTGTTCGGCGCGGACTCGCTGCGCACGCCGGCGGAGGGCGGGGAGAACCCCCTCGCCACACTGGTCGACAAGTCGACGAAGCACGCGGTGGGCGTCAGCAGCGAGCTGCGGGACGGCCTGCGGCTGAGCGTCGAGCTGATCGCCAACGAGGTCCTGGAACGGATCCGGGAGGGCGGTGTCCGTCCGGAGGAGGTCAAGGAACTTCCTGAGCTGGGGCGGCAGTTGACGCGGGAGTCACTGCGGTACCTGTACCGGATCCTGTTCCTGCTGTACGCGGAGGCCCGCCCGGAGCTGGGCATCCTGCCCTCGGACTACCCCGAGTACCAGATGGGGTACGGGCTCGGCCGGCTGGGCGAGCTGATCGCCGAGCGGGACCTCGTCGACGAGAAGTCCCGTAAGGGCTTCTACCTGTACGAGTCACTGGACCTGCTGTTCACCAAGGTGCAGGAGGGCTACCGGCCGCGCCGCACGCACGGGGTGGACGCGGAGGCGTCGGAGGCTGTCACGGCGAAGACGTCGGAGGACATGGGGCTGCGGTTCGAGCCGCTGCACTCCAAGCTGTTCGAGCCGGAGGCGATCCGGCTGATCGGGGCGCGTGCGGTCCCCGACCCGCGTGCCGAGGGCGAGGTCGAGGGCGGGGAGCGGTTCATCGACACCCGGCTGCGCAACGAGACGCTGTACCGGGTGCTGCGGCTGCTGATGCTCACGCGGGGCAAGAAGAGGGAGCGCGGTGGGTTCATCTCGTATGCCCAGCTCGGGATCAACCAGTTGGGGGCCGTGTACGAAGGGCTGATGTCGTACTCGGGCTTCGTGGCGGGCGAGAAGCTGTATGAGGTCGCGAAGAACGGCGACCCGAAGGACGGCTCCTGGCTGGTCCCTGCAACGAAGGCCGACGAGTATCCCGACAGCGTGTTCGTCCGGCACAAGGACGAGGACACGGGCGTGGAGGAGCGCGTGTGGTACGCGCCGGGTGCGTTCGTCTACCGGCTGTCCGGGCGTGACCGTCAGACCTCGGCCTCGTACTACACGCCGGAGTCGCTGACCCGGGTGACGGTCCAGCTCGCCTTGCAGCACCGCCTGGACCAGGACGACACGGTCACCGAGGCGCGTGAGCTGCTGGACTGGAAGATCTGCGAGCCGGCGCTCGGCTCGGGCGCGTTCCTCAACGAGGCGATCAACCAGGTCGCCGCGGAGTACCTGCGGCGCCGCCAGGACGAGCTGGGCGTCGCCATCGACACCGAGAAGTACGCGGTCGAGCTCCAGAAGGCCAAGGCGTACGTCGCCCTGCACAACTCCTACGGCGTCGACCTCAACAACACGGCGGTGGAGCTGGCGGAGGTCTCGCTGTGGCTCAACACCATGCACCCCGGCATGGAGGCCCCCTGGTTCGGCCTGCACCTGCGGCGCGGCAACTCGCTGATCGGCGGGCGTCGGGAGGTGTACTCCGCCGAGCGTCTGAAGAAGGGCGGCTGGCTGGGGACGACTCCGGAACGCTTCCCGTTGTCGGAGGCGGTGGCGGGGGCCGCGCTGCCTGACGGGGCGGTGCACCACTTCCTGCTTCCGGCGAAGGAGTGGGGCGCGGTCGCGGCCGAGAAGGAGGCCAGGGCGCTGGCCCCGACGGAGGCGAAGGCGCTGGGTGCGTGGCGGAAGGCGATCACCAAGTCGCCGAGCACCGCGCAGACCAAGCGGCTTCAGGGGCTGGCGCGGCGGGCGGAGTACCTGTGGGGGCTGGTCGTGCGTCGGCTGGAGATCTCCGAGCGGGAGATCTCGCGACGGGTGGACGTGTGGGGCGCGGAGGACGGCTGGCTGCGCTCGCCCGAGGTCGCGGTGCCGAGGGAGAAGGTCAAGGCCGACCTGGAGGCCGTCGACACCCCGTACTGGCGCCTGAAGACGCTGATGGACGCGTGGTGCGCACTGTGGTTCTGGCCGGTGCAGGAGGCCGCGCTGCTGGACGGGTCGCACGAGGCGTACGCGCGGGCGGTGGAGGTCGCCTCGCAGGCGGCGGGGTGGACGGTGTCGGCGGCGCCGGCTTCGGTTCCGGGTCAGTCGGGTGCGCCTGCGCAAGAGACGTACGAGTCGGAGGACCTGTTCGGCGACGTCCGGGTCGTCGCGGTCAAGTCGAAGGCCGCACGGGGCGGCAGCCGCAAGGAGCAGATTCGCGGTGAGCGGCGGGCTGTGATTGCGCTGGCCTCGCTGGATGACTGGTTGGACTTCGCCGAGTCGTTGTTGGGGACGCAGGATGTCGCTGCCGACTCGCTGGTGGCTCAGTTCGACACGCTGGACGAGCTGGAGCGGTACGAGGACGAGTTGCCCGAGTGGATGGGCATGGAGCGGTTCACGTCGCTGGAGTCGCGGTATCCGTGGGCGGGGGTCGCTCGGGATGTGGCTGAGCGGCAGGGGTTCTTTCACTGGGAGTTGGAGTTCGGCAACGTCTTCGGCGCGCGAGGCGGGTTTGATCTGCAGGTGGGGAATCCTCCTTGGGTGCGACCTCGGTGGCAGGAGGACACGGTTCTCGCGGAATACGAGCCGTGGTTCATGCTGGCAGAGAAACCAGGGGTGACCGAATGGCGGCTGCGCAAGTCAGAGCTGCTGGAGGAGGACACCCGGGCGGGCATGTATTTTCTGAATGAGCTGGCCGGCAACGTCGGGTTGGTCTCCTCACTCTCGAACGCCACAACGTACCCGCTGTTGGAAGGAACCCAGCCCGACCTATATCGCGCCTTCATGTGCCGCGTCTGGGATTCCGCGGCAGAAGCGGGCACAACGGGTCTAATTCACCCGGATACGCATTTCAGCGGAAAGAAGGAGGCCTTTCTGCGCAAGGCCACCTATCAACATCTGCGAATCCATGCCAGCTTCGTAAACGGTTCAAACTGGGCCTTCCCTCGGCCGGTTGGCGACACCACCATTTTCGGAGTCCATATCTATGGCCGCTTGCAGCAAGTTAACTTCACGCACCTCAGTCATTTGTATTCAACCGCAACACTCATCGGGTCCCTGACACATGACGGTCAAGGCGCTCCGCCGGGCATCAAACACGGGGGCAAGTGGGACCTTCGCCCCCATCGCGCCCGGCTTGTTCCAGTCGACGGGGAGCGACTGGCCGGATGGAATCGACTGTCAGGCGATACCGACCTGTCCGATCAGGAGGCCCCCCTTCTGTCCCCGGTCACAGAAGACGAACAGGGGGCTATCGCGGCTCTGTCGAAGTTCTCCAATCGCGTCGGACAGAATTCCCCGAAAATCAGCCGTGGCTACGACGAGACCAACGGAAAAAAGGATGGTTACATCCGTTGGGCCACTACGGACATCACGAGTCCCAGCGAGCTAATTCTTCAGGGCCCTCACTTCACAGGCGCGACCCCGTTCAACAAGCAGCCGAAGATTCCATGCCGGAGCACTAACGACTGGGAAACGCTCCCCCAGAGCACCCTTCCAGCCGACATGCTTCCCCGCACTAACTACATCCGCGCATGCACCAGGGAGGACTACCTTTCAGCGCAGGACGTCTGGAATCCCACCGAGGGCCGCCGATACACGGATTACTTCCGTGTGGTCTGGCGTATGATGATCCCCTTCAATACGGAACGCAGCTTTTTCGCCGCCCTTATCCCGCCCGGCCCTGCTCACATCAATTCCGTGTCCAGCATGTTCCTGCACAGCAACCGAATGACAGCACTTACTGCAGGATTCTGGACTGCCATTCCAATCGACTACATCCTTCGCATTACGGGGAAATCGAACTTCCATACGGCCGATGCGGTGCGGATGCCCGCTCCGGACCCCGACCATCCTCTCGCCTCGGCTCTCCTCCTCCGCACCCTCCGCCTGAATGCCCTCACGAACCACTACTCCCCCCTCTGGGAAGAGCTCTACGACCCCCGTTGGGCGGGTTACGAGGACTGGGCCAATCCTGACTGGCCGCATCTGAATCCGCTCGCCTCTGGACTCACCGCAGCTTGGGAGTACGACACTCCCCTGCGTACCGAGTACGAGCGCCGAGCCGCACTGGTAGAAATCGACGCACTCGTCTCTGTTTGGCTCGGCATCACCGCCGACCAGCTTGCAGCGATCTACAGATCTCGTTATGCGGTCCTCGCTGACAGGGAAACAGCCATGCACTTCGACGCCAACGGGCGGCGAATTGCGGCGGACTCCTATGCCCACGGCCACAGCCAGACCAAGCAGGACTATCTTGACCTTCTCGCCCACTTGGAGAGTCCAGATACCACCCCGCCCCCAACTGGCTACACCGCACCCTTCTACAAGGCGGACCGCGAGGCCGAGATGCGTGCCGCGCACGCGCACTTCCAAGCTCGCCTGGACAAGGAGATCGCCGCCGGCCGCTGGACTCCTCCCGCGAAGCGTGAGGCCTGAGCGCCGTTCCTCGAGACGACGGTCGGCACTTCTCCGAGAGAAGTGCCGACCGTCGCGGGGAGCCATGCAGACTCACATCGTCTCGAGCATCCAGTTGCGCCCGCATCACCGCGCTCCCTCCCAGCGGCCGACGCAAAGTGCTCTCCTCGATGACGAAGCTGATCGTCGGCACGGGCATGCGTGAGAACAACTCCTGGCGAGCCAGCCGGACGCCACGCGCTGGTTCACGGTCTCCTCCTCCAGGAGAGGGCGCCACATCTCGAACACCACCCGCGCGTACTCCTCGACCTGCAACAACCCCGGCACAGTCTGGTTGGCGTACCCATGCAGCTCAACCGCCTCCGCCTCCAACTGCGCCGCATCCCGGAAGAACGACGGATACCGGGCCCGAGCCACCTCCTCCTTCATCACCGCCGGCAGCCCGCCGGCCTCCAGCACCGCTTCCGCCCGTTCGATGAACTCCGGCTTCGAATCCGCGCCCCAACTCCACCGACGCGACCATGTCCTCGCCGTAACCGAGCCTCGCGCCCAACTCCGCCCGCGCCAGCCCCCTGCTCGTCCGCAGCAACCGCAGCATCTGCCCGAAGCACCGCAGGATGCCCGTCTCACTCTCACCGTGAGTCGCAGTCACCGGTGCCCTCACCTCACGCGCCCGTCCGTCACTCACCGCTCACGGTAGAGACACGCACCGTACGTTTCGCGCCACTCGGCCCCATTTCCCCCGCACCGGTTACACGCGCCCGCCCTCCCCACGTACAGAACGCGCCGGTACACGCTTCACCACCACTCCACGAACACACTGTTGTTGCTCAAGCCCCGAGGGAAAACAGGAGTCGCGGGCCCCTCCCCGGACGTCGACACCACCCTGAAGTCGGTCGAGCCGCCCCGGTCCCCGGACCGGTCGTTGGGCAGGTGCACCGCGGCGATGAACTTCTCACCGTCCGGTGACACCACCATCCCCTGAGCAGCCAACCCCTCCTCCTCGCGCACCACGGCGACCGTGGCCCCCTCCGCGCGACCGGACCGCGCATCCACCGTCCGGAAGGAACCGGCCTTGTTGCGGCACAGCACCCGCTTGTCATCGACCCAGCCGACGATCCCGAGACACCCACTCAGCAGGACGGCCGAACGCGCCGATTTCGCCGTCAGCGTCCCGGTGGAACCCAGCGTGTCGAAGACGTGCCCGAAGAGCTTGGGCACCGTCGCGGTGAGACGCCGACCGCTCGGAGCGAGACGCACCATGTTCGCCTGCACGGCGACCGCGGGCTTGCCCGAGACGACCAACGGGAGTTCGTGCCCGCTCGCCGGGCCCTCGTCGGACAGCCGGTGGTCCCCCTCCGCCGGCCGGGAACCGATCCGGTACTCACCCTCGGCGGTCCGGTACGTGAACCACACCGCACGCCCGTCCGGCGACATGACGGCGTTCTGCTCGTCGGCCCCCGCCCCCTCACCGAGACGCACGAAGTCGTCGGCGTTGCCGCCGCTCTCCACGTAGCCGACATGGCTGGTCCCGGCGTCGTCCGGGTCGCGAAGCACCACCGCCATGCGCGTGAAGGCGAGGTCGAACAGGGCACGGACCCGGGGAGTCACGTACTCCAGGTCATCCACCTCGTAGGGCGAAGGGCTGTACCGACTCACTCCGCAGAGCTCCACGAGAGGGCTGTTGACCTCTTTGACACCGGAAACGTTGCTGAACGCGGTGTCGACGGGGATGAAGAAGTTCCGCGTCCCCCGCAGCTCCCACCGCTCGGCGTCCCAGGCCTCCACGTTCACTCCGGCGTACCGGGCGCCCATGCTGCATGTCGCGGTGACGACCGTCCCCTCGCGGGTGAACGGGTCGTCGGGCAGGTCGTATCCGCGGTTCCCCCGATACGGCGCCGAGGGGGACGACTCCGGCTTCTCCCTCTTCTCAGGCGGTGCGGAAGAAGTGCACCCGGGTGCGCACACGACGACGGCCAGCGCGGCGACGAGGGCCGCGCCCCTGCCGCTCACACCCCCAGGCACATGTCCTCCTGGGACTTCTCGTGGCACGCCGTCCAGGGCACGGACCCGAAGACCCACTTCTGCCGGGGATGCGCCGGAATGGACTCCGAACGGATGCGGAGCGGCTCTCCCTTGCCGTTCCTCACCTGGACCCACCGCCCGTCCGGCACGTAGTTGTCGTTGTAGCGGAGCTTGATGCCCCACTCGCACACCTTCCCGGGCGGCGCGATGACCTCCGCGCGGAGCGCGCCCGCGGACTGCCCGCCCCCGACCTCGATCAGGCCCCCGGCGAAGTACGGTTCGCCCTGGCCGTCTTCGTCGTCGGTGCGCACCGGTTCGCCGGCGCGGGGCGGCAGATGGAGCCGGATACCCTCGTACGTGACGCCGCCCTGCGGCGGGAGGGCGACGATCGTCTGCGCGGTGCTCTCCCGGCACGTGAGATCGGTGACCTTCCAGTCGTTGACGGTCACCGAGTTCTGCCGGGTGCTCAGCACGGTCATGGTGAAGGTGTCGGAGAGCTCCTGGTTCCCGCTGGAGGTCAGCTGCGCGTACCGCTCAGGAGCGTGCTCCAGGAACGACGCGTAGGCGAGCGGACGGCCGCCCAGTGACTTCAGATAGGAGAAGACGTCCTCGCTGCCCTGCATCTTCCGGATCTCGTCATCGGTCAGCGTCCGGTCGAGCACCATCACCCATTCGTTGGGCTCGTTCTCCTCGGGCCGCACGGACACGGTGAAGGGCGACTGTTCGGCGTCGTACTTCTTGTTCGAATCATTCGCCTGCGCCGTCCGCTGGTCGCTGAGCACGAAGTCGAACACGGCTTCGCGGAAAGTGGCCCCGCACGCGACCAGCGCCAGCACCAGGAAGGTGACCAGGCGCTTGCGCAGGGGCGAGCCGGGAGCGACCCCGCACGCCTCGGCGACCATCGACCAGAAGCCCTGCCCGCGTTCGCTCTCCCCGGCCGGAGCAGCCGCCGGAGGCTGCTGCGGAGTGGTGCCGCCCGTGGTGTTCGCACCGGTCTCCGGTGCGGGTTCAGGTGTTCCACCCGTTGGCGCGGTCGCCGTCATGCCGTCCCCCTAGACGTCATCCCTCCAGGGATCCACCATAGGGGCAACACCGTTACTGGTAACGGTATGTGACGCAGTTTCATGTCATGTCACCGGACCACTCCCCCCGCCCCCATGTACAGCCCGCCTCCGTACAGGCGTCGGCGCTGGTGACACGCCCGTCGCTGCCTCCACGCTGGCGGCATGCACAGTCCACTCCCGCGGCGGCCCCGGCTGCTCTCCCTCCTCCCCGTGCCCGCCACCGAGTTCGCGATGGCCTTCACGTCCACCCCGCGCGGCGCCCGGCTGGCCCGGCTGTTCGTCGCGCACTGCCTGGACTCCTGGGGCCACCCGCACACCAGTGACGTCAACGAGACACTGACCCTCATCACGGCCGAGCTGTGCGCCAACGCCGTCCAGCACGGACGGCTCCCCGGGCGGGACTTCCACGTCCGGCTGGCCACCGAGGCGGGCGGCACGCGGCTGCGCGTGGAGGTGTCCGACGCCCGCGCAGAACGCCGGCCCGCCACCACCGCGTCCCCCGACCCCGACGCCGTGTCCGGCCGCGGCCTCCTCCTCGTCGCCGCCCTCGCCGACGACTGGGGCGTCACCGACCGCCGCGGCGGCCCCGGCAAGACGGTGTGGGCCGTGACGGACACCGCGCGGGCCGGCCGGGTGAACACCCCTTCCTGAACAGTGGGTTGCGGCCGTGGGGCCCCCGTCCCCCACGGCCGCAGCACCGCACGGCTCAGTCGCCGATCCGATCGGTCACCGGCACACTGCACTCGTCGTTGCCCAGATCGGGGCCCGTGGTGCAGACCCAGAGGGTGATCGTTCCCTCTTCACGCATGTTGTAGTTGCAGGTCTTCTCCACCTCCGGTGTGGTCACGCTGCAGGAGCCCGAGCGGCCGTAATCCGTGAACCACTCGACGGAACTGCTGCGGTGCTCGTAGTGCTCGACCCAGATCTTGTCGCCGTACCGGATGAATCCGCCGTAGGCGTAGCCGTTGGACACCACCGCGTCGGCATGGGCCGAGGTCGAGAAGAACAGGACGGTCGCGGCGGCGCCGACGGCGGCCACGGCTGAACGGGTGAGCATGCGCATGCAATTCATCCCTTCGCTGGAAGTGGGTCACCGGCGATGACACGGGCCGGTGCTGCGGGAGGCCCGGCCGACGGAACGCGGCTGTCCCGTCCGGGCGGGCGCCTCCCCCGCGGAGTCCCGCCCGGACGACGCTCCCGTGTCCCCCCTGGTCGGCCCGTCGGCCCCTCGTCGGCTCACGACGCCGGAGCGGCCGAGCGCGCCACCCCCACCAGGTGGCATGTTCTGCCTCCTCACGTCCGGGAACGTGGTGCCACACTGCCGGGCGCGGCATCGGCGAACCTTCGGAAAACCTTGAATCCGCCCGGGGAGCGGTGGAGGGAACGACGCACCCCCGGCGGGGGCGCGCTCGTGGTCACAGGCCGAAGTCGGGTGTCACCAGCCGGCGGGGCGCAAGTGGGGCAGTGACATCGGACGGTGAAGGTCCAGCCGGACGCAGATGTCGGCCGCGGTCCTCTCGTGCCGCCGGGCGTCTTCCGGGTCGGCCGGGGCCAGTGTCCGGGCGAGTTCGCCGTGTGCCTGGGCCTGCTCGTGGAGATGGTGTCCCTCGTCGGCGACGGTGAGGGCGAACTCGTACTGCCCGATCGCCTCGGCCGTGCGTCCGAGTGCGATGAGGGTCCGGCCGAGTTCGACGCGTGCGTAGGCCTGGAGCCGGGTGTCGCCGTCCAGCAGGGCGGCGGCGACGCGCTGGAGTTCCAGCGCGTCGCCGGCGTGCCCGGAAGCACGCAGCGCCGTTCCCATGAGGGTCAGCGCCTCGGCTTCGCCTTCCTTGTCATGGATCCGCTGCCGCAGTTCTCGTACCCGGCGCAGGTGGCCGAGGGCCTCCTCGTGGTCGCCCAGGGCGATGAGGCACCTGGCCAGGGCGGTGACCACGTGGTCGTTGGGACTGGCCTGTCCCAGCTCCTCGCACCCGGCGTGGGCCGCGCGCAGATACGGCAGCGCCGCGTGGTTCTCCGCTCTCAGCACCCGGTTCACGCCGCGGGTCCAGTGGGTGATGATCCTGGCATCGAGTCCCAGAGGGGAGAGACCGGGGAGTTTCCCGAGTTCCGCGTAGGCCCGTTCCGCATACTCCTCGGCCCCCGCGTGGTCACCGCCGCGCAGTCGCATCAGACCGAGCAGCGCGAGGCTGTGCGCATGGAACTCGGTGTTCCCCTCCATGCGCGCCGAGGCCGTCAGCAGGTCGTGGGCGAGGGAGACACGGCCGGCCGACCAGTGGGCCAGGGCCAGCAGCGTGTTGAGCATCGCCTCGCCGCCGTCCGCCGCCTCCCTCGCGGCGGACACCCCCTGTTCGAGCAACTCGATCGGATCACCGGCGAGGTCCCGGCCGAGGAAACGCCAGAAGGAAATGGCGAGCCGCCACGCGTAGTCGCTGTGTCCCTCCGCCGCGGCGCACCGGGTCGCGGCCAACAGGTTGCCCTTCTCCGCCGTCAGCCAGGCGCGTGCGGCCCCGGCGTCCGCGCTCCCGTCGTCGAGGCGGGCGGTCGCGGCCGCGACGGCGGCCAGGTAGTGGTCCAGCATCCGCTCGGTCATCCGCGGGTCCTCGGACAGACCGCGGGCGTACTGGCGCAGGAGGTCGTGCTGCCGGTAGCGGCCGACGACGGCTTCTTCGGCCAGGTGCGCGTCCACCAGCCGCTGGAGACAGTCGTCGGCCCGGGCCGTCGGCATGTCCGCCATCGCCGCGATGACCTCGGCGTCCGCGTCCACACCGGGATGCCGCCCCAGGGCGTAGAAGACGGTCCGGTCGGCCGGCGCCAGCTGTTCGTGGGACATGCGGAACGCCAACGCCACCTCCCGGTCGGCGAACAGCTTCGGCAGCCGCTCACGCTCCTTGGACAGTTGACCGGACAGATGGGCGATCGGCCACGCGGTGCGGTGGGCCAACTGGGCGCCGGACAGCCGCAGTGCCAACGGCAGCCCCGCGCACAGGCGGACGACGCGGGTCACGGCGTCCGGTTCGGCGGCCGCCCTGTCGTTGCCCACGAGGCGCGCGAAGAACTCCGTCGCCCTGTTCTCCGGCAGGACCGTCAAGGACATGGGCCGTGCCCCGGCGAGCGCCGACAGCCTGGCCCTGCTGGTGACGATCACGAGACCGGCGCCGGCCGGCAGCAACGGGGTCACCTGCGTCTCGTCGACAGCGTTGTCGAGAACGAGCAGGAGCCGTAAGCCCGCGGTCCGTGCCCGCCAGTGGGCCTGGGCGTCGCCCGGCGCCTCGACCTCCAGCTGGCCCAGCAGTACTTCCAGGGCCTCGTTCGCGGTCAGCGGCGCCTTTCCCGGGCTGTGCCCCTGCAGATCGACGAAGAGCACACCGTCCGGAAAGCGCTCGGCCAGCACATGCCCGGCATGGACGGCGAACGCCGTCTTGCCGACCCCGGCCATCCCGTCGATCGTGCAGACGACGCCCCCTTCCGCGGCGGCGGCCGTCAACCGGGCGAGTTCGTCCTCCCGCCCGATGAAGTCCGGCAGGTCGCGGGGAAGGTAGTTGCGCCCGCGCCGGCGAGCTCCCGAGGCCCTTCCGCCCGAACCGGGCACGGCGCCGCGCACGAGCGGGGCCCCCGTCGGAGCATCCTCGTCGGCCGGCACGCCGACGGTGGAGGGAGTCCGCCGGCGGGCGACCGGCTCCGGCGCCGGCCGCTCGCCGGTGGCT
>NZ_NCTE01000580.1 GCF_002114215.1 Streptomyces sp. 13-12-16 | reverse complement strand
CCCGTGCCGCCGGGCTGGGCGCCCGGCTGATCACGGCCGGGCGGTGGTCCGCGGCGGACACGGAACGGCCGGGCGGTGGTCCGCGGCGGACACGGAACGGCCGGGCGGTGGTCCGCGGCGGACACGGAACGGCCGGGCCCCGCATGGTGCGCGGGGCCCGGCCGTCGTCGTACCGGTGGTGCGTTCCTACGGCGTCAGCGTCTGCCCGATCCGCACGTCCGCCGCCAGGCCGAGGGTGCCCTTGCCGAAGACGTACGAGTCGCCGAAGCCGAGGCCCGAGCCGTTGCTCGGCAGGTACAGGAGCACGCCGTCCGACGTGTCCTCGCCCTCGGCGCCGACCGTCAGGTCCGCGCGGCCGTAGCCGGACAGGTCCGTCAGGGACACCGCGGAACCGAACCGGTCACCGGACTCCGTGGAGCCGGGGATGCCGGAGGTGTCCTGGGAGACGCCGGTCGCGCCGGAGCCGGTGAGCCCGGAGGAGCCGCCGCGGAACAGGAGCACCTGGCCCGCGTCCCTGCGGGTGCCGCTGCGGGAGAGGTCCTCGCCGGGGGCGCCGGCCAGGACGTCCGCGTAGCCGTCGCGGTTGTAGTCGCCGGCCGAGACCGAGGTGCCCAGCCCGTCCCCGGACTCGTTGGCGCCGGGGACGCCGGAGGTGTCCTGGTGGATCGTCCTCATGCCGGTGGTGGTGAACCCGGACGACGTGCCCAGCACCATGGTGATCCGCCCGCCCGGCGTGGTGCCGCCGGACTCGGCGGCCGCCGGCTGGCCGATGACGATGTCGTCGTAGCCGTTGTTGTCGAAGTCGCCCGCGGCGATGGAACGCCCGCCCTTGACGGAGATGACGCCCGCCTTGGTCAGGCCGGACGCGGAGCCCGCGAAGCGGACGACCCGGCTGGTGCCGCCGGTGTCGCGGTAGTTGAGGGCGATGTCCGCGTAGCCGTCCCGGTTGAAGTCGCCGCTCGCGGCGTCCAGGTGGGAGACGGCGCCCGTGGCGCCGGTCAGCGTGCCGTACTTGGTGGCGCCGTCGGTGTGACGGGCGTTCCAGTTGCCGCCCCGGCCGGTGCCGGCCGCGAACACGTCCGCCTTGCCGTCACCGTTGAAGTCGCCGACGGCGACCGTGGTGCCGAACCTGGCGCCGGTCTCCGTGACACCCGTCGTGCCGTACGAGAAGCCGGTGTTCAGCTCCGGGCCGTACATCACCGCGACGCCGCCGCGGTCGGCGTCGCCGGTGGTGTCGTCCTCGCCGGGGATGCCGATCGCGAGGTCGGCGTACCCGTCGCCGTTGACGTCGCCCCAGGCGGTGGAGGTGCCGAAGCCGTCACCGGACTCGTTGGAGCCGGGGACGCCGGCGCTGCTCTGGGTGATCGTCTTCCTGGCGCCGGCGACCGGGCCGTTCAGCCCGCCGGGGATCACGGTCACGCTGCCGCCGCCCGAGGCCTTCGGGGTGCCGGCGACCAGGTCGGCGAGGCCGTCCCGGTTGTGGTCCGAGGTGGCCAGGGCGTGCGAGATGCCCGGGGTCTTGGCCAGCGAGGCGATCCGGGACAGCTTCGGGTACAGGTTCCTGCCGGGGCAGGCCGTGTTGTTGGTGTCCCGGTGGCCGAAGACCCGCGGCAGGGTGACCGACTCACCCTTGTCGATCTTGTTGCCGCTGTCGCCGGCCTCCGAACCGGAGGTCAGCGTGACCTTTCCGGTCGGGTCGATGCCGTACATGCCGAACTTCCAGGCGACGACCCGTGCGATCGAGTCCAGTGCGGCCCGGCTCGGGTGGGCGCTCTCGAAGTTGCCCATGTACGAGATGCCGAGCGTGTCGGTGTTGAAGCCGATGTCGTGCGCGCCGACCACCGGCAGGTCCATGCCGCCGCTGCGGCCCTCGAAGATCTGACCGCAGCGGTCGACGACGAAGTTGTAGCCGATGTCGTAGTAGCCGCGGGCGAAGTGCTCCTGCTGGATGGAGCGCATCCGGGCCCGCGAGTCGGCGCAGGAGACGCTGTTGTCGCTGTCGACGCCGGTGTGGTGGATGACGGCGGCCTTGATGTCGGTGCCGTAGCTCGGCGTGCCGTCGTAGTCCGTGGACGCGCCCCACTCGGCCTGCGTGATGACCGGCGGCTTCACGACCGTCGACGGGCGGGGCTCGGGGACGGTGGGCGTCGGCTCGGGGGACGCGGTGTCCGTGGCCGTCGTCTCCGACGGGGTGCCGGTCGGCTCCGCGGACGTCGTGTCCGCGGGGGCGGCCGTCTCCGTGGCGGCCGTCTCCGACGGCGCCCCGGTGGTCTGCGTCTGCGCCGGCTCCGTGGTCACCGGTGCCGTGGTCTCCGCCCTGAACGCGGCCGGTTCCATGCTCGCGACCGTCGGCGCGCCCTCGGGGTCGGTGCCCGGGTCGAGGAGCTTGACGTCCATACCGGCCGGCTGGCCGCCCACCTGGGTGCCGTCGGCGTTCACCACGCGCACCTCGACGCCGTCGGCGTCGTCGGTCCACAGCGACGCCGTGCCGCCGCGGGTCGCCGCCCGCTCGCCCTCCGCGCCGTCGGCCTGGTTCGGCTCGTCCTCCAGTTCCTGCCAGCCGGACCACTTGCCGGTCTCCAGGTCCCGGGTGCGCACCTCGGGCGTGCCCTTGGCGTCCGCCTCCGGGTTGTCCCAGGTCACCAGAACCGCGCTGAAGCGCTCCGTGGCCTGCCGGTCGAGACCCCGGCGGCCCGCCCCCCGGTTCTCCAGTTCCAGCGTGTGGATGCTCGGCTCGCGGGCCTCCTCCCGCGGGTCGGCCGGCGCGGACGACGGATCGGCCATCGCGTACGTGACGACGCCCGCGCCGCTGAGCACGACGGCTCCGACGGTCAGCCAGGCCCGCCGTTTCAGGCTGAGCGGCTTGTACGCATGGGTCCTGCGTGGACTCAACTACCCCACCCCTAGAAAAAGCACATGGACACCGCCTGTCCCACAGGTGGCACTCATCCAGCGCCGAGCGCAGGTCAAACGTCACACGTGGCGTCACCGGACCCGCAGATCCCCCGAGGAGCCTCGCGGACGTACGAGAAGGCGAAAGGTTGTATGCGCCCTGTGAGTTGACTGTGTGGTGATCGCCACGTCCGCGACACGTGATGATCACGGCCCGGCGTCCGCTTGGTTTCCCGGAGGATTCGAACGAGTGCCCCAGTGGGGCGAGTTGAGGGGCGGTGTCGCATGGAGGCGACGGACGAGTGGATACCGGGTGCGGGACGGATGCGGCTGTGCGCGGCGGCCTTCGTCACCCGTGCGACCGCCCGGGGCCGGCTCCCGCTGGACTACTCCGTGGCCAGCCTGCGCCTGGTCGACGCCCTGGTCGACGGGCTCCGCAAGGGTGGGGCGGACCGCGAGCGGGCGCACGACACGCTGTTCGGCCTCGGCGCCTACGTCGGCGAGGTGCTCGTGCGCCGCGCGGGCGGGGTGTGGGTGGACCTCGACGAGCGGCAGCGCGCGTACTTCGGGCAGCCGGTCGGGGTCCGGATGCCCGACGGCCGGATCTGGAACCCGGTCGGCAAGGTGCACAACCGGTTCGAGGCGGGCGGCCCGCAGGAGTCGCTCGGCACCTTCTACCTGGTGCTGCACGGACGGGCCCGGGGGACCGCCGCCTGACCACCGACACGGAAAGACATGGGGGGATTCCCATCGTGGGGAAGCGCGACGGACGCGGGGAACGACACGGACGGGGAGAGCGGCACGGACGGGGAGAGCGGCACGGACGCGGGGAGCGGTCCGAACGGGAGGAACGGCACGGGCGAGGGGAACGGCCCGTACGCGGGGAACGGCCCGTACGGGCGGGCAGCGGACCGGGACGCCGGCCCGACCGGGAGCGGTCCCGTGCCGGCGGGCCGCGCCGGACCCGGACCGTGCCGGCCGGGCTGGCCTTCGCCGTCGTGATGGTCGCCTCGGGCGCCGCCGTGGCCTACTACCAGGACCGGCACT
>NZ_NCTE01000579.1 GCF_002114215.1 Streptomyces sp. 13-12-16 | reverse complement strand
GTGAGGGGCGGGGCGCGGGCCCGCCTCCGTGCCGGTGCCCGTGCCGCCGCCCTGGGTGGTGGCCAGGCGGACCAGGGTCACGGCGCTCGCGGCCACGGCCAGGCCTCCCGCGGCCAGCAGGACCTTGCGGGGGCGGGGCTTGCGGTGGCGGCCCCGGGGGCGGGAGAAGTCTGCCGGTGGCTCTCCGGTCGGTGTGGTCGGTGTCATCGCGGTCCCCTCCCCTGCGTGCGCGCCCCGGCGCGCCGCGGTGTGCGCACGCTATGCACTCCCGTGCGGGGGCGGGCCGCAGTCGGGGCGATGTCACTCGAACGGGTGGCCGGGGGGTGACAAGGGAACCGGGCGTGCGCCCTTTTCCCCGGCGGGCATGGGCTGCGATGATCGGGACGAGCGAAAGTTAACCCGCGTTAACCGGAGGATGTCGATGAGTGAGGAACGGTTCGGGGAGTTCGTGCTGGTGCGCCGGCACGAGCGGGGGCATGTCGCGGAGCTCGTCCTCGACCGGCCGGGGGCCATGAACGCCGTGTCGACCGCGATGGCCCGTTCCATCGCCGGTGCCTGTGCGGCGCTGGGGGAGGACCGGAGCGTACGGGTGGTGGTGCTGAGCTCCTCGCACGAGCGGGCGTTCTGCGTGGGGGCCGATCTGAAGGAGCGCAATTCCTTCAGCGACGCCGATTTGGTGCGTCAGAGGCCCGTGGCGCGCGGGGCGTACACCGGGGTGCTCGAACTGCCCGTGCCGACGGTGGCGGCGGTGCACGGGTTCGCGCTCGGCGGCGGGTTCGAGCTGGCCCTGTCGTGCGACGTGATCGTCGCCGACCGTACGGCGGTCGTGGGGCTGCCCGAGGTGTCGGTCGGGGTGATCCCGGGCGGGGGCGGTACGCAGTTGCTGCCCCGGCGGGTGGGGGCGGCCAGAGCCGCCGAGCTGATCTTCACGGCGCGCCGGGTGGAGGCCGCCGAGGCCCGGGAGCTGGGGCTGGTCGACGAGCTGGTGGAAGAGGGGCGGGACCGGGAGGAGGCGCTCGCCATGGCGTCCCGGATCGCCGGGAACTCGCCGGTGGGGCTGCGGGCGGCCAAGCGGGCGCTGCGGCTCGGGCACGGGCTGGATCTGCCCGCCGGGCTGGAGGTCGAGGACGCCGCCTGGCGGTCGGTGGCGTTCTCGGGGGACCGGGCGGAAGGGGTCGCCGCCTTCAACGAGAAGCGCAGGCCGGAGTGGCCCGGGGAGTAGCACCCCGGTGGGCCCCGTTCGCTCCCTTGATGTCACGGTAGGTCCCGAATCTTCCTAACCTGGAGAGATGGGTGAGGAGAGCCGGCTGGCGGCCGTCGTGGCGCTGGCCCAGGGCATGGCCGCCGCGCACGGTTCGCGGGACGCCTGGCGGGCCGCGGCCGTCGGGGCCTGCCGGGCGCTGGGCGGGAGCTTCGCCGCCCTGTCGGTGTGGGAGCGGGGGCTCGGGCGGCTGCGGGTCCTGGTGAACGTCGGCGAGCTGGCCGGGGACGAGGAGGAGTTCCCGGAGGACGAGTCCTATCCGGTGCATCAGTTCGCCGAGATCACCGAGTTCCTGCACGAGCGGTGGGCGGGGGGCGGTGAGCCCGACGCGTGGGTGGAGACCGCCGAGGGGCCCTCGGCGGGGCGCGCCGGGTACCGCCATCAGCGGGTGGCCGCGCTCAGGCGGCGGGGGCGCGGGTGCTGTGTGGTCGCGCCGATCGTGCTGCACGGACGGGCCTGGGGCGAGCTGTACGTGGCCCGGCCGGCCGGTGCGCCCGTCTTCGGGCGGGGCGACGCCGACTTCGCGACGGTCCTGGCCGCCGTCGTGGCCGCCGGGATCGCGCAGACCGAGCGGCTGGAGGAGGTCCGGCGGCTGGCGTACACGGACTCGCTGACCGGGCTGGCCAACCGGCGTGCCGTGGACGCACGGCTCGACGAGGCCGTGGAGCGGCACCGGCGGGACGGGGCCGTCGTCAGCCTCGTGGTGTGCGATGTGAACGGGCTGAAGCGGGTCAACGACACGCTGGGGCATGCCGTGGGGGACCGGCTGCTGGAGCGGTTCGGGACCGTGCTGTCGCTGTGCGGGGCCATGCTGCCGGGGGCCCTGGCGGCTCGGCTCGGCGGGGACGAGTTCTGTCTGCTGGTGGTGGGGCCGCCGGCCGACGAGGTCGTCAAGGCGGCCGACGAGGTGTGCCGGCGGGCCGTGGAGCTGGGGATCGGGGACGGTGTCGCCTGCGGGGTGGCGTCCACCGAGGATCCCGTCGGGCCGGTGCGCTCCGCCCGGCGGCTGTTCCGGCTGGCCGACGCGGCGCAGTACCGGGCCAAGGCCGAGCGCGCCGCGCATCCCGTCGTGGCCGGACGGGAGGGTCCGGACGACCCCGTCGTGCGGCTGGCGGACGAGCCGTCGCGGGCGGCGGACGGGGAGCGGCGCCGGTTCCGGGGGCGGCACTCGCCGTAGCGCGTGGTCTGTCGGTGAGGCGTGTGCCCCCGTCGGCGTGAGCTGTCGCACGTGACCTGTCGGTAAGGGGTGGGGCCGGAGTCCGGTGGTGACATCATTGAATTCAGTGCGTACGCTCCTGAATATGGATATGCACACTGTGGTGGTGGGGACCTCCGGCGTGACCGCGTCCGACGTGCTCGCCGTGGCGCGCGGCGGTGCCCGCGTCGAACTGTCCGCGGAGGCGGTGGCCGCCCTCACGGCGTCCCGCGAGATCGTGGACGCCCTGGCCGCCAAGCCGGACCCCGTGTACGGGGTGAGCACCGGCTTCGGCGCCCTGGCGACCCGGCACATCAGCCCCGAGCTCCGTGCCCGGTTGCAGCGCAACATCGTCCGCTCGCACGCCGCCGGCATGGGGCCGCGCGTGGAGCGGGAGGTCGTCCGGGCGCTGATGTTCCTGCGGCTGAAGACCGTCTGCTCCGGACGCACCGGTGTCCGGCCCGAGGTCGCGCAGACGATGGCCGACGTGCTGAACGCCGGGATCACCCCGGTCGTGCACGAGTACGGCTCCCTCGGCTGCTCCGGCGACCTCGCCCCGCTCTCCCACTGCGCCCTCGCGCTGATGGGCGAGGGGGAGGCGGAGGGTCCCGACGGCAGCGTGCGGCCGGCCGGTGAACTGCTCGCCGAGCACGGCATCCAGCCCGTCGAACTGCGCGAGAAGGAAGGGCTCGCCCTCCTCAACGGCACCGACGGCATGCTCGGCATGCTGGTCATGGCCCTCGCCGACCTGGACCTCCTGTACAAGTCCGCCGACGTCACGGCCGCCCTGAGCCTGGAGGCGCTGCTCGGCACCGACAAGGTGCTCGCCCCCGAGCTGCACGCCATCCGCCCGCACCCCGGTCAGGCCGCCAGCGCCGCCAACATGCTGGCCGTACTGAAGGGTTCGGGGCTGACGGGGCATCACCAGGACGACGCGCCCCGGGTCCAGGACGCCTACTCGGTGCGCTGCGCCCCGCAGGTCGCCGGCGCCGGACGGGACACCCTGGCGCACGCCCGGCTGGTCGCCGAGCGTGAACTCGCGTCGGCTGTGGACAATCCGGTCGTGCTGCCGGACGGCAGGGTCGAGTCCAACGGCAACTTCCACGGGGCGCCGGTCGCCTACGTGCTGGACTTCCTCGCCATCGCCGTCGCCGACCTGGCCTCCATCGCCGAGCGCCGCACCGACCGGCTGCTGGACAAGAACCGCAGCCACGGGCTGCCGCCCTTCCTCGCCGACGACGCCGGCGTGGACTCCGGGCTGATGATCGCCCAGTACACACAGGCCGCCCTGGTCAGCGAGCTGAAGCGGCTCGCCGTACCGGCGTCGGCGGACTCGATCCCGTCCTCGGCGATGCAGGAGGACCACGTCTCGATGGGCTGGTCGGCCGCACGCAAACTGCGTACCGCCGTCGACAACCTCACCCGGGTCGTCGCCGTGGAGCTGTACGCCGCCACGCGGGCCGTCGAACTGCGCGAAGGGCTGACGCCCGCGCCGGCGACGCGAGCCGTCATCGAGGCCGTCCGGGAGGCGGGGGTCGGCGGCCCCGGACCGGACCGCTATCTGGCGCCCGACCTCGAAGCGGCCGGCCTGTTCGTGCGTGACGGGCGGCTGGTCGCCGCCGTGGAGACGGTCACCGGGCCGCTGCGCTGACCCGGCCGGGCCCCGCGGGATGTGCCGTCGCGGGGCCCCCGGTCAGAAGTCCAGCCGTTCCCGGCGTACCGAATAGACGACGAAGCCGGCGCCGAGGGCGAGCGAGGCCGTGCCGCCGATGATGTACGGGGTGCTGTCGAAGCTGCCGGTGTCCGCGAGGCGGACGTCCTCGCCCGTGCTCTCGACGGACGTCGACACGACTCTCGCCTGCTGTGTGACCTGCGGAGACGGGCTCGCCGAGACCGTGTCGGCCACCGGTGTGTTCGAGGTCGCGTTCGCGGACGGGACGAACCACAGGGCGCACAGCAGGGTGCCCGCGGCGGTGGCGGTCAGCAACGGACGGAGCGCGGAAGACACGGAATATCGATCCCCTTGTGGCGCTGGCGAATTGGCCGTGTGGGCAGATGTTAGTGAAAGTCGCGGGTCACAGGAAAGTCACGGGGGTCGGGGGCCGTACGCTCCGGGCATGAGCACCCCAGAGACATCACGGTTTGTGCGGCTTCGCGTGGAACTCGTCCTCGAAATCGACGACGAGGACGCGGTGACCGGGGCCGCGCTGCGCAGGATCGCGGACGACGACGGCATGCCGGACGAGGAACGGGTACACGCCGAGAGCGCCGTGGCGGAGGACACCGCGGAGGCCCTCGCCCAACTCGTCGACCCGTTCGCCCTGCTCGGCGAAGTGCCGGGCGTGGAGCTGCTCCAGGCCTCCTGGAGCGGCGAGGAGATCGACTACGACCCCGACTCGCCGGAGTGGGACCTCGACGAGGACGATGACGACGAGCCCTACGACGACGAGGACGGGGAGGGCCGGGTCGGCTGAGGCGTTTTGGGGAAATCGTGACCCCGGGCGGCAACCGCCACCGGGGCCCTGACGTCTCAAGCGGCGGAGCACCGACCGGAAACCCCCACCGTCCGCCCGGCGGACGTGGCGAGCCCCACACCCGCGGGCCGTGGGGAACGGGAGCACCCGGTCGTAGCGTTGAAGGTTGTGGACGAGCTCCCTCGTCTTCGCGGCGAGGCCTCGTGGGGTTGGGATTCGGCAACGATGGAGAAGCGTGTGATGACGGACGGTAAGCGGCGCAGGGGTCTGGCGGCCGCGTCCGCTCTGCTCGGCGGAGTGCTGGTGCTCTCGGCGTGTTCCGGCGGTGACGACGGTGCCTCGGGCGGCGGCGACAAGGGCGGCTCACAGGCCCAGGTCGACGAGGCGGCGGCGAAGAAGTCCTCCGAGGCGCAGATCAAGATCACGCCCAAGGACGGCTCCAACAACGCCTCCATCAACAACTCCGCCGCCGTGACCGTGGCCAAGGGCACGCTCACCGAGGTGAAGATGACCACCGCCGACGGCACCGCCGTCGCCGGTGAGATATCCGCCGACAAGAAGAGCTGGAAGCCCAGCGCCCAGCTCGAGCGCGCCACCACCTACAAGCTGTCGGCCACCGCAGAGGACTCCGAGGGCCGCGCCGCCCACGAGAACGCCTCGTTCACCACGGTCGCCCCGGACAACAGCTTCATCGGCACCTTCACCCCGGACGACGGCACCACCGTCGGCGTCGGCATGCCGGTGTCGATCAACTTCGACAAGGCCATCACCAACAAGGCCGAGGTGCAGAAGGGCGTCACCGTCACCAGCAGCAGCGGCCAGGAGGTCGTCTGCCACTGGTTCAACGCCAACCGCATGGACTGCCGGCCCGACGAGTACTGGCAGGAGAACTCCACCGTCACGCTGAAGCTGGCGCTCGACGGAGTCGAGGGCGCCGAGGGCGTCTACGGCGTCCAGCAGAAGACGGTCACCTTCAAGATCGGCCGCAACCAGGTGACGTACGTCGACGCCAAGACCAAGCAGATGAAGGTCACGCAGGACGGCAAGACCGTCCGCACCATCCCGATCTCCGCCGGGGCGCCCGAGAACAAGACGTACGAGGGTCAGATGGTGATCTCCGAGAAGTTCAAGGAGACCCGGATGAACGGCGCGACGGTCGGCTTCACCGACGACGACGGCAAGGGCGAGTACGACATCAAGGACGTGCCGCACGCCATGCGTCTGAGCACCTCCGGCACCTTCATCCACGGCAACTACTGGGGCGCCAAGTCCATCTTCGGCAGCGTCAACACCAGCCACGGCTGCGTGGGCCTGTCCGACACCAAGGGCGCGAACGACCCGAGCACCCCGGGTGCCTGGTTCTACGACAACTCGATCATCGGTGACGTGGTCGTCGTCCAGAACACCGGCGACAAGACCATCGCCCCGGACAACGGCCTCAACGGCTGGAACATGAGCTGGGAGCAGTGGAAGGCGGGCTCGGCGGTCTGACGCCGGCCGCGTACGCGGCGCCCCCTCCCACCACCTGACCGATGCCGCCGTCCGCCCCTCACGGGGAGCGGGCGGCGGCATCGGTCTTCTTCTCATGGGGCTCTTATGGAGCGCTTATCGCTTCATCACCCGCCGTCCCTAGCTTGCCGCCATGTTCTTCACCTACCTGAGGCGCGAGCTGCGCCGCCGCAGAAAGGCGGCCCTCGTCGTCGCCTCCGGGCTCGCGCTCGGCATCGCGCTGGTCATCGTGGTCAACTCCGTTTCCTCCGGCATGAGCAAGGCGCAGGAGAAGGTCCTGCAGTCCCTGTACGGGCTCGGCACGGACATGACGGTCACCAAGGCCGCGGAGGCCCAGGCCACCGGCGAACGCCCCCGGTTCCAGTTCGACGCCCAGGACGACGGCTCCGGCGAGGAGCAGAGCAGCGACCGCGTCATGGTTCAGGGCTTCCAGACCCTGGCGAGCTCCACCGTGACCGAGGTCGGCGAGCAGGACGGCGTCGCCGACGCGGTGGGCGGGCTGAGCCTCCAGGTCATGAAGGTGAGCGGCGAGTTCACCCGGGGTCAGTTCCAGCAGGACGGCCAGGGCGGTGAGGGCGGCCAGGGCGGCGGTCCCGGTGGCGGCCAGTCCTCCCCGCAGGGCCGGGTCGAGGGCGGCGGCGCCAACTTCGACGTCAACAGCTACTCCGTCTACGGCACCGACGTCACCGAGCCCGCCCTCGGCCCGCTGACCTCCTCCGAGATCACGGACGGACGCACCTTCAAGACGACCGAGACCGACGCGAAGGTCGCCGTCGCCGACTCCGCCTACGCCAAGGAGAAGGAGCTCGAGACCGGCGACACCGTCACCGTCAAGGGCACCGAGTACAAGGTCATCGGCATCGCCACCGCCACCAGCGGGGACGCCGCGGCCAACCTCTACCTGCCGCTGAAGCAGGCGCAGACCCTCGCTGACGCCGAGGACAAGGTCACCACGATCTACGTCCAGGCGACCGACTCCCAGCAGATCGACAGCGTCAAGTCCGGGATCCAGAAGAACATTTCCGGTACGACCGTCACGACCTCCGCCGACCTCGCGGACACCGTCTCCGGTTCCCTGTCCACCGCCTCCTCGCTCGCCGCCGGCGTCGGCAAGTGGCTGTCGATCGTGGTGCTCGTGGCCGCGTTCCTCGTCGCCGGCCTGCTCACCTCCTCCGCCGTCTCCCGCCGGGTGCGCGAGTTCGGCACCCTCAAGGCGCTGGGCTGGAAGTCCGGCCGGGTGACCCGGCAGGTGGTCGGCGAGTCCATGGTCCAGGGCCTGATCGGCGGCGCCCTCGGCATCGCGCTCGGCCTGGCGGGCGCGTACGCCGTCACCGCCGTCAGCCCCACCCTGCAGGCCCAGCTCGGCGGTGGCGCCGGCGGCATGGGCGGACCCGGCGGTGGCGGCGGCATGGGCGGCCCCGGACGGCAGAGCG
>NZ_NCTE01000578.1 GCF_002114215.1 Streptomyces sp. 13-12-16 | reverse complement strand
GGGGGCCCGCCGCCCCCGTGCCGGCGGGCCCCGTGTGCGGGGATGGTTCCGCGCGCGGGGCCCGCCGAAGCCTCGGGAGGCGAGGTTCAGAGGTTCATTTGAGGGTGCCGTAGCCCGCCTACGGACGTTGCCGTAGCGGCCGCGCTCACGGCTCGTGGTGCTCCGACAGTCCCGGCCAGTCGTCCGGGCCGCCGCCCTGCCACTCGATGAGGTCGGTCTCCTCGACGTCCGTGACGTACAGGTCGGCCAGCCGCAGGATCTCGCTCACGTCGTCGACGTGCGTGGCGAGGCCCAGCGTCTCGTCGTCCGAGGTGACCCGCCGGGAGCCGTCCAGGGCGGGGGAGTGCACCACGATGTGCGGATGCTCCGTTGGATGTGCCATGTCCCCAGGCTGCTGCGCGCCGGGCGGATCCGCATCCCCGCGGACCGGAAGGCGCCCGGATGCGGGACCGTCCGCATCCGGGCGCCGGAAAGGCAGGGGCGCTGCCCTGTCGGCCGAGGGACCGCGGCGGCGGCGACGGCCGCGGAGCCCCTCCCCTCAGGTCGAAGAAGGAGTCCCGCCGCTTTCACCACCGCACTGGCTCGCACGCCGCCGCGGCGCCCTCGTCCCGCCCGCCGCGCCCGTACGGTCACCCCTCATC
>NZ_NCTE01000577.1 GCF_002114215.1 Streptomyces sp. 13-12-16 | reverse complement strand
CGCCCCGGACCGCCCGGCGGGCGGTCCGGCGGGGCGCGGTTCCGGCCCGGCGAAGACGCCCCGGCAGCGCGGCGGCTCGTCTTCCCGCACGATCAAGGCCAAGTTCCCGGGCCGCTGCCCGTGCGGACGGTCCTACGCGGCCGGCGAACCCATCGCCAAGAACGACAAGGGGTGGGGCCACCCCGAGTGCCGGACGGCGGCCCGGAGCGCCTGAGCGGGCGCACCACGACGACGGGGGAGCCGCCCGCCGGCCGGGCGGCACGGATGACAGACTGACCCCATGGACGAGCGCACATTCGACAGGTCGCAGCAGCACGCCTCCGTGATCGGTCTCGGCACATGGCAACTCGGGGCGGACTGGGGCGACGTCGACGACAAGGAAGCCCTCGCGGTGCTGGAGACCGCCGCCGAGTCGGGCGTCACCTTCTTCGACACCGCCGACGTGTACGGCGACGGACGCAGCGAGCAGACCATCGCGTCGTTCCTCAGCGGGCGGCCCGACCTGCACGTACTGGTCGCCACCAAGATGGGCCGCCGGGTCGACCAGATCCCGGAGAACTACGTGCTGGACAACTTCCGCGCCTGGAACGACCGCTCGCGGCGCAACCTCGGCGTCGACCGTATCGACCTGGTGCAGCTGCACTGCCCGCCCACCCCCGTCTACTCCACCGACGAGGTCTTCGACGCCCTCGACACCCTGGTGGAGGAGGAGCGGATCGCCGCCTACGGAGTCAGCGTGGAGACCTGCGCGGAGGCGCTCACCGCGATCGCCCGGCCGAACGTGGCGAGCGTGCAGATCATCCTCAACCCGTTCCGCATGAAGCCGCTGCGCGAGGTCCTCCCGGCCGCCCGCGAGGCGGGTGTCGGCATCATCGCCCGCGTCCCGCTCGCCTCCGGACTGCTGTCCGGCAAGTACACCAAGGACACCGTCTTCGCCGCGAACGACCACCGCACCTACAACCGGCACGGCGAGGCCTTCGACCAGGGCGAGACCTTCTCCGGCGTCGACTACGCGACCGGCGTCGAGGCCGCCGCCGAGTTCGCCGCGCTCGCCCCCGAGGGGTACACCCCGGCCCAGCTCGCCCTGCGCTGGATCGTGTCGCAGCCCGGTGTCACCACCGTCATCCCCGGCGCCCGCTCGCCCGAGCAGGCCCGCGCCAACGCGGCCGCCGCCCGGCTCCCGGAGCTGCCCGCGGCGACGCTCACGGCGATCCGGGACCTCTACGACCGGCGCATCAAGGACCAGGTGGAGGGCCGCTGGTAGGAGCGGCGGACGTCACGGCTCCAGGAGCAGCTGCCGTTCCTGCTCCTGGTCGCCGGAGACGGCGCCCTCGTCGCGCGCGGTGAAGGACCGCGTGAGGGTGTCGCTCGCCCGCCGCACCGCCTCCGGAGTGCCCTGCACGGTGACGGTCACCGGCGCCGACAGCGGCCCCGCGTCCGCGGCCCCGGCCGCCGCTGCCGGCTTCTCCCCGGTGAACGTCGCCACGCGGACCGTCGCGCGCTCCGCGGAGGGACGCTGGTCCGCGTCCCCGAACGTGCCCTCCAGGACCCGGACGACCGTCCGGGCGTCGTCGGCGTCCCCGCCGCTGAACGTCACGGTGAGCTGGGTGTCCGGCATGCGTCCCACGACCTCCTGGCCTCGGTGTCATCGCCGTCCGTGTAACCGTGCCCCGCACCCCCAAACCGGCGACCCGCCCGGGAGAACGGTGGCTTTCGGGGCATCCGGAGAGGGAGACCCGCGGAAAGGGGAGGCACTGTGCCGGACATGGATCGGGGCGAGGACAGGCGCCGGGGGCGCAACGAGACGGAGGACGAGAGAGCTGACCGGATGTGGACGGAGCTCATCCAGGAGGTCCGCGTCGCCCAGATGGGGGTGCAGATCCTCTTCGGGTTCCTGCTGACCGTCGTGTTCACCCCGACCTACGCCAAACTGTCCGACACGGACGAGACGATCTACATCGTGACCGTGGTGCTGGGCGCCTGCGCCACCGGCGCCCTCATCGGCCCGGTCTCCCTGCACCGGCTCGTCTCCGGACGGCGCATCAAGGCGCAGGCCGTGCAGTGGGCCTCCCGGCTCACCCTGCTCGGCCTCCTGCTGCTGCTGGCCACCACCAGCTGCTCCCTGCTGCTCATCCTGCGCGTGGCCACCCACGACGGCTTCGTCCCGTACCTGGTGGCCGGAGTGGTGGCCTGGTACCTGCTGTGCTGGTTCGGCCTGCCGATGTGGGCCCGGTACCGTCACACCGCGGGCCAGGGGTTCAGTTCCCGGTGAGGACGTCCGCGAGGAAGTCGTCCACGCGGACCTCCTCGCACCCCGGCGGCACCATCAGCCGGGTCTCGTGCAGGAACTCGCCGACGGTCTCGGCCCAGGCGAACACCACCGCGTGGTGCCGGCCGCCGTCGGCGTGGGCCTCGCCGAGGAACTCCATCCGCAGCTCCCGCCCCACGCCCCGGGACTCCGGCCGCAGCCGTACGTCCCCGATGCCGACCGGGCGGGTGAGGCCCTCGGTGACCATCTCCCGGTCGAGCTGCCAGCGGGCGAGGACCCGGCCGTCGTGGCTGAAGACGATGGTGACGGCGAACGGGTCGGACGGGTCGTAGCTCAGGTGGGCGAGCACGGGGAAGCGGTCCGTGTCGCCCGCCTGGAGCTCCACCACCAGAGTCTTGTGCACGAACGAGTTCACGAAAGGGCCTCCGGGAAGTACCGACGTAGAGCCCTCTAGTACCCCGCATCCACGCAAGATGCTCAGCTCTACGGGTGAATCACCGGCCGTGCGGGACCGCCGGGGCATCAGCCGAGGGCGTCCCGCAGCGCCGGCAGCAGCGTCTTCTCCGACCAGTCCAGGTACGCCGGCTGCGACTCGCCGCCGATCTGCACCAGGGCGATCTCGGTGAAACCCGCCTCGGCGTAGGGGCGGACGGCCTCGACGAAGTCCGCCGGGTCGCTGCCGCACGGGATCGACCCGGCGACGTCGTCGGGCCGGACGAACTGCGTCGCCGACGCGAAGGAGTCCGGGTGCGGCAGCTCCGAGTTGACCTTCCAGCCGTTGCCGAACCAGCGGAACTGGTCGTGGGCGCGTTCGACGGCCGCGTCCCGGTCGGGGTCGTAGCACACCGGAAGCTGCCCCACCCGCGGCTTGCCCTGCCCGCCGTGCCGGTCGAAGTCGTCGAGCAGTTCCGTCTTCGGCTCGGTGGCGATCACCAGGTCGGCGAGCCGGCCGGCGAGGGCGCAGGACCGCTTCCCGGACACCGCGACGCCGATCGGCGGCGGCTCGTCCGGCACGTCCCACAGCCGGGCCGACTCGACGTCGAAGTGGGTGCCCCGGTGGTTCACGTGGCCACCCCCGAACAGGGCACGGATGATCTCCACCGCCTCCTCGAGCATCTCGTGCCGCACGTCCACGGACGGCCAGCCGCCGCCCACCACGTGCTCGTTGAGGTTCTCGCCGGAGCCGAGCCCCAGCCGGAACCGGCCCTCGGACAGCAGCTGCACCGTCGCCGCCTTCTGCGCCACCACCGCCGGGTGGTAGCGGAACGTCGGACACGTCACGTACGTCATCAGCGGGATGCGCGAGGTGGCCTGCGCGGCGGCGCCCAGCACGCTCCAGGCGTACGGCGAGTGCCCCTGCGACGCCAGCCAGGGGAAGTAGTGGTCCGAGGTCACCGAGAAGTCGAAGCCGGCCTCCTCGGCCCGCACCACATGGTCGACCAGCTCACGGGGTCCGGCCTGTTCGGTCATCATCGTGTATCCGATTCGCACCATACCGCCCGGGTCCCCGGGCCGGGGCGGGGAAAACGGTGGATCACCCGGCGGCGCCCCGGGCAGGATGCCCCTCATGACCGTTCACCCGCTCCCCACCGCGGACCCCGCCGCCCAGGGCGTCGACGCGTCCGGCGTCCACGCCTTCCTCGACGCCCTCGAAGCCGACCCGGACATCGAGCCGCACAGTCTGATGATCCTGCGCCACGGTCATCTCGTGACCGCCGGCTGGTGGGCGCCGTACACCGCGCGGCGCCCGCATCTGCTGTACTCGCTCAGCAAGAGCTTCACGGCGACCGCCGCCGCCCTCGCCGAGGCCGAGGGGCTGCTCGACTTCGACGCCCCGGTGCTGTCGTACTTCCCGGAGTTCGAGGCCGACATCACCGACCCGCGCAGCCGGGCGATGCTGGTCCGGCACGTGGCGTCCATGGCCAGCGGCCACGAGGACGAGACCGTCGACGAGGCGTACGGCACCGACCCCGCCGAACCCGTGCGCGGCTTCCTGCTCCAGCCGCCGCAGCGCGACCCGGGCACCGTCTTCGCGTACAACCAGCCCTGCACGTACACCCTCGGCGCGATCGTGCAACGGGTCACCGGGCAGACGCTCACCGACTATCTGCGGCCCCGGCTCTTCGACCCGCTGGGCATCGGCGAGACGCTGTGGCAGCGGGACCGCACCGGCCGCGAGATCGGCTTCAGCGGACTGCACGCCGCCACCGACGCCGTGGCCCGGCTCGGCCAGCTGTACCTGGACGACGGGGTGTGGCGGGGCGAACGGCTGCTGCCGAGGGGATGGGCCGCCCGCGCCTCGCACCCGCACATACCGACCGCCGGAACCACGCTGGTGGGGGACCGGCAGGACTCGATCCGCGGCTACGGGTACCAGTTCTGGGTCTCCCGGCACGGGTTCCGGGGCGACGGGGCCTACGGGCAGTTCTGCCTCGTCCTGCCCGAGCACGACGCGGTGGTCGCCGTGACGACCGCGACCGAGCGGACGCAGGAGTACCTCGACCTGGTCTGGCGGCACCTCCTGCCCGCCTTCCGCCCGGCTCCGCTGACCGGCCGCCGGGCCGCGGACACCGCCCTGCGCGAGCGCCTCGAACGGCTCGCCCTGCCCCCGGCCGACGGCGGCCCCGCGGTGCCGGAACGGGCCGGGGACTGGTCC
>NZ_NCTE01000057.1 GCF_002114215.1 Streptomyces sp. 13-12-16 | reverse complement strand
CCGGCGGTGCCGGTGAGCGGTCCGGAAGGAAGCCGTGGACCCGGCCGGACAGGTACTCGTCCTTGTACCGGTCGACGCTGCGGTGCCAGTTGAGGATGCCCGCCATCCAGTTCCGCAGGTCCGTCACATAGCCCCGCATGATCGCCCGTGCCTCGTCCGACAACTGGAAGTCGTCGTAGACGACGGGCAGTTCGTGCTCCACGACGTGCTCGAACTGGCGCATGCGCTGGTTCATCAGGTCCTGCACCACGGGCAGCGCGGTCGGATAGTCGACACCGAAGAAGTTCTGCACCACGAGGACCGCGTTGTGCATCTCGCCCTCGAACTCGATCTCCTTCTGGTAGGAGAAGATGTCGTTGAGGAGGCACGCGTAGTCGATCGCCGCGTTCTCCAGGGAGCGGACGGGTCCGCTGCGGTAGACCTCCGGCGGCACCGCCGGTCCGTGTCCGGCGCGGCAGAGCCCCAGGGTGAGGTCGGAGCCGAAGGTGGCGCGCCGCATCTCCAGGTAGTCCACGGGGTCCGGGACGCGGTTCTGGATCTGGTTGGACAGCTCCCACACCCAGGCCTCGGTCATCGCGTCGACGGCCGACCTCAGGGGGCGGCGCTCGTCGGGCGTCATGCCGGCCGTGGTGCGTGCCCACAGGTCGATCAGGGACCGTTCCATGGCGTTGACGGGCGGCGGCGGGGCCTCGCCGGCGTCGAGGGGCATGCAGGCCGACAGGCGGGCCGTGGTCAGCCGGGCGGCGGCCAGATCGCGGCGGTGTCCGTAGACGAGCGGGTAGTAGTCGTCGCCGTAGGTGCCGAAGGCCAGCCAGCCGGAGGCGAGGTCGAGCTGCTCCTGGGTGGCGTCCGGGTCGAGGCCCGCCGCGCACAGGGGCAGGTCGCAGCTCTCCAGCTTGTCCTCGTCCCAGACGCCCTCACCGAGGATGCCCATCCGCCGCGACCACTCCAGCAGGTGCCGCCGCGCGCCGTCGAGGGCGGGGCTGAGCTCCAGCGGGAAGGGCATGCGGATGTCGGGGATGATCGACGGGCCGACCTTCCGGAACGGCACGTGCGTGTGGGCGCGCAGCCGCTCGGCCCCCGCGCGGGCGAGCAGCGCGCCGACGTCGGCGGCGGACGTCCCGGGGCCGGACGGGGACTGCCAGGGGGCGGCGGACCGGGCGCCCTCGTTCATGTAGCGGCTGGAGCGCAGATGCCATTCGTGGCCGCCCGACTGCCAGTCCTGCAGGCCCTTGGCGTACGCCCCGACGGCCGCGGTCTCGGCCGGGGTGAGCCCGTTCTCCAGGGCCACGGCGGGGACTTCGGTGAACGCGGTGTGCTCGAACTGGTGGAGGCGCGAGGTGAGGACGTCGTTGACGATGTCGGCGGCCTCCTGGGTGGTGCAGTCGAAGAAGGTCTCCAGGACGAGCACGCCGTTGCTGAGTTCGCCCTCGTCCTCGACCTCCCGCTGGTAGGAGAACAGGTCGTTGCGCAGGTGCACGGCGTCGGAGAAGGTCTCCATCAGCACCCTCAGCGGCCTGGTCCCGGCGACGGCGGCGGGCACTTCGGCGGTGGCGTACTCCACGAGCCCGGCGGACCAGGGGGCGCCGCCCACCTTGCGGCGCATCTCGATGTACTCGACGGGGTTGGCGATCCGCCCCTCGTTGATGTTGGACAGCTCCCACATCGACTCGTTGAGGAGGTGTTCGGTGGCGAGGGCGAACCGGCGGCGCCAGTCGGCGGACATCGCCGGCACGGTGCGCGCCCACAGGTCGGCGAGGCCCGCCTCGACCGGGTTCTCCGGTTCGGGGACGGGGGCCGCCGGGTCGAGCGGCATGAACAGCGGCAGCCGGTCCAGGTGGGCCTTGCCCGCGGCGCGGTCCTGGGTGCGTTTGAACTTCTCCAGGAAGTGGTCGTCGAAGAAGAAGACCCACACGTACCAGTCGGTGATGAGCGACAGGGCGGGCCCGTCGCAGTCGGGATGGGTGTAGGCGCAGAGCAGGCCGTAGTCGTGCGCGTCGAGGTCGGCCTGCTCCCAGACCCCGCTGCCCTCCAGCATGCCCATCTCGCGTGCCCACCCGGTCGAGTGGGCGCGGGCCTCCTCGAGGTGCGGGTTGAGCCGCGCGGGATGCGGCATGTAGAAGTGCGGGAGTTCGAACGGCTGCGTCATGGCCGGGGGCTACCCGCGGCCCGGAGGCGGCATCCACCGGGCCGGACATGATCACACCATCGCGTGAACCGTGTCCCGTACGGGAGTCACGGGCCCTATGTCCGGACCTGGATCAGCGCGTGGGTGCCGCCGGTGCGCCAGCGCTGCTCCTCCGCCGCGACCAGTGCCGCCTCGGTGCCGGCGGTCAGTCCGGTGATCACGTCGGACTTCAGGGTGCGCAGGGCGGCGACCGGACCCGGGAAGTAGGCCGTGACCTCCGCGAAGGGCGTGGTCGGGGGCCAGTACCGGTCGCCCACGAGGCGACGGTAGTTGAGGTCGCCCTTGACGACGGTGAGCGCGGCGGCGGCGAAGTCCGCGCGCAGGTCGTCCGGCATGTCCTCGTACGGCAGCGGCGAGCAGGAGAACGGGTGGGCGCGGAGGGTGAGCCGGCCGTCGGTGAGCGCGGCCCACAGGACGCGGCCGTACCCGGCCGCCGCTCCCTCGGCGCCGGTGAGCCGGCGCACCGCGTCGATCACGTCGGCGGTGGTGGCGTCGGAGACGTAGTACGGGTACGGCTTGACGTGCAGCACCGCCCTGTTGATCCGGCCGCAGGCCAGCAGGTGGGCGATGAGCAGCAGGTCCGGGACGAGTTCACGGCCCGCGTTGTCGGCGACCAGGCACAGCGTGCCCGCGGGGGAGGTGCCGAGCAGCGGCCACAGCCGTTCGCCGTCGTCGGCCACCAGGCCGGGGACGGCGGCCGTCTCCTCGGCTCCCCCGGCCGACAGCCGGAAGCCGAGGTCGGCGCGGTTGCCCCACAGGGAGCCGTGCAGCAGGGCGCGGGCCCGTTCCTCCTCCGGGCGGCCGGCGAGGTCGTCGAGCGCGGCCAGTTCCTCGTCCGTGGCGGGCGAGTCGAGTTCGGCGAGCTTGGAGGGGCGGAACGGGTCGATGCCCTGCCAGGGGCCGGGTGCGAAGTAGCCCACCGCGTGCAGCAGTCGGCGGTAGAACCAGCTCTCGGACCACAGCCACGGCACGTCGTACCAGGAGCGGCCGGCGTAGGTGTCCATCCCCCAGGTCTCCCAGTGCCGCCGGTCGTGCGCGTCGGCGGGGAGGGGTTCGATCGTGCCCCGGGTGCAGTCGGCGAGCAGGGCGTCGAGCGCGCGGTGCTGCCAGGGCTCGTACGGGAAGGCCTCGCGCACCTGCCGGATGATCGCGGGGTGCCGCTCGGCCAGCACGCTGTGGGGGAAGGTGCCGGGCTCGTCGGCGACGATCACGGGTGCGGTGGGGTGGTCGGACATGCGGTTCACCGTAACGCGCGCCGGTCGTCGCGCGCCGCAGGTCACACCGGGGCGATCTCCCGCTCCAGCCGTGCGGCCAGGCTGAGATAGCGGGCGCGCCGGGTGACGGGGACCAGGCCCCGGATGAGGATCTGCCACATCTCTGCCGTACGGCGGGGCTGCCGGGCGACGGATTCGCGGGAGCGGCCGACGACGCGGGTGCCGACGAAGAAGCAGACCAGGGAGTGCGCCACGACGTCGATGTCGACGTCCGGGTGGACGTCGGCCTCCTTGACGGCGCCGAGGAGCCGGGCCGTGACGATGTCCAGCCACTCGGTGAAGGGGTGGCTCAGCGGGGGGCGCGGCCGGGTGCCGCTGGTGGCGAGCCTCAGTCCGGCCCGCAGGACGGGGTCCTCGGCCGACATCCTGGCTATGCCGAAGGTGAGGCGCATCAGCGCCTCCAGGGAGGTGTGGCCCCGGACCTCGGTGTCCCTGGCCAGCCGGCGGCTGGTCGCGGACTGCAGTTCCAGGATGGCGTGGGCGAGGTCCTCCTTCGCGGCGAAGTGGAAGTAGAGGGCCCCTTTGGTGACTTGGGCGTGCTCGACGATGTCGCTGAGACTGGTCGATTCATAGCCCTGCCGGTCGAACAGCTCGGCGGCGGCCGTGATGATCGTCGCGCGGGTCTGCTCGGCACGTACCTGCCTCGCCATCGCCTGAACTCCTGAGCCGGAAAGGAACGGGTCATGCTGTTTGTTTTCACGCCGGGTACACGATATCTCACCCTGCGCCCATGCTCACCATGCGGGTATCGCACCGGACTTGGGCGCATCGGGCAAAACGAACTCGATCTCCGAAAGAAAACGGCGCGTCCGGTATCTAAGTGTGTCAGGTGCGGGGGCAAAAGAGAACGGCGGGCCGACCGGTGCCCCATCCGCACCGGCCGGCCCGCCCGTTTCAGGGGTGGCTCAGAAGGTCAGCTGCCAGCCGTTGAGCCGGCCGGTGTCGTAGGAGGCCGTGTCCCGCACCCGCAGCTTCCAGGTGCCGTCGGCGGTCTCGCCGGAGGCGTTCACCGTGTAGGTGGTGACGACGTCGTCCGCGGAGTCCGAGCCATTGGCGGACTTCAGCGGGTACACCGAACCGTCCGGGGCCACCAGGTCGACGACCAGGTCACCGCGGTAGGTGTGGGTGATGTCCACGCCCACCCGCAGGCCGGACGGCGCGTTGCCGCCGCGGCCGCTCACGGTGATCGGGGACTCGACCGCCGGCCCGTTGTCCGGGATGGCGACGGCGGTGCCGCTGGAGTACGTGGAGCCGGTGGACGTACCGCCCTTGACGGCCTGGACGGTCTTCGCGGCGTCCGCGAGACCGGCGCCGCAGCCGCCGGAGCAGGTGCCGGGCAGCGCACGGGCGTTGGACTTGATCGCCGACTCGATCCGGTCCGGGGTGAGGGCGGGGTTGGCCGACTTCATCAGCGCGGCGAGGCCCGCGATGTGCGGGGTAGCCATGCTGGTGCCCTGGTAGTGGGCGTAGTTCTCGGTCGACGGGGTGCGGGTGCCGGAGTTCAGCGTGGACAGGATGCCGTTGGCCGCGGTCGCGGTCTCACCGCCGGGTGCGGCGATGTCCACGATCGTGCCGTAGTTGGAGTAGGAGGCGCGGTTGCCGGAGCGGTCGGTGGCGGCGACGGTGATGACGTTGCCGCAGTTGGCCGGGGAGGAGTTGGCGGCGTTCTGGTTCTCGTTGCCGGCCGCGACGACCACCGTGGTGCCCCTGCTCACGGCGCCGTTGATGGCGCTCTGGGTGGCGGTGGAGCAGGCGCCGCCCCCGCCGAGGCTCATGTTGATGACCTTGGCGACGTTGGCGTTGGCGGGCACGCCGGAGACGGTGCCGCCGGACGCCCAGGTGATGGCGTCGATGATGTCGGAGTCGTAGCCGCCGCACTTGCCGAGCACCCGCACCGGGGAGATCTTCGCACCGTACGCGATGCCGGCGACGCCCTTGCCGTTGTTCGTGGCCGCGGCGATGGTGCCCGCCACGTGGGTGCCGTGCCAGGAGGAGCTGCCGCCGGTGGCCTGGCCGCACTCGCCGGCCGCGTACCAGTCGCCCGGGTCGGCCGGGTTGCTGTCGCGGCCGTTGCCGTCGACGGAGACGGCGGTGTCGGAGATGAAGTCGTAGCCGCCGACGATGTTCGCGGCGAGGTCGGAGTGGGTGACGTACCCGGTGTCGATGACGGCGACGGTGACACCGCTGCCGGTGGTGAGGTCCCAGGCGCCCGGCACGCGCATGCCGGCGGTGGACTCGAACAGGTCCCACTGCTTGCCGTACTCGGTGTCGTTCGGGGTGGCCAGCGGCTTGTTGAGCCGGTCCGGTACCACGTAGGCGACCTGCGGGTCGGCCCGGTACTCGGCGACGACGTCGGCGACGTCCGCCGTGGTGGGCTTCGCGCCCAGGTCGACGAGGGCGGCGCCGGTGCCGAGGCGGCGCCGGAAGCCGACGTCCTCGCCGGCCTTCTCGCCCTTGGCCGCGGCGTCCGCGGCGGCGGCCTTGTCCGACTTCGCCTCGGCGGCACCGGACTTGTAGCCGACGATGAGCCGCTCGGCCGGGGTGCCCGGGGCGGCCTCGGTGCGGGCCGTGGGGACGGCCGGCGCGTCGGAGGGGGTGTCCTGGGCGACCGCGACCTGGGCGGAGGCGGCCGTCAGCAGGGCGACGGAGAGAGCGGCGACGGATATCAGCTTCCGTCTCGGGGAGGAGCCGTGGGGAGAGCTCGATGAGGTGCGCATGGGGGGTGCCTTTCGTGCCGGGACTCCGGGCAACGCGGAGTGTGGGGAGGAGAATCGATTCGCTTCGTCGTCGAAGCAGCGTGGGGTGAATCGAGGTGCGTCACATCGGCCGGCCGGGCGCGAGCAGTGGTCCGCCCGGGGTCACCGGTGGGCCGACTGCGGTCGAACGATAGGCAGCGCGCGGGCCGCCGGGATACGGGGGAAACCCTCGATCCGGCCGGGACACCACCCTCGCCGAAAGGCGGTTGACCAGGAACGGGCCGCTATGCCCGCATCGCCTCGGAGATGAACGCGCCAGGCTTTTCCTCCGTACTGCACGGAAGAGTTCCCCGTGTTCCCCGCCCGCCGAAGGAGGCGGTCCGGATGCCCCGGACGACCGCACACCGCACCGTGCTCGCGGCGGCCCTCGCGGCCCCGCTGCTGCTGCCGCTGTGGGCGGCGGCGCCGGCCGGGGCCCACGGGGCACCGACGGATCCGGTGAGCCGGGTCGTGGCCTGCTCGCCCGAGGGCGGCGACCG
>NZ_NCTE01000576.1 GCF_002114215.1 Streptomyces sp. 13-12-16 | reverse complement strand
GGGGCAGGCGCGGGTCCTGGGCGCGCGGCTGACCTTCCGCAACGTACGGCCCCCGGGGGCCCCGGACGACGCACCGGCCGAGGGCGCGGTCGCCGTGCTGTGGCTGCCCGAGCACGCGCCGACGAACACCGGGAGCTATCCCGTACTGGCCCAGTAGCGGGGGCGGTTCAGCAGGACCACTCCTTGTCCGTGTCGAGGCCGCCCTCGCGGGGCTGGGTGAAGGAGAACCAGTTGCCGGAGTCGTCGCGGAACAGTGCCTCGGTGCCGTACGGGCGCTCCTGCGGCTCCTGGAGGAACTCGACCCCGCGGGCCTTGAGTTCGGCGTAGTCGCCGTGGATGTCGTCGGTGGTCAGCACGCCGGGTCCGAGCACCCCCTTGGACACCAGTTTCCTGATCATCTCGGCGGACTCGGGGTCCATGCCCGTACCGGGGACCATCAGCGTCAGCTCGACGTCGGGCTGCTTCGGCGAGCCGACGGTGAGCCAGCGCATGCCGCCCTCGCCCAGGGTCATGTCGGTGCGGACCTCCAGGCCCAGCTTCTCGGTGTAGAACTCCTTCGCCCGGTCCTGGTCGAGGACCCAGACGGTGGTGATGGCGAGCCCCTTGATCATGGCGTACTCCCGTTTCGCGGCCGTTCCTCCGGTGCCCTGTCACCGTAGGCAGCGCCGCCGTCAGTCCGCTTCTCCGGAATTGCGCCGTGCCCCCGCCCTGCCCGGCCCGGGCCGGTGGCCGCCGAGCCAGTGCATGGCGTAGCAGCCCGGGATCAGGGCGGCACCGCGCCCCACGTGCTTCGTGCGGTACTCGCTGGGGGTGAGGCCGGTCCAGGTCTTGAACCGTGCCGAGAACGTGCCCAGGCTGCTGAAACCGACCAGGTGGCAGATCTCCGTCACCGACAGGTTCGCGGTGCGCAGCAGGTCCTCGGCGCGCTCGATCCGCCGGTGCGTGAGGTACTGGCCCGGTGTCTCGCCGTAGGCCTCCCTGAAGGCGCGTATGAAGTGGTAGCGCGAGTATCCGGCGTGCGCGGCGACCGCGGCCAGGTCGAGGTCCGGGTCGGCCCAGTCCCGGTCCATCGCGTCCTTGGCCAGCCTCAGCTGCCGTGCCTTGTCCATGTGACCGATGGTGGCACGGGGGTCCGACAACGGGTCCGGCCCGGCGCACGGGAAGGCCCCCGGAGGCGCGGGTGCGCCGCCGGGGGCCTTCGGGCCGCTCGGGAGGAGGGTCAGACGGGCTCGGTCACCGCCACCGGTGCCGGTGCGCCGTCGTCGGTGCCGTCCTTCTGGGGGCCCGCGCCCTTCAGCGGGACCTCCTTGACGAAGACCGCCGCCGCCAGCGAGAGCACCGCGATCACCGCGCCCAGGAGGAACGCCGAGTGGGTGCCCGAGGACACCGCGTGCTGGTACGCCTCGCGGGCCGCCTCCGGCAGCTTCGCCAGGCTCGCGGCGTCCAGCTGGGCGGACTGCTCGGTCACCTTGGAGCCCAGCGAGCCGGCCTTCTCGGCCATGACGTCCTGGACGCGGTGGTTGAACAGCGCGCCCATGATCGCGACGCCGAAGGAGGAGCCGAGGGTGCGGAACAGGGTGGTGGTCGAGGAGGCCACGCCCATGTCCTTCATCTCGACGCTGTTCTGCGCGACCAGCATGGTGATCTGCATCAGGCAGCCCATGCCGAGGCCGACCACGGCCATGAAGACACCGGAGGTGAACCGGGAGGTCCCGGTGTCCATCGTGGACAGCAGGTACAGGCCGACGATCATCAGCGCGCTGCCGAGCACCGGGAAGACCTTGTACCGGCCGGTGTCGGTGGTGACCCGGCCCGCCACCATCGAGGTGACCAGCATCGCGCCGAGCATCGGCAGGAGCAGCAGGCCGGAGTTGGTGGCGGAGGCGCCCTGCACGGCCTGCTGGTAGAGCGGCAGGAAGAGCGTCGCGCCGAACATCACGAAGCCGGTGATGAAGCCGATGACGGACATCAGCGTGAAGTTGCGGCTGCGGAAGATGTGCAGCGGCACCACCGGTTCGGCGGCCCTGGTCTGCCAGAACACGAAGCCCACGAGGGACGCGACGCCGAGGCCGATCAGTTCCATGATCCGCGCGGAGGTCCAGGCGTACTCCGTGCCGCCCCAGGTGGTGACGAGCACGACGGCGGTGATGCCGACGGTCAGCAGCGCGACCCCGAGGTAGTCGATGCCGGCCTTGGCCCGCTTCTTCGGCAGGTGCAGCACGGCGCCGACGGCGGCCAGCGCGATCGCGCCGAGCGGCAGGTTGATGTAGAAGGCCCAGCGCCAGCCCCAGTTGTCGGTGATGGTGCCGCCGACCAGGGGTCCGCCGATCATCGCCAGCGCCATCACGGCGGCCATCATGCCCTGGTACTTGCCGCGT
>NZ_NCTE01000575.1 GCF_002114215.1 Streptomyces sp. 13-12-16 | reverse complement strand
GTCCGGCTCCGGCGGGGCCGTCCGGCTCCGGCGGGGCAGGAGGTGTCAGCCCGGTCGGCCGTGGGAGCCCGCTTCGAGGGTCGCGCGAAGGGCGGCCAGGGGCGAGGCGATGCGGGTCAGGTCGTCAGGGGGGACCGTCGCGGTCAGCGAGGCGAGTTCGCCTTCGACGACGGGCCGGGCAGCGGCCAGCTGCTCCTCGCCCTCGGGCGTGAGGCGGAGGACGGACGAGCGGCGGTCCTGGGGGTGCGCGACCCGCAGGCACCAGCCCGCGTCCACCAGCCGGTCGACCGCCTTGCTGACGGCCCCCACGGTGATCGCCAGTTCCCCGACGATGTCGAGCACGCGGCACCCCGGCACCCGGTCGATGACCTCCAGGAATTCGAACTGTCCGAGCCCCAGGCCCCGTTCGGCACGCAGCCGGGCGTTCACCGCGTTGTAGAGCCGGGTCTCGACGCGGACGAGATCGGTGAAGATCGAAGTGATGTGGCTCACACAAGCCTCCAATGGATTCCCGGGAATCATCTTCCTCGGAATCCGGTTGGGGACGGACAGATGGATTCCCAGGAATCCATCCTCGCACCCGACTCGTGGAGGCCTCTCATGTCCCGACAGCAGCGTGACGCCCTGGACGCCGTACTCCGTTCCGCCCCTCGCAGCGAGACCCAGCCCACTCCCGAGGAGCAGCGCGACGATTTCAGCGCGGTGATCACCCGCCCCGTACCGGAGGGCGTGGTCACCCGCAGGACCGTCCTGGGCGGACGGCCGACCCTGGAGCTGGAGCCGGCCGGAGCCTCCGGCCCCGGCCGGCTGCTCTACCTGCACGGCGGCGGCTACGTCGTCGGCTCACCGGACACCCACGCGGGGCTGGTCGGTGAACTGGCCCGCCGTGCCGGGCTGCGAGCGCTGTCGGTGGACTACCGGCTGGCGCCCGAGCACCCCTTCCCCGCGGCCGTCGACGACGGGCTCGCGGCCTACCGCGAGCTGCTGGCGGCGGGCACCGACCCGCGGGACCTCGTCCTGGCCGGCGACTCCGCCGGCGGCGGCCTGAGCATCGCCACACTGCTCGCGGCCCGGGAGGCCGGACTGCCGCAACCGGCCGCCGTGGTCCTCTTCTCCCCCTGGACCGACCTCACCCTCGCCGGGGAGAGCATCCGCTCCAAGGAGGACGCCGACCCCATCTTCACCGAGGCCGACATACGCGCCTACGCCGACCTCTACGTCGGCGCGGGCGACCGGGCGCACCCCCTGGCCAGCCCGGCCCTCGCCGACCTCACCGGACTGCCCCCGCTCCTCGTGCAGGTCGGCGCGAACGAGGTACTGCTCGACGACTCGGTCCGGCTGGCCGGCCGCGCGGGCGCCGACGACGTCGAGGTCACGCTCGAAATCGGCCCCGGCCTCCCCCACGTCTTCCAGCACCACTACGGCCGCCTCGACGAGGCGGACGCCGCACTCGACCGCGCCGCCCGCTTCCTCACCGCCCACCTGAACGCCGGACACCCGGACGCCGACCGTCCCGAGCCGGTCCGCTGACGCCGGCCCCGACGACCTCCGCACGACGTCGGCGGCGACGCCCACAGGAGCGCCGCCGCCGACCACACGAGCCCCGCTCCCGCATCCGTGCGACCCGCACCCCGTGGACCTACGGCACGGGAACTCAGTCCCCGATGTCGTCCAGGGCCGACCGCGCCGCCGCGGTGAACTCCCCTATACGTTCCGAGAGCCGGGCCACTTCGACGGCGTGACGCTCCACGAAGCGGACGTTGCCGTCCGGGGCGTCCGCCGGCGCGTCACGGAAGGCGAGCAGGGTCGTCTGCGTCGACTTGAGCGTGGTGTAGACGCTCCGGGCGGCCTGCTCCACCGCCTCCGGCCCTTCGACAGCAAGATTGGCCCACGCGGCCTGCGCGAGCGCCAACTGCCCCTGCGCCTGCTGCAACCTGCGATCGACTTCCTCGGTGTCCCGTTCGCCGACGAACGCACGCCCGGCCATCTTCAGGGCGTGCTGGCACTCGGACGCCGGAGCGAGGAAGGCGCTGTAGGCGTCCCGACGCACCTGCCTGCGCCAGTGCGCGTGCTCGGCCCTCGCCTGGGCCTGCACCTGCTGCCGCGCCGACCACCCGGTGATCGCCGAGGCGAGAACGGTTCCTGCGACACCGACCGTCGCGCCGAGCAACGCCGCTAATCCTTGATCCACGGGAAGTGTGTCTATCGCATACGTCAGCGGCCGGCTACGGGGTCACCCGGCCCCATGGCCGGGCCCGCCGCACAGGTCTGCCGAGCAGCACCGGGTCGTCTGCCACCACCCCTACTGCGCCGGCAGAATGCTCGTGTGCCCGGTGCTGTCCCGTCCTCCCCCAGCGTCTCCGCCCGCATGAGCCGCCAAAGCTCCCGCGACACGGCTCCCGAGGTGGCGGTCCGGAAGATCCTGCACGCCGCGGGTCTGAGGTACCGGGTGAACGTGCCCGTCCCCGGAATGACCCGTCGCACGATCGGCATCCCCCCCCGCATACCGATACGGCTTGAGACGTACACATGAGGGAGTCACGGAAAGTGACTGAATCCGCCCCCTTGGGGCGCGAGACCCTCTAGCTGGAAGCATGAAAGCTGCAAATAGTGCATATTTGTGCACTTAGCGTAGCGATGACGCTTGTTCGGCTCGCCCGAGCAGCCTGGTTGCCATAGGGGCGCAAGGAACCACGAAGCAAAATGCGAGACTCTTGGTACCGAGGAGCAGGTCCCGATTGCTGCTCCTCCCCTTGATGATGATCACCCCAGGAGGAGCGGCATGCCCCGCAGCGGCCAGGAGCGACCGCAGTTCGCCTCGCCATTGACCTCGATCGAGATCTGCGCGGGTGCCGGGGGGCAAGCCGTCGGACTGCACAACGCCGGCTTTGATCACCGCGCTCTCGTTGAGTGGGACCCACACGCCGCGGCCACCCTGCGGGCCAACGTTGGCGACTGGCCCGGCTGGGACCAGGAGAAGGCGGACAGCATCCGACCAATGGACGTCAAGGATTTCCTGGGTTCGGATGTGAGAAAGAGCCTCAACCTGAATCCAGGAGAACTCGACCTGCTCGCCGGCGGGGTTCCATGCCCGCCCTTCTCCCTTGCCGGACACAGGCTTGGCCCCGACGACGAACGTGATCTTTTCCCAGCCGCACTCGAAATCATCGATGCTCTTAGGCCAAAGGCAGTGATGATCGAGAATGTCCGAGGAATCCTTGAACCACCGGAAGTTTTCATCGATTACAGGAACTCGATCCTTGACACTCTGAGAGACCTCGGATACCTAGTTCCAGATGTCGATCGGAACCTTTCTGCGAAAGCTCAAGACGTAGTCATGCGGAAGGTTTGGCGGCGACTTGACGCACGGGACTTCGGAGTTCCACAGCTTCGCCCTCGCGCAATTCTAGTTGCCATTCACGAGGATGCGGTAAGTCCGGATAGCCCAGGGTTCCGATGGCCTACGAGGATCAAGGGAAGTGAAGTCACAGCCTTTGAGGAACTCAAGAAAAGCATGCTCGCGCGCTGCAAGAAGTTTTGGGACAAAAATCAGCATGGAGAGCCAGCCGGCCCTGGAGAAGTAACCGGCGAAAAGGTCTTCAAGGAATGGATGAGGAAGATCACCGAGGCTTCGGAAGCAGGCAAGACCGTGGCTCCCACTCTCGTGGGCGGTTCAAGAAAGCACGGCGGCGCCGACCTAGGTCCGACTAGGGCTAAGCGCGCGTGGGCGGAGCTAGGCATTGACGGCATGGGCATCGCCAACGATCCGGAAAACTGCGACCCTGAACGCGACCTCTTCCGGCCGAGCGGCCCCATGCTCACTGTGACTCAAGCAGCAATCATCCAGGGCTTCCCGGAAGACTGGAAGTTCCAAGGACGAAAGACAGCCCGTTACCGCCAGGTCGGGAACGCATTTCCACCTCCGGTAGCAGAAGCAGTCGGGCGAGCCATCGCCGCAGTCCTGCTTCCACAATACCGAGAAATGCTCACAGAAGAATACGAAATGGAGCCGGTGGGGGCAGTTCCCCTGGAAGACTTTTCGCAGCAGTTGGAGATCTCAGTCCCCACGAGCCAAGCGAGCTTCGCGCCTAGCCAGCACCGCCAGGGCGATTTTGTCAGCGCAGGCGTCTGACGGCTCGTGCTCCCAAAAGCGGAGCACGAGCCAGCCAGCCTCCCTCAGCTTCTCGTCGGTTTCACGGTCCCGCTTGACATTGCGGACTATTTTATCCGACCAGTACCCGGAGTTCGTTTTCGGCGGCACATAATGTTCCGGACAGCCGTGCCAATAACAGCCGTCTATGAACACTGCAACCTTCGCCGGACGAAAGACCATGTCAGCCGTCCGGCGAAGGTCTGGCAGCGGGCGGGCCGCCACCCGGTACCGCAGACCTGCAGCGTGTACGAGACGCCGGATCGTAATCTCCGGCTTCGTGTCACGGCTACGGATCGCCTGCATGTTGCGGCGGCGTGCGGCGGACGAAGCCCAGGATCCTTCTGGAGCTTCCCATTCAGCATCGTGGGACACACCGCAGAGGGTAGTCCTGCGAGGCCCGCCGCACGCAGTCGGTCCTAGCGGCCCCCCATGTGACTCAGCAGAGCCTCGACATCGCTCGGCGCCAGGCCAGCGGCGACGGCCGGCTCCTCCTCAAGATCGGCCAACTGCTGCACAGTGGGGTCGTCCAGGATGCGGCCCATGAACTCCAGCTTCTGCTCCAGACTGGCAGCCACCACCTCGTCGATGGAGTTCCGCACAGCCAGAACGGTCACCCGGGTCTCCGTGTCGGGGGCAAGCCCGAGACGGTGGATCCGGTCGAGGCTCTGCAGGAAGCGGCCCGCCATGAAGTCACGGTCCACATAGATCGCGTCATGGCAGACGTAATGCAGGCTGATTCCCTCACCCAGAGTGGCCGGATTGGAGATGAGCACCATGCACGCCGGGTCCTCCCGGAAGCGGCGAATCTGCTCCTCCCGGTCCGGAGTACCGCCGTAGACGACAGCCGGGCTGTACTTCTCCAGCATGCGCTCCAGCGTGGTCAAGCTCCGGACGAACGTCGTCCAAACCAACGTCTTACGGCCCTGGGCGGCGTTCTCCGCGATGATCGCCACGGCTTCCTTGTACTTGGGGGAAAGCTCGTAGTCAGGGAGGTTCTGCATAAGTGAGTACAGCGAACCGCCCTCGGGGATCTCCATCGGCGGCAGCTGGTACGCGAGTGGTTCGTAGCGGCTTCCCCCTTCCAGGAGCAGAGCAGGGCTCGTGGCAGCCATGAGAAGGCGAAGGGCTGTCTTCCCGAGGGAGCTCAGGTCCTCGCGTGCGGCACCTCTCTTTTCACCGCCCACGATCGCCGTGTAGATCTCGTCGTGCAGCGGCGGCATATCAACGAAGCGCAGTCCAAGCTGCACGGGGGGCAGGCCGAGTTCGTGCTTCGTCGTGCGGGTGAACAGCGGCCGGAGGACAGTGCTGGCATGCGCGAGATCTCCTCCAGCAACCGCCTGGACCACCGTGCGCTGGCCGTGGCCGGGCCAGACGAAACCCAGGAGGTTCTCCAGGTCCCGTGAACCATTCGGAGCCGGCGTACCGGTCAGGATCAGCCTCCGTGTGGCCAACGGCCCCAGCGCCATGCAGGCCGCCCCATACGTGCCTCGGGCACCGAGCTTCATCCGGTGCGCCTCATCCAGAATGATCATGGAGGGTGCCGACTTGAGCCATCCAGCCAGCATGGTCAGTGACCGGTCGAGACGCTCGTAGTTCACCACGAGCACCTCAGCCCACTGGTCCAGCGACCCGTCCAGGACGTTGATGCGCAGCGGATGAATAAGGCACTCGGCGGTCTCGTAACGCCAAGACTCGTAGGCCGACTTCGGGCAGACAACCAGCAGTCGACTCACCCGGCCGGCTGCCTTCTGAGCCGCATACACAGCGAGCGCGACCCGGGTCTTGCCGGCCCCAGGCACGCTGAAGTTGGCACCGTGCTGAAGCGACAGGAGCTTCGCGATGTCCCGGCGCTGGAACTCGCTGAGTTCGCCCTTCCAGGTGTCACCGAGGAGCGCGAGCACCTCGTCGGACGCGACCTCACCGGCCGTCTGCCGCCCGGCGAGCCGCTGCTGCACGGTGTGGGCGTCCTGGACCACCCCGGATACCAGGTCGCGAAGGTCGTCCGCCCACTCCACACCAGTGGGATCGGACCAGGTACCGAGCAGGCCGAGGTCCGCGAGCAGCTCGTCCAGGGAGACCGAGGCACTCAGCGGGCCAAGCTGGCCGCCGGTACGAAACCGGGCGGCTAGTTGCACCAGTTCCTGCTGGAACGATTCCGTGGTCCGCAGGACCACACGGGTACGGGTCTCATCAAATCCGAGGCGGAGCGACTTCTCGCTGGCGGTGCTGGTCACCGGGAGCCCTCCGTCGAGACCGCTTCCAGCAGCCAGGACACGCCGTCCCCAGGCTGTGACAGCCCACGGCCGGCCTGCTGCGCGAGCTTCAGCAGGCTGGTCCGCAGCTTGACCACCGCGTCGTCGAACGCCTCCTCGTCGAGACTGCGGGAGGTACGTGCCTGGACCAGGTCATTCACGCACTGGTCGATGCTCGCGCAGGCGTCGGCCAGCCGGGCCGGGGCGAGTTGCTTGCGCTTGCGCAACCTGGCGCTGCGGCCTGCCGCCTCGATCACCTCGTCAAATGTGTTCCAGGTGTTCTCCCAGATGTCCTGCGCGGCAGCCTTCCGCTTGTCGCCGAGCTCTGAGGCTCCGTTCCTCACCACGGCGGCGGTGCGAAGGATCTCGTCGTTCATCGCCCGGGCCTCCGCGACGGCGGAGGAGGCGGCGGGCACCTCCAGGCCCAGACCGGGGATGGACACCGACTGCGGCTGTGCGGCCGTCGTACCACCCATTGGCAACCGCTGCTCGAACCCCGCCTTCAGGAACTCCTCGTTGATGTGACGGACGTCTGTCTTGGAGAAGTTGAGCAGGATCGCGGCCAGGCGCAGCTCCTTCAGGATCTCGGCCTGGTCGCGGTCCACCGTTTCCAGCTTCACGTACAACCGGTGAAGCTCCTTGAGCCGCTCCTGCGCGCCCTCCCAGTCCGCCAGGCGCAGTCCGTTGCCGCCGCCGGTGCGACTGCGCTCGTTCAGCTCACGGATCGTGCTGAGGATCCACCGCTCCTGGTGATAGGTGCGCACCTGAATCCGGAAGTCCTTGGCGATCTGCTCCGGCGTCCGGCCCAGCGCCGCCTGCTCCTCCATGGCGAGGAGACGGTTGATGTAGGAGTAGTCGCGCCTGTGATCCTTGCGAAGCTGCAAGGACAGCTCGACGGCGTTGATGTCGGCCCACGTGAACGACGCCGGCAGCACGCCCACACGCATCGACTGCGCGCCAAGTTCGCGAAGCGCGGCAGCCCGGGTATTGCCGTTGACCAGCACCCCGTGCCGGGTCACCAGCCCGGGGTCGTTCTGCCCGAACTGGTCAAGGCTGTCCTTCAGGACATCGAAGTCCTTGTCCCGCACGTCCGTGTTCTCAGGGTCCGCCTTGAGCAGGAACCCGAGGTAGTCCTGGCTCTCCGCATTCCAGGGGTCCTTGTCCAAAGCCGCGTCCCGCTCGGCGTCGTGGCTGCGCTGGGCCCGGATCCGGTGGGTGCTGGGGTTGTAGAAGAGACTGCTGAGCGGCAGGTCGATCACTTCGACATGAGCCTGTTGTCCGTCCCAATCGACGGTCACGGTTTCCCGAGTGCCGCCGGACGCCTTAACCTCCTCAACCTTCTTGCTGATCAGCTCGCTGAACTCGGCCGCCCGCGGCGGGGGCGGAAACTCGCGCATCATCGTCATCCTGTCCTGCCTCAGTCGTCCGTACCGTCAAGAGCGTCGGCCACAGCCTTACGGGAGTCCTCCGGCAGGGTCCGGTACATCCCCCACAGCACCTCCAGCGAGCTGTACGTGCGCTGATCGCTCTTCACCCAGCCGCTCAGCACGCTTCGCTCAAGAGGCGCCAGCGACTCGATCCGGGAGAGCACCTCCGGCAGGTGCACGGACCGGTCTACGGTGCCCCGTCCACACCGCTGGCACTCGGTGACCAGCTGGTGGGTGACGCTGCCGTCCGCCAGCGTCACCTGCCGCCGGGCAACGTTGAGCACCGCCTGCGCGACACCGTCCTCGTACGCCTCGCCGGCTCCGATGCCACACGTACGACACAGATATCCGTCGGCCTGCATCACCTTCGCCCGCTGCGCGTTGGTGATGCTCGACTTGTGACTCGGGCCCTTCGCCTGGCCCGGCACCCACACATCCTTGCCGCGCGTCACGAACCGGCGCTCCTGAGGAAGCAACTCCGGGTCCTCGCGAGCCGTAGAGATCTCCCAGTCGTAGTCCCGCAGATCCCGCATGCGCCGGTCGATCTGCGCGACGTCCGGGAAAGCCTCGCGCAGCTTGGCCACGGTGAAGATTTCCCCCTCCCCGACAACCTGGATCAGCCAGAGAGCGGCACGCGCCATGCTCCCCAACTTGTGGTTTCCGACACTGGTCTCCTGCCAAGACGGCAACGTCATAATGGGTCCCCTCCCACAGAAAACGTACGAATTCAGGCGCTCACCACACGTGATATGAAATGACATGCACACACCATTCGCACATGCGTGACTCGCGCCGCCCTCGCACCATTGGCGGCTGTCTCCTAAATCGTGGCACAGCGAAACCTCTTTGAACCCTCTCGATGCAACTTGCGCCTCAACTGGCAAGAGAGGAAGCAAAAACCAACAGGCGGTGGCCTGCTGGCCTCCGGCACAATGTCGAACAACGTCGCCGACTGGCGGCATAAAATGGCCGGTTCTTCTGAGTATGTCGAGGTTTGTCACCATGACGCAGCGCAGTACCAGTCGCCGCCCGTTCGCGTGGACCGAGAAGAAACTCGACGAGGATGTCCTGCCAGACAGGCGGCGGTTCGCGACGGCGCTGCAAGAGGTCTGCCGCCATCTGGTCGTCACGGCTCCGGACGGCGTGACGCCGACCCGCCCGACGCAGGCCCAGGCCGCCAAGTACTTGAACGTCAGCGAGACCACGCTGACGCGGTACCTCCAGGGTGAGCGCATTCCACCGGAGAAGGGGGCCGCAAGGATCTACGACATCGCCTGCCAGGATGCAGGAGGCGGGCAGAACGTCGGCATCACCAGGGAAAGGTTTCTGGAACTACGCAAGAGAGCCGAGCAGGAACGATGCGCCAACTGCTCGCGGCACAGAGATGCCGTACGTGCCGCTGGCCAGAAGCTCCGGACCTTGCAGGAAACACACGAACAGCTCGAACGGTCGGCAGCAGAACGAGACCGGGAACTCAGGAAACTCCGTCAGCACGCCGCCGTACTGAAGCAGGAGGCCCAGCAAGTGAAGGTTGGCCAGCTGACATCACTGAGCGAAGCCGGCCCGCAAGAGCTCCCAGTGGCGGCGCACCCCGCAACTCTGTTGCCGGTCCCCCGCCGACAAGGGGACCGGCAACAGAGCAAAAACGAGACCTTGGCGGCACGCCATGTCGGCCGCCGCGCTGAAGAGCTGCGCCACGGCGGCCGGCCGGACAGTACCCTCGCGCTACTGCGGCACACAGCAGAGGCTTACACACCTTTGGAAGTGGCCCTACTGGTAACGCTGCTGCGGACCCGAAGGCTAGACGAACTAGCCGACAACCTCGTGCACATCTATGCGCGCGACCGCACCGACCAAGACGTGGTGCGGGCGGCACTCATACTGCACGAGCAGCAGGCCATCACGGACGCGGAGGTGCTTCTGCGTATTGCTGTCGCTTACCCGGGACCGGCGTTCTCCCGGGCTGATGGGTTCGGGTCTCCCAGGTGACTGCGGACAGGCTGGTGGACATGCAGTACAAACCAGTCAACGCGGGATCGGGCCGCCGCAGCGCCATACCACCTCACCCAGCGAACTTAGACCGTGTCCTATGTGGTGAGGCGGATGAGTCGCTTGTAGCAGCACAGGGTGGCGGCGAGGCCGAGAAAGGCCAGGTAGTTGCGGGGATCGCGCTCGTAGCGAGGGCTGAGGCGGCGGTAGCCGGACAGCCAGGACATCGTCCGCTCGATGACCCAGCGGCGGCGCCCTAATCGGTCGCTGGACTCGATGCCCTTGCGGGCGATGCGCACTCCGATGCACTTGCCGCGGAGCCATCTGCGCAGATCAGCCCGGTCGTATGCCTTGTCGGCGTGCAGGCGCTGGGGCTTGAAGTACCGGCCGTTGTGGGGGTCGTGTCTCGTTTGGTGACCCTCCACCATGGGCTTCAGTCCTTCGCTGTCGTGGGTGTTACCCGCGGAGACGCCGACGAGGAGGGGCAGGCCGTTCGCGTCCGACAGGACGTGCATCTTGGAACCCGGCTTGCCCCGGTCCACGGGGCTCGGACCTGTGTGTGCGCCCCTTTTTTAGCCCTCACGTGGGCGGTGTCGAGCACGACGCGGGTGACGTCGATGAGGCCGGCGTCATCGAGCCGGTGCAGCACGGCCTCGTGCAGCCGGCCCCAGACACCGGCTCTCGACCAGATCAGGAACCGCCGATGGGCGGTCGACTTCGATATCCCGAAGCATGGCGGCAGAGCTCGCCAGGCGCAGCCGGACACCAGCACGTAGATGATCGCGGCGAACAGCGTCTCATCAGGGATGTCCTGTGTTCCACCGCCTTGCGGCCGCACCCTCGACGGCGGGATCAGCGGCTTCGCGATCTCCCACAACCCGTCCGGAACAATCCAACTCCACGTACCCCGCCCCATGTCGAGTTCAACGACGCCGCACCACATAGGACACGGTCT
>NZ_NCTE01000574.1 GCF_002114215.1 Streptomyces sp. 13-12-16 | reverse complement strand
CTGGTGACCCTCGCCCTGCGCGCGCCGGCCCTGCGCGGAACCCTCCTGGCGTCCGCACTGCCCCGCTCCGCGGCGTCGCAGGCCGACCGCCGGCGGACGGCGACCGCCGACGGCACCCGGGAGGTCCCGACCGCGGACCCCGTCGCCCGCCCTTGATTCCGCACGCTTCCGCGCCACCCCTGGCTCACGGGGACCACGGGGTCGTGAGCCGTCGCCCCGGGCACGCCGAGGCCACGTGACGCGCCGTTCCGCGCGCGCCACCTCCCCGGATGGCGAGGAGGTCCGGCGCCCACGTGAGCCGTACGCCTGGAGCAGTGGGGTCCGGTCCGGCCGGTCCGGACCGGACCCCGTCGGCGGTTCAGCTCCCGACCGCCGCCGCGAACATGCCCGCCTCGTACGAGCCGCCCTTCCGGCGGGTGATCACCGCGAGCGGGTTGGCGGCGTTGATCATGGCGACCAGGGTGACCAGCGCGGCGGTCCGGTCGTCGTCGTAGTGCTCGCGCACCCGGGCCCAGGTCTCGTCGGAGACGCCCCCGGAGGCGTCGGCGGGGCGGGTGCCCTCCTCGGCGAGGGCCAGTGCCGCCTGCTCGGCCTCGGTGAACACGGTGGACTCGCCAGGTGGCGACCAGGTGGAGCCGGACCGCGCTCTCACCGGCGGCCGCGGCCTCCTTGACGTGCATGTCGACGCAGTGGCCGCAGCCGTTGATCTGGCCGGCGCGCAGTGACACCAGCTCCTGGGTGGCCTTCGGCAGCGGCGAGTCGTGGATCACCAGGGCCGCGCCGGCGAACCGCTTGGCGAACCTGGCGGCGAGCTCGTTCTCGAACAGGTCGAACCGGGTATCCATGGTTTCGTCCTCGCTTGTGCTCGTTCGCGGTGTCGAGCTGGGCTGAACACGGGATGCCGGAGGTCCGCTCCCTGTGACAGGAGGGAAGTGTGACGTGCGCCACCGTTCGCGCCGACGGGGCCGGACGCCTCCGTACGGGCGGCGGTCGCACGCGTCGCGGCGTTCTTCGGCCGTCACATGGCTATCGCGCGTCGACGCGGCGGTGTACGGTCTCGGGCCGATGGGCTTTGGGAGCGCTCCCATCGCGCTGCACCACGCTGTGCCCGCATGACGCGGGTCATCGCACGAGTTCGCATCGCACGAGGAGGAACGCTTTGAAACGCTTCTTGGCCTTACTGGCGACCTGCGCGACGGTCCTGGGCCTCACCGCGCTGTCCGGCCCCCAGGCGGTGGCCGCCGCCGGCTGCCGGGTCGACTACACGGTGGCCAGCCAGTGGCAGGGCGGCTTCCAGGCCGGAGTGAGGATCACCAACCTGGGCGACCCCGTCTCCGGGTGGACGCTCGGGTTCACCATGCCGGACGCCGGGCAGAAGGTCGTCCAGGGCTGGAACGCCACCTGGTCGCAGTCCGGCTCCACCGTCACCGCCGCCGCTGTCGACTGGAACCGCACACTGGCCACCGGCGCGACCGCCGACGTGGGATTCACCGGTTCCTTCACGGGTGCCAACCCGCGGCCCACGGCGTTCACGCTCAACGGCGTCGCCTGTACGGGCTCCGTCGAAGAACCCCCGCCCACCCCGGACGACGGCACCCCCGTGGACATCAACGGACAGCTGCACGTCTGCGGAGTGAACCTGTGCAACCAGTACGACCGCCCCGTCCAGTTGCGCGGCATGAGCACCCACGGCATCCAGTGGTTCAGCCGGTGCTACAACACCGCGTCCCTGGACGCGCTCGCCGAGGACTGGAAGTCGGACCTGCTGCGCATCGCCATGTACGTGCAGGAGGACGGTTACGAGACCGACCCCGCGGGCTTCACCGGCCGCGTGAACAGCCTCGTCGACATGGCCGAGGCCCGTGGCATGTACGCCGTGATCGACTTCCACACCCTCACGCCGGGCGACCCCAACTTCAACCTCGACCGCGCGAAGACGTTCTTCGCCTCCGTCGCCGCCCGCAACGCCGACAAGAACAACGTGATCTACGAGATCGCCAACGAGCCCAACGGCGTGAGCTGGGCGGCCGTCAAGAGCTACGCCGAGCAGGTCATCCCGGTGATCCGGGCCGCCGACCCGGACGCCGTCGTCATCGTCGGCACCCGCGGCTGGTCCTCGCTGGGAGTCTCGGACGGTTCCGACGAGAACGAGGTCGTCGACAACCCCGTCAACGCCGACAACATCATGTACGCGTTCCACTTCTACGCCGCGAGCCACAAGGACAACTACCGCGCCACGGTGAGCCGGGCGGCCTCCCGGCTGCCGCTGTTCGTCTCCGAGTTCGGCACGGTGAGCGCCACCGGCGGCGGAGCGGTGGACCGGGCGAGCAGCACGGCCTGGCTGGACCTGCTCGACCGGCTGAAGATCAGCTACGCCAACTGGACCTACTCCGACGCCGACGAGGGCAGTGCGGCGTTCAGGCCCGGCACCTGTGACGGCACCGACTACAGCGGCAGCGGCGTGCTGACCGAGTCCGGTGCGCTGCTCAAGAGCCGGATCAGCACCCCTGACGCCTTCCCCACCAGCTGACTTCCGGCGGGGGTCCGGGCGGCCGGGCCCCCGCCCC
>NZ_NCTE01000573.1 GCF_002114215.1 Streptomyces sp. 13-12-16 | reverse complement strand
GGCGGTCGCGCGGGGTGTGGGAGGCGTGGATGCCGCCGTTCAGGATGGTCTGGAGGCGGTCGGAGATGTCGGCGTAGTCGTCGAAGCCGAGCACGCCGTCGGCTTCGGGGAGGGCCTCGGCGAGTTCCTTGCCGTACCGCTCGGCCATGCAGCCCACCGCGACGACGGCCTGGGTTCTTCCGTGTCCCTTGAGGTCGTTGGCCTCCAGGAGGGCGTCGACGGAGTCCTTCTTGGCGGCCTCGACGAAGCCACAGGTGTTGACGACGGCGACGTCCGCTTCCTCGGCGTCCTCCACGAGCTGCCAGCCGTCCGCCTCCAAACGGCCTGCGAGCTCCTCCGAGTCCACCTCGTTACGGGCGCAGCCAAGGGTGACGAGTGCGACGGTACGGCGTTCAGGCATGGGCTCAAGACTACTTCGTCCCGCTGACGCCCCACGTCGACGGGGTTGGCCGATCATGGCCAACCCCGTCGTCGAAGCACCCTTTGTGCCGGGTCATCCGGCCTGCGGGTCGCCCTTGGTGTAGGTGAGGCGCTCGACGGCGCCCGGCTGCCAGTCGTCCTCGATCTTCTTGCCGTTCACGAACAGGTCGATCGCGCCGGCGTCACCGAGGACCAGGTTGATCTTGGTGCTGTCCTGGAAGGTCTTGGAATCGCCCTGCTTGAGCAGTCCGTCGAACAGCAGTCGGCCGTTGTGGTCCTTGGCGGAGATCCAGCTGCGTCCGTCGGCGGCGCTGACCTGGACCGTCACCTTGTCCTGCGGCGCGGCGGCGATGGCGCTGTCCGACGGTTCCGGCTCGGGCTCGGCGGGCTTCTCCGACTTCGGGGTCGGCGAAGCGGCCGACTTGCTGGGCGTGGCGCCGTCGGCGACGTTCGCCTTGCCGCCGTCGTCGCCCTTGACCATCGTGAACCCGACGAAGCCGATCACGACGACGATCGCGGCGACCATGGCCGCGGTCCAGTTGGGTCCGCGCCGCTCCGGACGGATACGTTCCGCCTCGAACAGCGGGGCGGCCGGGGTCGGGGCCGGACGGCCGCCGCCGTGCTCGGCCTCGTACTGCGCGATCAGTGGGGCAGGGTCGAGGTCCACGGCCCTGGCCAGGGTCCGGATGTGCCCGCGCGCGTAGACGTCGCCGCCACAGGGGGCGAAGTCGTCCGCCTCGATGGCGTGCACGATGGCGATGCGGACCCGGGTGGCGGTACTGACGTCGTCGACGGTGAGCCCGGCGGCGATGCGGGCCTGCCGCAGCGCTCGGCCGACGGAGACGGAAGGGCGGGCTTCCTCGGAAACGTCTTCGAACGGACGCTCGTCTTCAGGGGAGTTGCCGATGGACACGGGGGCGCCTTTCGAGCGTGTAGCCGCCTGTGCTGGAGGTTCAGTCTAGGAGGGGTACGAGAGGATGGGGCAACCGGGCGGTAGGACTTTGTACGCCATCGGAATGGCCCGACATTCCGATGATGGGACTGCGGTTTGTCACTTCGCTCAACTTGACGTGCACCGACGGGAAACAGTTGCCCGGTGGTCCCTAACGGGTGGGTCACGATCGACCGCCCGGGTGCCCGGAGGCACCGACCGCCTCCCGTTCGCCTACCCTTCAGACTCCCCCCGGATCAGCGCGAGCACGCCGTCCAGTTCATCAGGCTTCACAAGAACGTCACGAGCCTTCGAACCCTCGCTCGGTCCGACGATGTTCCGCGACTCCATGAGGTCCATCAGCCGGCCCGCCTTGGCGAAGCCGACGCGCAGCTTGCGCTGGAGCATGGACGTCGACCCGAACTGGGTGGAGACGACCAGCTCGGCCGCCTGGCACAGCAGGTCCAGGTCGTCGCCGATGTCCTCGTCGATCTCCTTCTTCTGCTTGCTCCCGACGGTGACGTCGTCCCGGAAGACGGGCGCCATCTGGTCCTTGCAGTGCCGGACGACGGCCGCGACCTCCTCCTCGGTCACGAAGGCGCCCTGCAGACGCGTCGGTTTGTTCGCGCCCATCGGCAGGAACAGCCCGTCGCCCTTGCCGATCAGCTTCTCGGCGCCGGGCTGGTCGAGGATGACCCGCGAGTCCGCGAGCGAGGAGGTGGCGAACGCCAGCCGGGACGGCACGTTCGCCTTGATCAGACCGGTGACCACGTCGACGGACGGCCGCTGCGTGGCGAGCACCAGGTGGATCCCGGCCGCCCGCGCGAGCTGCGTGATGCGCACGATGGCGTCCTCGACGTCGCGCGGGGCGACCATCATCAGGTCGGCCAGCTCGTCGACGATCACCAGCAGGTACGGGTACGGCTGCAGCTCGCGCTCACTGCCCTCGGGCGGCTTGGCCCTGCCCTCGCGCACCGCGCGGTTGAAGTCGTCGATGTGCCGGTAGCCGTAGGCCGCGAGGTCGTCGTAACGCAGGTCCATCTCGCGCACGACCCACTGGAGCGCCTCGGCGGCCCGCTTGGGGTTGGTGATGATCGGCGTGATCAGGTGCGGGATGCCCTCGTACGCCGTCAGCTCCACGCGCTTGGGGTCGACCAGGATCATCCGGACGTCCTCCGGGGTCGCCCGCATCATGATCGAGGTGATCAGGCAGTTGATGCAGGACGACTTTCCGGAGCCGGTGGCGCCGGCGACCAGCATGTGCGGCATCTTCGCCAGCGAGTCCATGACGTAGCCGCCCTCGACGTCCTTGCCGAAGGCGACCAGCATCGGGTCGTCGTCCTCGGCGGACTCCGCGAGCCGCAGTACGTCACCGAGGTTGACCATCTCCCGGTCGGTGTTGGGGATCTCGATGCCCACCGCGGACTTGCCGGGGATCGGGCTGATGATCCGCACGTCCGGGCTGGCGACGGCGTACGCGATGTTCTTGGTCAGCGCGGTCACCCGCTCGACCTTCACGGCGGGGCCGAGTTCCACCACGTAGCGGGTGACCGTCGGGCCGCGGGTGAAGCCGGTGACGGCGGCGTCCACCTTGAACTCCGTGAAGACCTTCCGCAGCGCGTCGACGATGGCGTCGTTGGCGGCGCTGCGCGCCTTGCCGGGGCCGCCGCGCTCGAGCAGGTCGAGGGCGGGCAGCGAGTAGGTGATGTCGCCGGAGAGCTGGAGCTGCTCCGCGCGGGCGGGCAGATCGCGGGGTTCGCGCGGCGGCTCCTTGGTCATGTCCAGGACGCCGGCCGGCGGCTTGTCCCGCTTCGGCCCGTCCTGAGGCCCGTCCTGGGACCTGTCCGCCTTCGGCTCCTCCCGCTGCGGGCGGGCGGCCGGCACCGGCGTCGGTGTGGTCGGCTCCCGGTCGCCGGTGCTCACGCCCTGGGTCAGGTCGGCGACGATCGGCGAGGGCGGCATCCCGTGCAGCACGGCGCCGTCCAGCGCGGCGGCAGCGGCGGCGGCCACGTCCACGGCGTCCATGGGCCGGTCCACGGCGGGCCTCGGCAC
>NZ_NCTE01000572.1 GCF_002114215.1 Streptomyces sp. 13-12-16 | reverse complement strand
CGCGGCGCCACACGCGCGCGCAGGCGCGTGGAGGTCTCCCCCAGGGGCCCGCCGGACCCGGTGAGTGCGCCGACGCCGGGGCCGTGCCGGGGGCCGGCGGCCCGGCCTTCGAGGTGATCTATCTGCTGGAGGCCGGGGACGCGGCCGTCGCGCGGCTGCGCGACCGGCTCGACGCGCTGGGCGACTCGCTCGTGGTGGTCGGCGGGGACGGACTGTGGAACGTCCATGTGCACGTCGACGACGCGGGCGCCGCCGTGGAGGCCGGGGTCGAGGCCGGACGGCCGTACCGCATCCGGATCACCCACTTCGGAGCGGGGGACGTCCACACCACCGGCGCGGAGCCGACGGCGCCCGGGGAACGCGCTCAGCGGGCCGTCGTGGCCGTGGTGCCCGGAGAGGGTCTGGCGGGGCTGTACGCCGAGGCGGGCGCGACGACCGTGCTCGCCCGTCCCGGGGAGCCGCCCGCCAGCGGTGAACTCGTCCAGGCCGTACGGCGCGCGCACGCGCGGGAGGTGGTGCTGCTGCCCAACGACGCCGACCTGCGCCACACCGCCGCCGCGGCGGCCGAGCAGGTCCGGGCGGAGGGCGTCCGGGTGGCCCTCATCCCGACCCGCTCCGCGGTCCAGGGCATCGCGGCGCTCGCGGTGCACGAGCCGGAGCGCCGCTTCGACGAGGACGTGGTGTCGATGACGTCGGCGGCGGGCGCGACCCGCTACGCCGAGGTCACCGTCGCCGAGCGCCAGTCATGGACCATGGCGGGCATCTGCCAGGCCGGGGACGTCCTCGGCCTGGTCGACGGGGACGTGGCCGTGATCGGGCAGGACCTCACGGCCACCGCGGAGGCCGTCCTCGACCGCATGCTCGCGGCCGGCGGCGAACTGGTCACCCTGGTCCTCGGCGACGACGCTCCCGAATCCGTCGCCGCCCACCTGGAGACCCGCGTCCGCGAGGGCTACCTCGCCGTCGACACGGTGGTGTACCACGGCGGCAGGCAGGGTGCCCTGCTGCTCATCGGGGTGGAGTGACGTCCGTTGTCAGTGGTGTGGTGTCCAATGGATGCCGTGCCCGCACTGGAAGAACCACTGAAGAAAGTGCTCGGCCCCGCCACCGCGAAGGTGATGGCCGAGCACCTCGGCCTGCACACCGTGGGCGACCTCCTGCACCACTACCCGCGCAGATACGAGGAGCGCGGCCAGCTCACCCACCTCGCCGACCTCCCCATGGACGAGCACGTCACGGTGGTCGCCCAGGTCGCCGACGCCCGCCTGCACACCTTCGCCTCCGCCAAGGCCCCGCGCGGCAAGGGCCAGCGCCTGGAGGTGACCATCACGGACGGCAGCGGCCGGCTGCAACTGGTCTTCTTCGGCGCCGGAGTCCACAAACCGCACAAGGAACTCCTGCCGGGCACCCGCGCGATGTTCGCCGGGAAGGTCTCCGTCTTCAACCGTCGCCTCCAACTCGCCCATCCCGCGTACGAGTTGCTGCGCGGTGACACCGAGGAGACGGTCGAGACCTGGGCCGGCGCCCTCATCCCGATCTACCCCGCCACCGCCAAGCTGGAGTCCTGGAAGATCGGCAAGGCGCTCCAGACGGTCCTGCCCAGTGCCCAGGAGGCCGTCGACCCGCTCCCGGAGTCCCTCCGCGCGGGCCGCGGGCTGGCCACCCTCCCCGAGGCCCTGCTGAAGATCCACCGCCCGCACACCAAGGCGGACATCGAGGACGCCCGCGCCCGCCTCAAATGGGACGAGGCCTTCGTCCTCCAGGTCGCCCTCGCCCGCCGCCGCCACGCCGACGCGCAGCTCCCCGCCGTGGCCCGCCGCCCCAGGCCGGACGGCCTCCTCGCCGCCTTCGACGACCGCCTCCCCTTCACCCTCACCGAGGGGCAGCAGAAGGTCTCCGCCGAGATCTTCACCGACCTCGCCACCGAACACCCCATGCACCGCCTGCTCCAGGGCGAAGTGGGGTCGGGCAAGACGATGGTCGCCCTGCGCGCGATGCTCGCCGTCGTCGACGCGGGCGGGCAGGCGGCGATGCTCGCGCCCACCGAGGTGCTCGCCCAGCAGCACCACCGGTCGGTCACCGAGATGATGGGGGAGCTGGCCGAAGGAGGGATGCTCGGGGGAGCGGAGACCGCCACCAAGGTGGTGCTGCTCACCGGGTCCATGGGGGCGGCGGCGCGGCGCCACGCGCTGCTCGACCTGGCCACCGGCGAGGCCGGCGTCGTCATCGGCACGCACGCGCTGATCGAGGACAAGGTGAAGTTCCACGACCTGGGCCTGGTCGTGGTCGACGAACAGCACCGCTTCGGTGTGGAGCAGCGCGACGCCCTGCGCGGCAAGGGCAAACACCCCCCGCACCTGCTCGTCATGACCGCCACCCCCATCCCGCGCACGGTCGCGATGACGGTCTTCGGCGACCTGGAGACCTCCGTCCTCGACCAGCTCCCGGCCGGCCGCTCTCCCATCGCCAGCCATGTCGTACCGGCCGCCGACAAGCCGCACTTCCTCGCCCGTGCCTGGGAGCGGGTCCGCGAGGAGGTCGCGAACGGCCACCAGGCGTACGTGGTCTGCCCGCGCATCGGTGACGAGGAGGACGACCCGAAGAAGGCCGGCAGGAAGAAGTCCCCCGAGGACGAGGCGGAGAAGCGGCCCCCGCTCGCCGTCCTCGACATCGCGGAACAGCTCGCGAAAGGGCCGCTGCAAGGGCTCCGGGTCGAGGTCCTGCACGGGCGCATGCAGCCCGACGACAAGGACGCCGTCATGCGCCGCTTCGCCGCCGGCGAGGCCGACGTCCTGGTCGCCACCACCGTCATCGAGGTCGGTGTCAACGTCCCCAACGCCACCGCGATGGTGATCATGGACGCCGACCGCTTCGGTGTCTCCCAGCTCCACCAGCTGCGCGGCCGGGTCGGCCGCGGCTCGGCCCCGGGCCTGTGTCTGCTGGTCACCGAGATGCCCGAGGCGAGCGCGGCCCGACAGCGGCTGAACGCCGTCGCCGCCACCCTCGACGGCTTCGAACTCTCCCGCATCGACCTGGAGCAGCGCCGCGAGGGCGACGTCCTGGGCCAGGCCCAGTCCGGCACCCGTTCCAGCCTGCGCATGCTCGCCGTCATCGACGACGAGGAGATCATCGCCGAGGCGAGGGAGGAAGCGGTGGCGGTGGTGAGCGCCGACCCGGACCTGACCGGGCTCCCCGCCCTGCGAACGGCCCTGGACGCCCTCCTGGACGAGGAGAGGGAACAGTACTTGGAGAAGGGCTGAGCGGCAGCGCCGCGAAAGGGGCGCGGGACCGTATCGAAACGCGGCTCCGCCGCGCGGGCGCGAGAACCACGACGTGCCCGCACCCGCCGCACCGCACAAGGCACCCCGCACTCCCTCCTGCCAGACTGAACAGAACGCACCCCACGACCAAGGACCCCAGATGACCCGCGTGATCGCCGGCAAGGCCGGCGGACGCCTCCTAGCCGTCCCGCAGGGAAACCGAACCCGCCCCACCTCCGACCGCGCACGCGAAGGCCTCTTCTCCACCTGGCAGTCCCTGCTCGGCGGCCCGTTGGACGGCGAACGCGTCCTCGACCTGTACGCCGGCTCCGGCGCCGTCGGCCTGGAGGCCCTGTCCCGCGGCGCCGGACACGTCCTGCTCGTGGAGGCCGACGCCCGCGCCGTCCGCACGGTCCGGGAGAACGTGAAGTCGCTCGGACTCCCCGGCGCCGAGGTCGGATCCGGCAAAGCGGAACAGATCATCCGCAACGCGCCCCCGCACGGGCCGTACGACATCGTCTTCCTCGACCCGCCCTACGCCGTCTCGGACGACGATCTCCGCGAGATTCTGCTCACACTCCGCTCGGGGGGCTGGCTCGCCGAAGAAGCCCTCGTCACCGTGGAGCGCAGCACCCGAGGCGGGGAGTTCACCTGGCCGCCCGGCTTCGAGGGGATCCGGGCCCGCCGCTACGGCGAGGGAACGTTTTGGTACGGTCGCGCCGCCTCTACGTGCGAAGACGCACGATGACCGGACCGGAGAGCGAGGGATCACAAGTGCGCCGCGCCGTATGCCCCGGGTCGTTCGACCCGATCACCAACGGACACCTCGACATCATCGCCCGGGCCTCCCGGCTGTACGACGAGGTCTACGTCGCGGTGATGATCAACCAGTCCAAGAAGGGCCTGTTCGAGATCGAGGAGCGGATCGACCTGATCCGCCGGGTCACCGCCGAGTACGGCAACGTCCGCGTCGAGGCCTTCCACGGCCTGCTCGTCGACTTCTGCAAGCAGCGCGACATCCCCGCCATCGTCAAGGGGCTGCGCGCGGTCAGCGACTTCGACTACGAACTGCAGATGGCCCAGATGAACAACGGCCTCTCGGGCGTGGAGACCCTCTTCGTCCCCACCAACCCCACCTACAGCTTCCTGTCCTCCTCGCTCGTCAAGGAGGTCGCGGCCTGGGGCGGCGACGTCGCCCACCTGGTGCCGCCGGAGGTCCTGACGGCCCTCACCGAACGCCTGGGCCGGGACTGACCGTCCGTACCGGCCGCCCGGTGTCCACCGGGCGCCCCATGGCCGTACAGTCGTCCCGTCCGTCTCCAACACAGCTGTAGGGAGTGGCGAGCACACGGTGGACGTGCAGAAGAAGCTGGACGAGATCGTCGCCGCGGTCTCCAGTGCCCGGTCGATGCCCATGTCGGCCTCGTGCGTGGTCAACCGCGCCGAACTGCTCTCGATGCTCGAAGAGGTGCGCGCGGCGCTGCCCGACTCCCTCGCGCAGGCCGAGGAACTGATCGGCGGCCGGGAGCAGATGGTCGAGCAGGCCCGCCGGGAGGCCGAGCGGATCATCGAGGGCGCGCACGCGCAGCGCGGCTCCCTGATCTCCGACACGGAGATCGCCCGCCGCTCCCAGTCCGAGGCCGACCGGATCCTCGAGGAGGCCCGCAAGGAGGCCGAGGAGGTCCGCGCGGAGGCCGACGACTACGTCGACTCCAAGCTGGCCAACTTCGAGGTCGTCCTCACCAAGACGCTCGGCTCGGTCGGCCGCGGCCGCGAGAAGCTGCTCGGCACCGGCCCCGGCCTCGACGAGCAGGGCTACGAGGACGAGGACGCCCCCGAGCGCAGCCACGACCCGGAGACCCTGCGCCGCAGCGCCGACGAGTACGTCGACGTCAAGCTCGGCGCCTTCGAGGCGGTCCTCGCCAAGACCCTGGAGGCGGTCGGGAAGGGCCGGCAGAAGCTGCACGGCCGGATCGCCAGCGACGACCTCGGCGCCCTCGCCGACGACCCGACGACCGTCCAGCACTCCAGCGACGCCGACTACCTCGCCGACCTCGCGTCCCTCGCCGAGCAGGACGCCGCCCCGGTCAGGCGGGCCGAGCCGCAGCAGCAGGCCTACGCCCAGCCGGAGCCCGCTTACGGCTACCAGCAGGAGTACGGCGCCCCGCAGGACGCCTACGGCTACCAGCAGGACGTCTACACCCCCGCCTCCGGCTACGCTCCGGCGGGAGGTGACCCCGTCCAGCAGGCCGACCCGTACGCCGCCGCCTACCAGGGCTACGACGCGCAGGGGCAGGTGTACGACCCGAACCAGGGGCAGCAGGCCGGACACGACCAGCAGGCGCAGCAGGGCTACGCCCTGGACGAGACCAGCCTCTTCGACACCAGCATGATCACGCCCGAGCAGTTGCGGGCCTACGAACGCGAGCGGGGTCTGTAAGGGCGGATTGGGCCGAGAGCGAAAGGTCCAGTATCCTGGCTCTTCGGTCGCGCTTACGTCCGCGATCCACGCTGCCCGGGAACATCGCGGGGCAGTGATATCTCTGAGCACGAAGACCGAAAGCAGGAATGGCCCTGAACGCCCGCCTCGACCACCGCAACCCCCTCGTGTTCGACACGCACGAGCTGGGGCGGCGGCCCGGTGCGCTGCAGCGCCTGACCCGCACGGTCGACGCTCCCCAGGACTTCGGGATCAAGGACGTCATCGGAGTGCCGGAAGGCGCCCCGGTGGAGCTGGAACTCCGGCTCGAGTCGGTCATGGAAGGTGTGCTCGTCACAGGCACCGCCCGTGCCAAGGCCGAGGGGGAGTGCGTAAGGTGTCTGGAGCCGCTGGAGCAGGAGCTCGAAGCGGACTTCCAGGAGATGTTCTCGTACCCTGACGCCGACGACCGGGGCCGCGTGATCGCGGAGCCGGGCGACGACGCCGAGGACGACGAGGACAGGCTCTTTCTCGAGGACGGTCTGTTCGACCTCGAGCCTGTGCTGCGTGATGCGGTGGTGCTCGCACTGCCGATGCAGCCGGTGTGCCGGGAAGACTGCCCAGGTCTGTGCTCCGAGTGCGGAGCACGGCTCGCTGACGACCCGGACCACCACCACGATGCCGTCGACATCCGTTGGGCGGCTTTGCAGGGACTCGCCGGCACCATGTCGGACGGCGAGAAGGACGAGATGAGCGGCGCCGAACCGGGCGTCGACGAGAAGCAGGAGAAGTAGCCGTGGCTGTTCCGAAGCGGAAGATGTCGCGCAGCAACACGCGCCACCGCCGGTCGCAGTGGAAGGCTGCGGTCCCCACCCTGGTTGCGTGCGAGCGCTGCCACGAGCCCAAGCAGCAGCACATCGCGTGCCCGTCTTGCGGCACTTACAACAAGCGCCAGGTCCTCGAGGTCTGAGCGGCTGGTGAGAGGCACTGTGTCGACGCCGAAGAAGAACTCAGCGGACCACCAGGCCTCGTCCCACACGCTTCTGGAAGGGCGGCTCGGCTACAAGCTCGAGTCCGCCCTTCTGGTGCGTGCGCTGACCCACCGTTCCTACGCGTACGAGAACGGCGGTCTGCCGACGAACGAGCGGCTGGAGTTCCTCGGGGACTCCGTGCTCGGCCTCGTCGTCACGGACACGCTGTACAACACCCACCCCGACCTGCCCGAAGGCCAGCTGGCCAAGCTGCGGGCCGCGGTGGTCAACTCGCGTGCGCTGGCGGAGGTGGGCCGTGGGCTCGAACTGGGCTCCTTCATCCGGCTCGGCCGCGGTGAAGAGGGCACGGGCGGCCGGGACAAGGCGTCCATCCTCGCCGACACCCTGGAAGCGGTGATCGGCGCCGTCTATCTCGACCAGGGTCTCGACGCGGCCTCCGAACTGGTGCACCGCCTGTTCGACCCGCTGATCGAGAAGTCCTCGAACCTCGGAGCCGGCCTGGACTGGAAGACCAGTCTCCAGGAGCTCACCGCGACCGAAGGACTCGGCGTGCCCGAGTACCTGGTCACGGAGACCGGCCCCGATCACGAGAAGACCTTCACTGCTGCCGCCCGCGTCGGAGGCGTCTCGTACGGCACCGGCACCGGCCGCAGCAAGAAGGAGGCGGAGCAGCAGGCCGCCGAGTCCGCGTGGCGGTCCATCCGGGCCGCGGCGGACGAGCGAGCCAAGGCGGCGGCGGAGGCCGAGGAGGTCGTCCGGACCGCCGAAGCCGATGCCTCCGGGAAGAGCGCCGACGCCCCGTCGGCCTCCGCCTGAAAGAACAGCGCGACCCGAGCGCCCGCCCCCGGACCGGGGGCGGGCGCTCGCGGCGCCAGAGCCTGTCCGGCCGTCCGGGCCGGAGCCGGACGGACGGCCTCGACGCGACGGGACCCCGCGCGCGG
>NZ_NCTE01000571.1 GCF_002114215.1 Streptomyces sp. 13-12-16 | reverse complement strand
CCGGCCTGCACAGCGACCCCGCGCGGCCCGTCACGGACGCCACCCGCGAACGGGCCCTGCGGCTGGTCCGCGCGCTGCGGCTGGCCTTCGGCGCGGCGATCGAGGACGACAGCCGGTACGGCGACCTCCTCGCCGGGATCGGCGCGCTGGAGACCATGCGGGCGGCCGACCCGGCCCTGCGTGACCTCGGCCCGTTCTCCATGGACCTGTTCGAACGCGCGGCCCACGCGGGCGGACAGGCCGGTCCGGCCACCGACGCCTACCGCGACCTGCTCGACCGGGCCGCCGACGCCGTACACAGACAGCCGGGCGCCGTGCTCTCCGACTTCGTCACCCTGCCCCACGTCACCGCCGCCGCGCGGCGGCTGGGCGGCCTGACGGAGCAGGAGCTGGACACCGAGGCCGCCCGCGTCCTGCGTCTGGGCAACGGCCCTGCGGCCGTCGGGGCGCCCGAACGGGCCCGGCTGTTCTGGGCCACGGTCAAGGTCCTGGAGTGGGAGAGCCGGACCCCGGACCCGGACGCCCTCACCGGCAGGATCCTGCACCTGGACCGGCCCGACCCGGCCCGGCGGCCCGAGCTGCTCGACCTGGTCGCCCAGGCGGCGGCCGTCGGCGTCGACGTGGACAACCCGACCGAACTGGGCGCCTTCCACCTGGAGACCCTGGGCGCCCTCGCGCCCCGGACCCAGCTGCTCGACCCGAACGGCGTGCCGACCGGGCGACGCTGGTCCCCGACCCCGCCGAACGCGGCCCCGACCACGCTCACCGACCGTGTCGTCGTCGCCGCCCCGCAACAGGGCGGCGGCTACCGGGCCGTGGGCCAGGAACGCCCGCCGTGGAGCGCCCCCGGCGGATCACCGGCCTACCTGGTGTGGGCGGGCGGCGGCCGGGACCACCTCCTCATGACCCTGCCCGGCGGCTTCCGCGCCCGCGTCCCCTACGACGAGGTCGCCGAGCTGCTGGCCCGCGACCCGGTGCTCAACACCCGCCCGCAGGACACCACGGACGTCGTCCTGGCCGTCCCGAAGGCGGCCCCGGCGGCAGCCACCGGACCGGCCGCCGGCGGCACCCCGGACACCGATCCGCAGGCCGTCGTCAGCGCCGGGACCGGCCGTACCGTATGGGCCTCGCAGGGCAGCGTGAGCCTGGCCCCGACCGGGCCGTCCCGGCCGTACGTCCCCTCCCTCCTGCCCAGCGCGCCGGGGCGTCCCGCGGCGGCCGACTGGGCGGCCG
>NZ_NCTE01000570.1 GCF_002114215.1 Streptomyces sp. 13-12-16 | reverse complement strand
GGCCCCCGGGGCGTGCCGGCGCAGCTCGGTGACGTGCGCGGCGACCGTGCCCGCGTCACCGCGCGCGACCGGGCCGGTGAGGGCCGCGTCGCCGGAGCGCAGGGCGTTGTCCAGGGCGGCGCCGAGCAGTGGGCCGAGCATCCGGTCGGGGGCCTCGACACCGGCGGTGCGCAGCAGTTCCAGGGACTGGGCGACCAGGGTGACCAGGTGGTTGGCGCCCAGGGCGAGGGCCGCGTGGTAGAGCGGGCGGTTCTCCTCGGCGATCCATTCCGGTTCGCCGCCCATCTCGACGACGAGGGCCTCGGCGGCCAGCCGCAGCTCCCCGGGGGCGGTGACGCCGAAGGAGCACCCGGCGAGGCGCTGCACGTCGACGGGGGTGCCGGTGAACGTCATCGCGGGGTGCAGGGCGAGCGGCAGCGCGCCGGCCCGCAGGGCGGGGTCGAGCACCTTCGCGCCGTACCGCCCGGAGGTGTGCACCAGCAGCTGGCCCGGCCGCACCGCGCCGGTGTCGGCGAGTCCGGAGACCAGCTCGGGCAGGGCGTCGTCCGGGACGGTCAGCAGGACCAGCTCGGACCGCTGGAGGACCTCGGCGGGCGGTACCACCGGCACGTCGGGGAGCATCCGCTCGGCGCGCCTGCGGGAGGCGTCGGAGACGGCGGAGACGGCCACCGGGCGGTGCCCGGCGAGCTGGAGGGACGCGGCCAGGGCGGGGCCCACGCGTCCGGCGCCGACGACGCCGACGGTGAGCCGCGCGGGGCGGTCCCGGGGATCTGGCTGTGGGGTTGTGTTCACGCGACGGCGGCCTTCCCGTTCCAGTCCGCTCGGGGTACCGGACGATTTCTCGTCATGTTAACGCGATCGGTTCCGGGGGCGGTCGGTTGTCCACAGGCTGTGGGTTTCCGTGCGCCGTCGCGGCACACGCGCGTGCGGAAATGGGGGTGCCCGCGCGAAGGAGGGCGCGGGATGATCGCGCGCATGACTGATACGGACGGCACGGGTGACACCACGAGGGTGCGGGACGAGCGGGAGCCCGGCCCGGAGGCGGACGACGAGTCGCGGCCGACGTTGCGCGAACGGCGGATCGCCGCCTGGCGCGCCGCCCCGCGCGTGCTCGCGCGCCTCGGCTTCGTCGCCCCGCTCCGGGAGCGGCTGGCGCTGCTGGAGGACGCGGGGAGTGCGTACGACCTCGACGAGATGTCCGACATCTACGGCACCGGTGTCGTCGAGGCCCTGGAGAAGCGGGTCGCCGGCCTGCTCGGCACCGAGGCCGCCGCGTTCTTCCCGACCGGGACGATGGCCCAGCAGGTGGCGCTGCGCTGCTGGGCCGGCCGCACCGGCGACCCCGCGGTCGCGCTGCATCCGCTCAGCCACCCCGAGGTGCATGAACGGAGCGCGTTCAGCCAGGTCAGCGGGTTGCGGCCGGTGCGGGTGACGAACGAGCCCCGGCTGCCCACCGCCGCAGAGGTGCGCGACTTCGAGGAGCCCTTCGGGGCGCTGATGCTGGAGCTGCCGCTCAGGGACGCCGGTTTCGTGCTGCCCACGTGGGAGGAGCTGACCGAGGTGGTGGCCGCCGCGCGGGAACGCGAGGCGGTCGTGCACTTCGACGGGGCCCGGCTGTGGGAGTGCACCGAGCACTTCGGCCGGCCGCTGGAGGAGATCGCGGGCCTCGCGGACAGCGTCTACGTGTCGTTCTACAAGTCCCTCGGCGCGTTCGGCGGCGCGGCCCTCGCCGGTCCCACGAGCCTGATCGAGGAGGCGCGGGCCTGGCGGCACCGGTACGGGGGCAATGTCTTCCAGCAGTTCCCGACCGCGCTGTCGGCGCTGATCGGACTGGACCGGGAGCTGCCCCGGCTGCCGGAGCACGTCCGGCACGCGCGCGTGGTGGCCGCCGCGCTGCGGGAGGGTCTGGAGGCAGGGGGGCTGCCCTGGTTCCGCGTCCACCCGGAGGTGCCGCACACCCACGACTTCCAGGTGTGGCTGCCGTACGAGGCGGAGGTGGTCGCCGAGACGGCGATCCGGGCGGCCGAGGAGACGGGGACCGTGCTCTTCGCCAACCACTGGGATCCGAAGGGGCCGGGGCTGTCCTTCACGGAGGTGTACGTGCGTTCCGCGGGGCTGGAGTGGACGGCCGAGGACGTACGCGCGGCGGCGGTGGAGTTCGCGCGGCGGCTGGTCCGGAACTGACGGTTCCTCGCCCCCGCCGCCCCTTCCCGTCCCGAAACCGGGGCAGCGCCCCCGGGAACGGGAAGGGGCGGCGGGGGCGAAAACCCCTCACGCCCAGGCCCGGCGCCGACAAGGTGCACCATGTGGGCATGAGCGTGAGCATCGACATCGCGGGGCTGCGGCCGGAGAGGATCACCGTCGTGCCCTCGCCCCTGGCCGAGCTCGGCATGGCGCTGCACGCGCTGTCCGAGCCGGGGCACCACCCGGCGCTCCAGGGCTGGGTGACGGGCGTGACCGCGCGGCTGGACCCGCACCTCGCGGACCGGATGTGCGAGGCCGACTTCCTGTGGCGCACGACGTTCTCGGACCTGTTCCTGCCGAGCGCCGGCCTGCCGGGCCGCGCGACGCTCCCGGGCGGGACCCTCGACGAGGAACTGGACCTGCTGGACAGGCTCTCCGACGAGCAGTTCGTGGACGCCGCCCTGGAGTTCACCTGCGCGCTCCCCTACGGCGCTCCGGGCGCGGGCCCGCTCACCGACGAGAACCTGCGGCGCCGCTCGCTGGAGCTGGCCGCCGCGCGGGGGCCGCGCCAGGCGGAGTTCACCGAGCGGCTGCTCGCCGACCCGCCGCGGATCAGGGACTGGCTGCGGCGGTTCCTGCGGGACTGCGACGAGGCGTTCTTCGCCGAGGCGTGGTCCCGGCTGCGGCACCAGCTCGCCGCGGACACCCGCCACAAGACCGACCTGCTCCGGCGCAGGGGACTGGCCGAGGCGCTGGCGGCGGTGTCGCCCGCGGTGACGCTCGACGAGGCCGCCGGGCGGATCACCGTCGACAAGCTGGGCGAGGGACGTACGGCCACGGACGACGGCGGGCTGCTGCTGATCCCGACCAGTCTCGGCCGGCCGCACCTGATGGTGCTGCACCGGTACGGCTGGCAGCCGGTGCTGCACTACCCGGTCGGTTCCGCCGAGCCGGTCGCCCCGCCGACGGTCGAGCAGCTGGCCCTGCGGATGACCGCGCTGTCCCACCCGGTCCGCATGCGCATGTGCCGCCACCTCGCCCGCAGCGCGTACACCACCGGCGAGCTGGTCCAGGTGCACGGCATGACGGCGCCGGAGATATCCCGGCACCTGAGCGTGCTGAAGAAGGCCGGCCTGATCACCACCCGCCGCCGTGGGCGGTACGTGCTGCACCAGCTGGACGTGGCGGTGGTGGCCCGGCTCGGCAGCGACTTCCTGGAGGGGATCCTGCGCTGACGGCGTGTGCGGCGTCCGTCAGTCGAAGCGGATGTGCCGGATGCTCACGCCCGTCTGCCGCAGCCGGGTCCGCAGCCGGCCCTCGTGGCTGGGGCGCAGGGTCAGTCCGGCCAGGACGGCGATGCGGTCCGCCGTCTTCGGCACCGTGGTGCGGTCGGTCCACAGGTGTTCGGCGAACTCCGGCTCGCTCAGCCGCTCCAGGCAGTGGTCGAGCCGCTGCACCGCCCAGCTCTCCCGGCGCAGTGCGGCGTCGCCCATGACGGACCCGAGGAGGTGGCCGATGCCGCGCTCGCGCAGCCGCCGCAGCACCGTCGCGCGCTCGGCGAGGAGGGTGAAGTGACGTACGTCGTGCCCGAGTTCCCGCAGCCGTCCGACGGTCTCCGCGAAGTGGCCGGAGTCCGTGACGGTCATGGGGGCGATCACCACGCCGTCCTGCTTCGTCAGGGCCAGGTCGAGGACCTCGACGACGCCCCGCCGCCAGGACTCCAGGTCCTGGAAGTCGCCGCGCAGTCCGGGCGGCAGCATGCGGTGCAGGCCGAACCCGGGGTGCTCCGGGTCGCAGACGACGCTGCCCGGCAGGCGGCGCCGTATCTCGTGTGCGGTCTGTGTCTTGCCGCCCCCGAAGGGCCCGTTGATCCACAGCAGCATGCGCGCACCCTACCGGCGCGCGGCCGTCCGTTCAGCCGTGTCCGCCGGCCCGTACCAGACCCGTCTCGTAGGCGAGGACGACCACCTGTACCCGGTCCCGCAGGCCCAGCTTGGTCAGGATGCGGCCCACGTGGGTCTTCACGGTCGCCTCGGACAGCACCAGCCGGGCCGCGATCTCGCCGTTGGACAGGCCCTGCGCGACCAGCACCATGACCTCCCGCTCACGCTCGGTGAGGCGTTCCAGCTCCTTGTGCTCGGGCTGCTTGCCCGCGCTGGGCAGCATCGGCGCGAACCGGTCCAGGAGCCGGCGGGTGGTGGACGGGGCGACCACGGCGTCGCCGCTGTGCACCGCGCGGATCGCGGCGAGCAGCTCGCCCGGCGGCACGTCCTTGAGCATGAAGCCGGACGCGCCCGCCTTCAGCCCGGAGAAGGCGTACTCGTCGAGGTCGAAGGTGGTGAGGATCAGCACCTTCGGCGGGTCGGTGTCCGCGCAGATCCGGCGGGTCGTCTCCACGCCGTCGAGCTTGGGCATGCGGACGTCCATCAGCACCACGTCGACGGCGGTGGACCGCAGCACCTCCAGGGCCTCGACCCCGTTGCCCGCCTCCGCCACGACGTCCATGTCCGGCTGGGCGGCGAGCACCATCCGGAACCCGGTGCGCAGCAGCACCTGGTCGTCGACGAGCATCACGCGGATCGTCATCGGGGCCTCTTCCATTCGGTCGTCAAGTCGTCGCAGGGGGTGTGACAGGTGTCAACGGGGGGCGTGCGCGGGCGTCAATGCGCGGGTTTGAGCGGCAGCAGCACACTGATGCGGAATCCTCCGCCGGGGCGTGGGCCCGCGTCCAGGGTGCCGCCGACCATGCCGACCCGCTCGCGCATGCCGATCAGGCCGTGCCCCTGCCCGTCGAAGCCGCCCTCCTCGTACAGCTCGTGCGGGGCGCCCTTGCCGTCGTCCTCGACGAGCAGGCCGAGACCGTCGTCGAAGTACACCAGGCGCACGCTGGCGCCCACGTCGGAGCCCCCGTGCTTGCGGGTGTTGGTGAGCGCCTCCTGCACGATGCGGTACGCGGTGAGCTCGACGCCGCTGGGCAGCGGGCGCGGAGTGCCCTCGACCTTGAAGTCCACCGGCAGTCCCGACCCCCGGCACTGCTCGACGAGGTCCTCTATCTGCTGCACGTCGGGCTGCGGCACGTACTCCCCGGCCTCCTCGTGCTCGCCGGTGCGCAGCACGCCCAGCAGGCGGCGCATCTCGGCGAGGGCCTGGCGGCCGGTGGAGGAGATCGTCTCCAGGGCCTTCTTGGCCTGGTCGGGGGCGGCGTCGAGCACGTAGGCGGCGCCGTCGGCCTGCACCACCATCACCGACACGTTGTGCGCGACGACGTCGTGCAGCTCGCGGGCGATCCGGGCGCGTTCGGCGGCGACCGCGACCTTGGCCTGCGCCTCGCGCTCCTTCTCCAGCCGGGCGGCCCGCTCCTCCAGTTGCGCGAAGTACGCGCGGCGGGTGCGGATGGAGTCGCCGAGCACCCAGGCGAGGGCGAACGGCACGGCCTGGAAGATCGTTATGGCGATGTTCTCCGCCGTGCCCGCCTCGTGGTTGGGCCAGCGCAACTGCGCCAGCGGAGCCGCGATCAGCGCGGCGGTCAGCGCGAGGCGGGAGGCCCAGCGGTCCCCGACCGCCGCGACCGTGTAGACGATCACCAGCAGGGCGAAGTCGGCGGGCATCGTCGCCACGTCCGCGATCAGCTGCCCCAGGCCCACGGTGAGGGCGAGGACCAGCATCCGCTCGGGCATCCGGCGGCGCAGCGCGACGACCAGCGACAGCAGCAGCATGACCGGCACCGTGAGGGCGGGCAGGTCCGTCCCCCGGGACTCCTCCATGCTCGCTCCGCCGATCACCGAAATCCCGAAGAGGACCACGGCCCAGAAGCCGTCGACCCACGTCGGGTGTCTGCGGAGGAAGTCATAGAGGCGCTGCACGTAACCCAGCGTAGGGAAGCGAAATGCGTGCAGGGGTCAACCGGAGGGCCGATCCCCGGTCGGCACGTGTACTCCGCAAGGTGGAGGCCCGGCGTGTCCGCGCGCTTAACCTGGGCCGGTGACGACGGCGACGGCGGGGGCGGGGAACCGGTGACGGCAGGGGCGGTGGAGGGCGGCGGCCCGCGGGGCTGGCGGGCGGCGGCCCAGGACGCCCTGTACGGGCCGGGCGGCTTCTACCTCGGGCCCGGCGCGGGCCCGGCCGGGCACTTCCGTACGTCCGTGCACGCCTCGCCGCTGTTCGCCGGC
>NZ_NCTE01000569.1:13487-42692 GCF_002114215.1 Streptomyces sp. 13-12-16 | reverse complement strand
CACGACCTGCGGGCCTCGCGCACCGCGCCGCCCGCCGGGCACGCCGGCACCTGTCTGGGCCGGCCGCTGCCCGGCGTCCGTGCCCGGATCCTGGACGCCGATGCCACCGGGCTCGGCGAGATCGCCGTCACCGGTCCCACCGTCAGCCCCGCCTACCACGCGCGCCCCGACGCCGACGCCGCCGCCAAGAGCGCCACCGACCAGGGCGTGCTGCACCGCACCGGGGACCTCGGACGGCTCGACGACGAGGGCCGGCTGTGGTTCCTCGGCCGCAAGGCCCACCTGGTCACCGGCACCGGCTTCACCCTGACCACCGAGGACGTCGAGGCCGCGGCGGACACCGCCCCCGGCGTCCGGCGCACCGCCCTGGTCGGCGTCGGCACGGCCCTGTGCCAACTGCCCGTGCTGTGCGTGGAGCCCCTGCCGTCCACCCCGCCCGCCGCCGCCCTGGCGGCCGTGCGCGCCGTCCTGAAGGACCATCCGGAAGGGCACCGCGTCGGCGCCCTGCTGATCCGTCCCGGTTTCCCCACCGATCCCCGGCACAACTCCAAGATCGACCGCATGCGGCTCGCCGGCTGGGCCGCGAAGCGCCTGCGCGGGAGGGTCCGATGAAGGTACTGGTCACCGGCGGGAGCGGCTTCCTCGGCCGGGAGATCTGCCGGCAGCTGAAGGCGCGCGGCGACACCGTCTCCTCCCTGGCCCGTCACCCCAGCGCCGCGCTGGAGCGGCTGGGCGTCCAGCAGCACCTGGGGGACCTCGCCGACGCCGCCGCGGTCTCGCGTGCCGTCGCCGGGTGCGACGCCGTCGTCCACAACGCCGCGCTGGCCGGTGTCAGCGGCCCGCCGCGGCCCTACTGGGTCACCAATGTCGTCGGCACCCGCCATGTGATCGAGCAGTGCCGCACCCACGGGGTGGGCACGCTCCTGCACACCTCGACCGCCAGTGTCGTCTTCCGGCCCGGTGGCGTGGAGGGCGTCACCGAGAGCCTTCCCCCCGCCCCCTGCCTGCTGGCCGCCTACCCCGCGACCAAGGCCCGCGCCGAGGCCCTGGTGCTGGCCGCGCACGGTCCGGAGCTGGCCACCGTCTCGCTGCGCCCGCACATCATCTGGGGGCCGGGCGACCCCCATTTCGCACCCGCCCTCGCGCGTGCCGTGCGGGCCGGCCGTCTGCTGATGCCCGGTGACGGGGGCAACCTCGTCGACACCACCCACGTCCGGACCGCCGCCCACGCCCATCTGCTCGCCCTGGACCGGCTGCGGCGCTCCCCGGACACGGCGGGCGGCCGCGCCTACTCCATCGGCCAGGACGACCCGCGTCCCCTGCGCGAGATCACCCGGCACTTCCTGCGGGCCGCCGGCATCGACGCCCGCTGGTGCGCCGTACCGCCCCGGCTCGCCACCGCCGGCGCCGCGGTCGGCGACGCGCTCCTGCGCGCGGTCCGCAGTACCCGCACCCACGCCCCGAGCCGCTTCCTGGTCGCGGAACTGCTGCATCCGCACTGGTTCGACCTCACCGCCGCCCGCCGCGACCTGGGCTTCGAGCCGCCGGTCGGATTCGACGCCGGTGTCGCGGAGCTCACCCCGTCCGCCCCGAACGACAGCGAGGAGACCCCGTGCCGGACACCTACGACACCGTCCGTTCCGTCCTGACCGGCGTCTTCCGGGTCCCGGAGGACGAGATCCGGCCCCGGCGCACACTGGAGGAACTGGACCTGGACTCCCTGGCCCTGACGGAGCTGGTGCTCGTCCTCCACGAGCGCTTCGGAGTGCGGATCGGCAACGAGGACCTCTCCCGCGGCACGACCCTCGCACAGGTCTCCGACCACCTGGACGTGCTGCTCGCGGACGGCACGGGCACGGTGGCACCGTCGTGACCGCGTCCGCGTCGCCGTCAGTCACTCCTTCGGCTTCGGCGGGCACAACGTCGTCCTCGCCCTGGCCGGGGCCTGACGGCGGGCCCGTGCCGGTTCAGCGGGACGGTGGGGCGGGCGGGGTGGCGGCCGGGTCCTCGTCGTGGCCCGGGGCCATGCGGCTGTGGGTGCGGCTGTAGAGGAAGTAGACGACGATGCCGATCGCCATCCAGATGCCGAAGCGGACCCAGGTCTCGGCGGGCAGGTTCAGCATCAGCCACAGGGACGCGGCGACCGACACGATCGGCAGGACCGGCACCCAGGGGGTGCGGAACGACCGGTGCAGGTCGGGCCGGGTCCTGCGGAGGATGATCACGCTGATCGCGACGATGACGAAGGCGAACAGGGTGCCGATGTTCACCAGCGCGGCGAGCTCGTTCAGCGGGGTGAAGCCGGCCAGGACCGCGATGAGGACGCCGAGCAGGATGGTCGGCCGGTGCGGGGTCTTGAACCGGGGGTGGACCCGGGAGAAGAACCGGGGCAGCAGTCCGTCGCGGCTCATCGCGAAGAAGACCCGGGTCTGGCCGAGCAGCAGGATCATGCAGACGGTCGTCAGGCCGACGGCGGCGCCGAAGCTGATGAAGCCCGCGAACCAGGGATGCCCGGTGGCTTTGAAGGCGTCCGCCAGCGGGGCGTCCACGGACAGCTCGCTGTAGTGCTGCATACCGGTGACGACGATCGACACCAGGACGTACAGCGTGGTGCAGATGAACAGCGAGCCGAGGATGCCGCGGGGCATGTCGCGCTGCGGGTTCTTGGTCTCCTCGGCGGCCGTGGCGACGATGTCGAAGCCGATGAAGGCGAAGAACACCACCGAGGCGGCGGTGAAGATGCCCATCACGCCGAAGTTGGCCGGGGCCCAGCCGAAGATGAGCTGGATGAGCGGGGCGTCGAGGCTCTGGCCCGCGGGCACGGGCTTGGAGTCCGGGATGAAGGGGTCGTAGTTGTCGGCGGTGATGAAGAAGGCGCCCGCGATGATCACCACGAGGACCACGGTCACCTTGATGGCGACGACGACCGAGGTGACGCGGGCGGACAGCTTCATGCCGAGGACGAGGATGCCGGTGAGCACCAGCACCAGGACGGCGGCGAGGATGTCGAACCCGAAGACGTCGGAGCCCTCGCGGCTGCCCAGCGCCGCGGGCATCTCCCAGCCCGCGTTGGCCATGAGCGACTGGATGTAGCCGGACCAGCCGACGGCCACCACCGCCGTGCCGAGCGCGAACTCCAGGACCAGGTCCCAGCCGATGATCCAGGCCGGCAGTTCACCCAGGGAGGCGTACGAGAAGGTGTACGCGGAGCCCGCCACCGGGAGGGTGGAGGCGAACTCGGCGTAGCAGAGCGCGGCGAGCGCGCAGACGACACCGGCCACGACGAAGGCCAGGGCCGTGGCCGGCCCGGCGTTGTCCTTGGCGACCGTGCCGGTGAGGACGAAGATGCCGGTGCCGATGATGACGCCGACGCCGAAGACGGTCAGATCCAGCGCGGACAGGGATTTCTTGAGCGCGTGCTCGGGTTCCTCGGTGTCGCGGATGGACTGCTCTACCTTCTTCGTCCGGAAGAGGGGGCTTGTCACGGGTACCTCCCACGCTTGTCGTCCTCGACATGATCGAGAGGGGGCGTAGCTCGTATGCCCCGGCGCGGGCTCTTTCACGCAGACGGGCCGCGCGCGCCACTCTTCACAGTGGCACGGGCGGCCCGTCCGGGCGACGCGTGAGGCGCGGGTCAGTCGCGGGCCGGCTCCACCGTGTCGACCGCGTCGGCGGCGGAGCGCTCGTACCTGCCGTCGAGCTTGGCGACCAGACCGGTGACCTGGCGGGCGATGTCGGGGGCGGTCAGTCCGATCTCGGCCATGACCTCGGCGCGCGAGGCGTGGTCGAGGAAGCGCGGCGGGATGCCGAAGTCGCGCAGCGGTACGTCCACGCCGGCGTCGCGCAGGGCCTGGGCGATCGTGGAGCCGACGCCGCCGACGCGCGAGTTGTCCTCGACGGTGACGACCACGCGGTGCTTCTCGGCGAGCGGGGCCATGGCCTCGTCGACGGGCTTGACCCAGCGCGGGTCGACGACGGTGGTGGAGATGCCCTGCCGGTCGAGCAGGGCGGCGATCTCCAGGCACATCGGCGCGAGCGCGCCCACGGAGACCAGCAGCACGTCGGGGGCGTCGGTGCCGGGTTCGCGCAGGACGTCCATGCCGCCGACGCGGCCCACGGCGGGCACGGCGGGGCCGACGGCGCCCTTGGAGAAGCGCACCACGGTGGGGGCGTCCTCCACGGCGACGGCCTCGCGGAGCTGGGCGCGCACCTGGTCGGCGTCGCGCGGGGCGGCGAGCCGCAGCCCGGGGACGACCTGGAGGATCGACATGTCCCACATGCCGTTGTGGGAGGCGCCGTCGGTGCCGGTGACACCGGCCCGGTCGAGCACGAACGTCACGCCGCACTTGTGCAGGGCCACGTCCATGAGCACCTGGTCGAAGGCGCGGTTGAGGAAGGTGGCGTACACGGCGAAGACGGGGTGCACCCCGGCGTGGGCGAGGCCGGCCGCGGAGACGGCGCCGTGCTGCTCGGCGATGCCGACGTCGTAGACCCGCTCGGGGAAGCGCTTGGCGAACTTGTCGAGGCCGACCGGCTGGAGCATGGCCGCGGTGATGGCGACGACGTCCTCGCGCTCCTCGCCGAGCCTGACCATCTCCTCGCCGAACACGGACGTCCAGTCGGCGCCGGAGCTGGCGATCGGCAGGCCCGTGTCGGGGTGGATCTTGCCGACGGCGTGGAAGCGGTCGGCCTCGTCCTGGAGGGCGGGCTGGTAACCGCGGCCCTTCTCGGTGAGGCAGTGCACGATCACGGGGCCGTTGAAGCGCTTGGCGCGGGCCAGTGCGGACTCCAGGGCCTCGATGTCGTGGCCGTCGATGGGGCCGACGTACTTCAGGCCGAGGTCCTCGAACATGCCCTGCGGGGCGATGAAGTCCTTCAGGCCCTTCTTGGCGCCGTGCAGCGTGTCGAAGAGGGGTTTGCCGACGACCGGGGTGCGCTCCAGGAGGTCCTTGGTGCGGGTCAGGAAGCGCTCGTAGCCGTCGGTGGTGCGCAGGGTCGCGAGGTGGTTGGCGAGGCCGCCGATGGTGGGCGAGTAGGAGCGCTCGTTGTCGTTGACGACGATGACGAGCGGGCGGTCCTTGGCGTCGGCGATGTTGTTCAGCGCCTCCCAGGCCATGCCGCCGGTGAGCGCCCCGTCGCCGATGACCGCGACGACGTGGCTGTCGTCCCGCTTCATGATCTGGTTGGCCTTGGCGATGCCGTCGGCCCAGCCGAGGACGGTGGAGGCGTGGCTGTTCTCGATGACGTCGTGCTCGGACTCGGCCTGCGAGGGGTAGCCGGACAGGCCGCCCTTCATCTTCAGCTTGGAGAAGTCCTGCCGGCCGGTCAGCAGTTTGTGCACGTAGGACTGGTGGCCGGTGTCCCAGAGCACCTTGTCCTTGGGCGACTCGAAGACCCGGTGCAGGGCGATGGTGAGCTCCACCACACCGAGGTTGGGGCCGAGGTGGCCGCCGGTCTTGGAGACCGCGTCGACGAGGAAGGTCCGGATCTCCCCGGCCAGCCGGTCGAGCTCCTCCGGGCTGAGCCGGTCCAGATCGCGCGGTCCCCTGATGCGGGTCAGCAGCGGCACCCGTGCCTCCTTGCAGTAGAGCTGATCGAGCTGTTGCCGGGCGGGTCGAGTCTAATGTTCCGCCCGGCCGGAACGACTCCGGGCGGTGCGTCGTGCGTCACCCGATCAGCAGTACCCCGGATGCGTCCGTCCTACGACACGGCTGTTGCCCGGCGCCTGGAAGGCACCGGGCAACAGCGACGCCCTGAAGGGGCGCGGGACTGTACCGGCATGCGGCTCCGCCGCGTGGGCGCGATCGACCACCACGGAGCCGCAGCCGGCGCACGTCCTAGGCGCGTCCCGCGGTCTTCTGCGTCCTGCGGGTGACCGCGTCGATGACGACGGTCGCCAGCAGCACACCACCGGTGATCATGTACTGGACCGGCGAGGCGATGCCCTCCAGCGCCAGCCCGTAGGTGATCGAGATGATCACCATCACACCGAGCAGCGCGTCCCACGTGCGGCCCCGCCCACCGAAGAGCGAGGTACCACCGATGACCGCCGCGGCGATGACGTTCATCAGGAACTCACCGGTGCCCGCGCCCTGGTTGGCGGAGGCGATCTTCGACGCGACGAACAGGCCGCCGATCGCGGCGAACGTACCGGCGATCGCGAAGACCGAGATGCGGACCATCTCGACGTTGATACCGGCACGGCGGGACGCCTCGACGCTGCCGCCGAGCGCGAAGACCTTGCGGCCGTACGCGGTGCGGCGCAGCACGAAGTCCGTGAGCACCAGGAACGCCAGGAAGATCACCACGGCCAGCGGCAGGCCCTTGTACTGGTTGAAGACGATCGCGGCGGCGAAGGCCAGGATCGCGAGCAGTACGGTCCGCACGATGAGCTCGTTCAGCGGGCGGGAGGGCACACCGGCGGCCTCGCGGCGGCGGTTGTCGAAGAACGCGGTGACGAAGTAGCCCACGGTCACCACGAGCGCCAGGCCGTAGGCGGCGGCCACGTCCGAGAAGTAGTAGCTGGTCAGCTTGACGACCAGGCCCTCGGAGTCGAGGTTGATGGTGCCGTTGTCGCCGAGGATCTGCAGCATGAAGCCCTGCCAGAACAGCAGTCCGGCCAGTGTCACGGCGAAGGCCGGGACGCCGATGCGGGCGAAGATGACGCCGTGGATGGCGCCGGCCACCGTGCCGGTGAGGATCGCCAGCACCAGGGCCAGCACCTCGTTCATCCCGTGCGTGACGTTCATGACCGCGAAGGCCGCGCCCGCGACACCGCTGACCGAGCCGACCGACAGGTCGATCTCGCCGAGCAGCAGGACGAAGACGATGCCGACGGCGATCATGCCCGTGCCGACCATGGCGACGGACATGTCGGAGAAGTTGCCGGCGGTGAGGAAGTTGGAGTTCAGGCTGGTGAAGATCGCCCAGATGATCAGCAGGCCGACCACGACGGGGATGGAGCCGAGGTCACCGGCCTTCATCTTCCGCTTGAACTCGTTGACGTAACCCGCGAAACCCTGTTCGCGCACCAGCAGCCGGGGGTCGACCGCGGTGACCGCCGCGGCGGCCGCCTCGGGGTTCTCGACGGCGTGGTCCTCGGTGGGGGTGGAGGTCTTTTCGGTGCTCACTTCTTGATCTCCCCATTGGTGCGCGCCGCACGACGGGTCACGGCGTTGTCCGTGGCGCCCGTGATGGCGGAGATGATCTCTTCCTGCGAGGTCGACTTGACCTCGAAGACGCCGTTGTTGCGCCCGAGGCGCAGGACGGCGACCTTGTCCGCCACGGCCTTCACATCGGCCATGTTGTGGCTGATGAGGATGACCGCGTGACCGCGCTCGCGGAGTCGCTCGACCAGGTCGAGGACCTGCGCGGTCTGCTCGACGCCGAGGGCGGCGGTGGGCTCGTCGAGGATCACCAGCTTGGGCTCGCCGAGCATGGACCGGGCGATGGCCACCACCTGGCGCTGACCGCCGGAGAGGGAGGCGATCGGGATCCGGACGCTGGGGATGCGGATCGACAGGGTGTCGAGGAGCTCGCGGGAGCGGCGCTCCATCTCCACCTCGTCCAGGACTCCGCGCCTGCGGATCTCCCGGCCCAGGTAGAGGTTGCCGACGACATCGATGTTGTCGCACAGCGCGAGGTCCTGGTAGACCGTCGCGATGCCCAGGTTCTGGGCGTCGTGCGGCTTGCTGATCTGGACGGCCTTGCCGTCCCACTCGATGGATCCCTCATCGATGGGATGCACGCCGGCGATCGTCTTGACCAGCGTGGACTTTCCGGCGCCGTTGTCGCCCACCAGGGCGACAACCTCACCGGCGTGGACCTCAAGCTCTACGTCGGTGAGCGCCTGGACGGCACCGAAACGCTTGGAGACCCCGCGCAACGCCAGCACGGGCGTAGCGGACACGTGAACCATCTCCTTCGCCGCCTGACCCGGCGGGAGGTTGTGCAGAAGTTTCTGAGGGGGGTGTTCCGTCCGGCGCCCCGCGTAGCTTGCGGGGCTGATGTGTGCGGGGCGCCGGCGGAGCGTGTGGCAGTCGGTCCCGTGCGGGGAGTCCGGGTCACGGACTCCCCGAGGCATCACGGGAGTTGGGGACTGCTTACTTGAGGCCGATCTTGTCGCAGGCGGCCTTGTACTTGTCCGTGCAGATCTCCTGGACGGTGTAGATGCCGTCCTTGATCACGGTGTCGTTGATGTTGTCCTTGGTCAGCGAGACGACCGGGACGATCACGGACGGGACGGCCTTGGTGGTGGGGCTGTCGACCTTCTCCTTGGCGATGGAGTCGAGCGACTTGCCCTGGGCCAGCAGCACGGCCATCTCCGCGGCCACGTCGGCCTCCTGCGGGTACGGCTTGTAGACGCTCATGTACTGCTCACCGGTGACGATGCGCTGCACACCCGCGAGCTCGGCGTCCTGGCCGGTGACGGGGATGTTCTTCAGGCCCGCGGCCTTCAGGGCGGTGATGATGCCGCCCGCCATGCCGTCGTTGGCGGAGTAGACGCCGACGATCTTGTCCTTGCCGAGGGCGGAGATGGCGCCCTCCATGTTGGCGTTGGCGTTCTCCGGCTTCCACTCCTTGGTGTCGTACTCGCGGCCGACCTTCACCTTGCCGTCGAGGACGGAGTGCGCGCCCTGCTTGAACATGGCGGCGTTCGGGTCGGTGGAGGAGCCGTTCATCATGACGATCTGGCCGTCCTTGGCCTTGTCGCCGAGCGCCTCGAGCAGGGCCTCGCCCTGGGTCTTGCCGACGGTCACGTTGTCGAACGAGGTGTAGGCGTCGATCGGGCCCTCGGCGAGGCGGTCGTAGGCCACGACCGGGATGCCGGCGTCCTTGGCCTTCTTCACCGAGCCGGCGATGGCCTTGGCGTCCACCGCGTCCACGATGAGCACGTCCACCTTGTTGGTGATCATCGTGTCGACCTGCTGGTTCTGCAGGCTGGCGTCCTGCTTGGCGTTGGCGTAGACGACCTCGCCCTTGTTGTTCGTGAGCTCCTTGACCTTCTTCTCGATCAAGGGCTTGTCGAGCTTCTCGTACCGCGCGGTCTGGTTCTCCGGCAGGAGCAGACCGACCTTGATGTCATCGCCCTTGGCGGCGGAGTCGCCCGAGTCCTTCTTGTCACCCGACTCCGCGGCGCTGCCACAGGCGGCGAGCGAGACGGCCATCGCACCGGCGGCGATGGCAAAGGCAGCACGACGCATACGCGTGTTCACTTCTACAAACCTCCCTGACGAGGCCGCGTCGTTGCGGCCGAGGTGGCTGGAAGTCAACTCGGCCACACGTGCGACGTCAAGAAGTAAATCCTTAACGAGATGGCAACGGTGCCATCCGTTCTCTAAGTGAAGGCAGGGGTGGCCGCGGCGAGCGACCCGGTCGCGGTGCCGTCCAAAAGGGTCGAATCGCCCATCTCGCTCAGTGCGAGGGCGAGCGCTCCGAGCACCTCCGCACGGCCTCCAAGTGCCCCGGGGAGAACGGACAGTTGACGTGCCGCACTGGGGATCGCGTAGCGGCCGACGGACTCCCGGATCGGCCCGAGCACCAGCTCACCGGCCTCGGCGAGATCACCGCCGAGGACCACCCGGCTCGGGTTCAGCAGGTTGCAGAGATTGGCGACTCCACTGCCGATGTGGCGGCCGACGTCGGCGATCACCCGACGGCAGCCAGGGTCCCCGTCCCGCGCCAGCCGCACGACGCCCTCCATCGTGAGGTCGGTGCCGTGACTGGGCTGGAGCAGCGGGAGCACGTAGCGCGCCGCCGTGAAGGTCTCCAGGCAGCCGCGGTTGCCGCAGCGGCAGACGGGGCCGGATTCATCGAGTGTAATATGTCCGATTTCGCCCGCGGTGCCGCCCGGGCCGCGATAGATCTTCCCGCTGATCACCAGACCGGCGCCGACACCGCTCGCGACCTTGATGTAAGCCAGATCACGCACGCCCCGGCCGCTGCCCCAGACCATCTCGCCGAGGGCGCCGAGGTTGGCGTCGTTGTCCACGTGCACCGGCACGCCGAGCCGCCCCCGCAGCTCCTCGGCGGGCCTGGTGCCGGTCCAGCCGGGCAGGATCGCGGTCGAGCCCAGGGTCCCGGACTCCACGTCGATCGGCCCCGGTACGCCGAGGCCCACGCCGGCGACCTTGGACGGGTCCACCCCGGTCGCCTCGATCAGCCGCTTGACCAGTTGTTCCGCCCGGTCGAAGCCCTGTGTCGAGGAGGCGTCCACGTCCAGTGGCTCGGACTCCTCGGCCAGCACCTGATGGGCGAGGTTCCCGACCGCGACCCGCAGATGGGTGTGACCGAAGTCGACCCCGATCACGATGCCGGCGTCCCCGCTCAGCGAGACGCTGCGCGCCCGGCGCCCGCCCGCCGAGGTGGGTGTGACCTCGACCGTTCCGCCGTCCTTCAGTTCCCGGACGATGTTGGAGACCGTGGCCGCGGACAGACCCGTCGTCCTCGCGATCTCGGCCTGGGTGAGGGAACCCGCAAGACGTACTGCTCGGACGACCCGCTCCAGGTTGGCTCGGTGCAGCGACGACTGCGACCCCGGAGTCTCCACGACGACCTCCTGCGCGCGGGGGCCGCTTCGGTGGGGCCCCTCTCATGTCCAACTAGTGAACTCTAAGATGAGCCGTTCGGGTTGCCTCCCGTCAAGAGGTTGAACCGTTTCCGGGTGCACGGACACATGGACACGCGCCGCTTCCAGGGGCGGGAGCGGCGCGTGTGCGAGGCGTTCCGGTGCGTCACTTCAAGGCTGTACCAGCGCGTCACTTCAGGGTGGCGGAGGTGAGGCCTGCCTGCACCTGGCGCTGGAAGGACAGGTAGACCACCAGCATGGGCACCATGGCGATCGTCACGCCCGCGAAGAGCACGGGGAGGTCCGAGGCGTAGCCCTGCTGCTGCTGGAGCTGGATCAGCCCCTGGGTCAGCACGTAGCGTTCCGGATCGTCACCGCTCTGCGGCTGCATCAGCACCGTCGGCAGGATGTACTGGTTCCACTGGCCCAGCGTGTTGAAGATGCCGACGCTCAGCAGACCGGGCCTGGCCATCGGCAGCATCACCTGGAAGAAGGCCCGGGTGTGCGAGGCGCCGTCGAGGACGGCGGCCTCGAAGACGGCCGTGGGCAGGGTCCGGAAGAAGGCGTGCATGAAGAACACCGTGAACGGCAGCGAGTAGGCCACGTACACCAGGGCCAGGCCGTGGTAGGTGTTCAGCATGTCCAGCCGCTTGACCATGAAGAACAGCGGGACCAGGGCCAGGAACACGGGGAACATGGCGCCCGCGACGAAGAAGTAGTACAGCAGGCGGTTGCCCCGGAACTCGTAGCGGGCCAGCACGTACGCCGCCATGGAGCCGAACAGCATCGTCAGCGGCACGGACATGACGAGGACGATGACGGTGCTGGTGAAGTAGTCGCCGATGCCCTTCTCCCAGGCGCGGGAGAACACGCCCGGGTCCCAGTTCTGCGGCCAGCCGAAGGCGGAGCCGCCGATCTGCGTGTCGGTCTTGAAGGAGCTGAGCACCAGCCACAGCAGCGGCAGCACGATCAGCACCGCCCACAGGGCGAGGAAGCCGTGGGAGAAGGCGTTCAGCACGACGCCTTCGCCGCGCCGGTCGCCGGGGCGGACGGTGCCCTTTCCCACCGGGGGCGGGGGCGGGGTGGGGCCCCCGGTGGGGGCGGTTTCCTTGAGGGGTGCGCTCATCGTCGTTACTCCGCCTCAGAACTCGATGCGCTCGCGACGGGTGGCGCGCAGCATGACCACGGACACGATCAGGGTGAGGAGCAGCATGACCACGCCCATGGCGCAGGCGTAGCCGCTCCGGCCGTACACGAGGAAGTTCCGCATCATCACGGTCGACATGACCTCGCTGGCGTGGTCGGGGCCGCCGCCGTAGCCCCGGCCGGAGGTCATGGTGGAGACCAGGATGAACATGTCCATCGCCGCGATGCCGAGGTAGACCCAGGCGGTCTGCACGGAGTCCCACAGCAGCGGCAGGGTGATGCGGAAGAAGGACTGGGCGCGGCCGGCGCCGTCGATCAGCGCGGCCTCGTAGACGTCCCTCGGAATGGACTGCATGGCGGCGGAGAACAGCACCAGGTAGAAACCGACGCCGTGCCAGACGACCACCGCGATGAGCGCCCAGAGCACGAGGTCCGGTTCGTTGAGCCATTCCACCGGGTTGCTCTTGTCGACGAGCCCGAGTTCGATCAGGACACCGTTGAGCATTCCGCCGCCGTCACTGCGGTACACCGCTCCGAAGAGCACCGCCATGATGGCCAGGGACAGCACCTGCGGGAAGAAATAGACGACCCCGTAATACTTTGACCCGGCGACTCCCGAGACGCCTCCGGAACGTCCGCGTCCGCCCGCGTTCAGCATGAAGGCGAAGAACAGCGCGAGCAGAATGGTGATCACCGGGATGAACACCAGGAACAGGATGTTGTGCCAGATGGCACCCATGAAGATGTCGTCCTTGAACAACGCCGTGTAGTTGTCCAGGCCGACGAACTCGAAGGTCTGGGACTGCCCCTTCCAGTCGGTCAGTGAATAACCGAACGTCTGGACGTACGGCCAGATCACGAAGATCAGATAGAGCGCCACGGGAAAGAGGAGAAATCCCGCGACGAACCGGTGCTGCCCTTTGCGCATGACGGTCCTGCCCCTGGGTGTGGCCGCTGCGGGCCGGGTGTGGCCCCGGCCCGCAGTGCGATCGGTCGAGCGAGATCAGTCGCGGCGGTTCTTCTTCGAGTCCGGGTCCTTGGCCTGCTTGTCGACCGCGGCCTGGGCGCGCTTCAGCCACTCCTTCGGCTGGATGCGCTTGGCCATCAGCTCGTTGGAGGCGTTCTCGATGGCGGAGTTCATCTCGCTGTACCACTCGGTGTACAGGTAGCGGAAGGTGTTGTCCCCGGCCGCCTTGGAGGCCTCGACGGTGGACTGGGTGCCCGGCCGGAGCTGGACGCCCGGGTCGACGCCGTCCTTGAGGATGGTCAGCGAGTTCGCCTCCTTGGCGAACAGCGTCGACCACTCCTTGGAGAGCATCCTGCGCATGAACTCCTTGGCCGCGGGGAGGTTCTTGGCCTTGGAGGGGATGATGAAGGGCTCACCGGAGCCGGCCCGGATCGCCTCGAACGGCAGCGCGCTGTCCGCCAGCAGCGGCATCGGCAGGAACTTCATGTCGAAGTCCTCCGGTGTCGTCTTGAGCTGCTCGTTCTCGAGCCAGGAACCGCTGGTGATGAACGCGGCCTTGTACTGGTTCCAGCGGGTCTGCGACTCGGTGTGGGTCAGGCCGTTCGTACCGGGCATCAGATAGCCCTTCTCGACGACCTCGTAGACGGCCTCGATGGCCTCGGTGGCCGCGTCGGAGCCGACGAACGCGTCGGGTTCGAGGTTGTCGATCGCCTTCATGGCGTCCAGGCCGCCCTTCTTGGCGATCAGGTCCATGATGGCGACGTTGATGTAGTACGGGTACTTGCCCTGGTGGGCGAGGCCGCCGATGCCCTGGGCCTTGGCGTCCTTGCAGACGGCGAGGAAGTCGTCCCAGGTTTTGGGCGCCTCCCAGCCCTTCTCCCGGAAGAGCTTGCCGGAGTACCACAGGCCCCACACCGTGTAGATGTAGTTGAGGGCGACGACCTTGCCCTCCTGCATGCCGGCGTCGAGCGTGCCGGGGACGAGGGTGTCGCGGACCTTCTTGGCCGGGTCGTCGACCGAGGGAGCGTCCAGCACTTCGGCGAGGTCGAGGAGCTGACCGTTCTTGGCGAGCACGTCGATCGGGATCTGCTGGTTGCCGGAGTCGTCGACGATGTCCGGCGGGTTCCCGGCGTTGAAGCGGGGCTGGAGCTTGCCCGTGATCTCCTGCGTTCCGGTGTGGACGGAGGTGACGCCCCATTCCTTCTTGAACGCGGCCTCCCACGCCTTGGCGTAGTCGTCGCCGTAACCGCCCTTGAAGATGACGACGTCGAGTTTCGTGCCTTCCTTGACACCGAACGGGTTGGATTCGGAGGTCTTGCCCTCGTTGTCACCGGAGTCGTCGTCGCCCCCGCCCCCGCTGGCACACGCGGACAGGAAGCTCATCGCCGGTACGGAAACCAGGCCGAGCGCGGCGGACCGCTTGATCAGTGCGCGGCGCCCCACGCCGGACGTGCCGTTCTCACCGTGGCCGGTGTTCTGCGCGGAACCGTTCCCGGCAGCGCCGGTGCCGCTGTTCTCGGCGGAAGTGGATCCCATGCTCAAGTCCTCGCCTTCTCCAGGACTCAGGCGGTGAACCGGATCCTCCCCGGCACCGCGTTCGGGTCAAGCTGGGTCGTGCAGGAAGTGCGGCCGTACAGGGTCGGGTGCGGTGAAGATGCCCCGGAGTGCCGACAGGTATAGTCCACTTCCCGCCAACGGATCAAGATCGAATGCAAGGTTCACCTCTGGTCTTTTCCGAGTTGAGACCTCGCGGAAATATCGGCCCCCGGCGCGTTCCCCGACGGAAGAATCATTGCCGTTGGACTGGAATGCCGCATTCAACCCCCTTGACACCACGGGCCACTTGACCCACTACTAGACCTTGCGCATCTCATTGACAACGTTGTCCGGCGCAGGGAGGGTCCTCACTCATGCACAACAGGGTTCGGCACAGATGGGGGTCGGCGGTCGTCGCGGCGACCGCCTTCGCTTTGGCCGCGGGCTCACAGGGCGTCGCGGTGGCGCTGCCCCAGGCACCGCCGAAGGCGGACCGTGCGTTCGCGTCGTCGTTCGAGTCCGGGGATCCCGCCCCGGACTGGCAGAACACCGTCGACACCACGCGGAGCGGCCAGAAGCGCGCCTCGGGTGTGGACGGCGGTTACAGCTCGGGCATTCCGGGCAACGTCACCGACCACGTCACGGACGTCCGCGCCAGCGCGGAGAACACCGGCGGCGGGGAGGTGAAGGAGAACCTCGTCGACGGCGAGCCGAGCAGCAAGTGGCTGGCCTTCGAGTCCACCGGCTGGGTGGAGTTCGACCTGGACGCCCCCGTCAGGGCGGTCCGTTACGCCCTCACGTCCGCCAACGACGCCGCCGAGCGCGACCCGAGGGACTGGACCCTCAAGGGCTCCACCGACGGCGAGGAGTGGAAGACCCTCGACACCCGCTCGGGCGAGACGTTCGCGCAGCGCTTCCAGACCAAGCTCTACGACATCGACGCCGCGGCCGTCGCCGAGTACCGGCACTTCCGGCTGGAGATCACCAGGAACGGCAGCGGCGGCATAGTCCAGCTCGCCGACGTCCAGTTCTCCACCGGCGACGACGAGGCGCCCGTTCCGCAGGACATGCTCTCGCTGGTCGACCGCGGCCCCACCGGCTCGCCGACGGCCAAGGCGGGCGCCGGGTTCACCGGGAAGCGCGCCCTGCGCTACGCCGGCCGGCACACCACCGACGGGCGGGCGTACTCGTACAACAAGGTGTTCGACGTCAACACGAGGGTCGACCGGAACACCGAACTGTCGTACCGCATCTTCCCCTCGATGGCGGACGGCGACCTCGACTACGACTCCACCAACGTCTCCGTCGACCTCGCCTTCACCGACGGCACCTACCTGAGCGACCTGCGCGCCACCGACCAGCACGGCTTCCCCCTCACCCCGCAGGGGCAGGGCGCGTCGAAGATCCTCTACGTCAACCAGTGGAACAACGTGGTCTCCCGGATCGGCTCGGTGGCCGCCGGCAAGACCGTCGACCGCATCCTGGTCGCGTACGACTCCCCCGAGGGCGAGACCAGGTTCCGCGGCTGGCTGGACGACGTGGCGCTCAAGCCGGTCGCGCCCGAGCGGCCGAAGGCCCATCTCTCCGACTACGCGGTGACGACCCGGGGCACCAACTCCAGCGGCGGCTTCTCACGCGGCAACAACTTCCCCGCGACGGCCGTGCCGCACGGGTTCAACTTCTGGACCCCGGTCACCAACGCCGGTTCGCTGAGCTGGCTGTACGACTACGCGCGCGGCAACAACGCGGACAACCTGCCGACGATCCAGGCGTTCAGCGCGAGCCACGAGCCGAGCCCCTGGATGGGCGACCGGCAGACCTTCCAGGTGATGCCGTCCGCCGCCTCCGGCACCCCGGACACCGGCCGTGAGGAGCGCGAACTGGCGTTCCGGCACGAGAACGAGACCGCGCGGCCCTACTACTACGGGGTGCGGTTCGAGAACGGCCTGAAGGCCGAGCTGGCGCCGACCGACCACGCGGCGGCGATGCGCTTCACCTTCCCCGGCGACGACGCGAGCGTGCTGTTCGACAACGTCACCGACCAGGCCGGCCTGACCCTCGACGAGGAGAACGGCACCTTCACCGGCTACTCGGACGTCAAGTCCGGGCTGTCGACGGGCGCGACCCGGCTGTTCGTCTACGGCGAGTTCGACAAGAAGGTCGTCGAGGGCGACGCCAGTGGCGTCAAGGGCTACCTGCGCTTCGACGCCGGCAAGGACCGCACGGTCACGCTGCGCCTGGCCACCTCCCTGATCGGCGTCGACCAGGCGAAGGACAACCTGCGCCAGGAACTGCCCCGCCGCACCTCCTTCGACAAGGTCAAGCGCGACGCCCGGAAGCAGTGGGACAGGATCCTCGGCAAGGTCGAGGTCGAGGGCGCCACGCCCGACCAGCTGACCACGCTCTACTCCAGCCTCTACCGGCTGTACCTGTACCCGAACGCGGGCCACGAGAAGGTCGACGGGAAGTACAAGTACGCCTCTCCCTTCTCGAAGATGGAGGCGGCCGACACCCCGACGCACACCGGCGCGAAGATCGTCGACGGCAAGGTGTACGTCAACAACGGCTTCTGGGACACCTACCGGACCACCTGGCCGGCGTACTCCTTCCTGACCCCGTCCAAGGCCGGTGAGCTGGTCGACGGGTTCGTGCAGCACTACAAGGACGGCGGCTGGACCTCCCGCTGGTCCTCCCCCGGCTACGCCGACCTGATGACCGGCACCTCCTCGGACGTCGCGTTCGCGGACGCGTACGTCAAGGGCGTGGACTTCGACGCGGAGGCCGCGTACGACGCGGCGGTGAAGAACGCCACCGTCGTACCACCGTCCTCCGGTGTGGGCCGCAAGGGCATGGCCACCTCGCCGTTCCTCGGCTACACCAGCACCGACACCCACGAGGGCCTGTCGTGGGCGCTGGAGGGCTACCTCAACGACTACGGCATCGCGAAGATGGGCGAGGCCCTCTACAGGAAGACGGGCGAGAAGCGCTACCGGGAGGAGTCGGCGTACTTCCTCGACCGCGCCCAGCACTACGTCAACATGTTCGACTCCGAGGCCGGCTTCTTCCAGGGCAGGAACGCCGAGGGCGACTGGCGGGTCGAGTCCTCGAAGTACGACCCGCGCGTGTGGGGTCACGACTACACCGAGACCAACGGCTGGGGCTACGCCTTCACCGCCCCGCAGGACAGCCGCGGCCTGGCCAACCTGTACGGCGGCCGGGACGGCCTCGGCGACAAGCTCGACGAGTACCTCTCCACCCCCGAGACGGCCTCCCCCGAGTTCAAGGGCTCCTACGGCGGCGTCATCCACGAGATGACCGAGGCGCGGGACGTCCGGATGGGCATGTACGGCCACTCCAACCAGGTCGCCCACCACGCCCTGTACATGTACGACGCGGCCGGGCAGCCCTGGAAGACCCAGAAGAACGTGCGCGAGGTGCTGTCCCGCCTCTACACCGGCAGCGAGATCGGCCAGGGCTACCACGGCGACGAGGACAACGGCGAGCAGTCGGCCTGGTACCTCTTCTCCTCGCTCGGCTTCTACCCGCTGGTGATGGGCAGCGGCGAGTACGCCATCGGCTCCCCGCTGTTCAAGAAGGTCACCGTGCACCTGGAGAACGGCCGTGAGCTGGTCGTCAAGGCGCCGGGGAACAGCGCGCGGAACGTCTACGTGCAGGGCCTGAAGGTCAACGGCAAGCGCTGGAACTCCACTTCGCTGCCGCACTCGCTGATATCCAAGGGCGGTGTGCTGGAGTTCGACATGGGCCCGCGTCCGTCGTCGTGGGGCACCGGCGAGAACGCGGCGCCCGTGTCGATCACGAAGGACGACGAGGTGCCCGCGCCCCGCGAGGACGCGCTGAAGGGCGAGGGCGCCCTGTTCGACGACACGTCGGCGACCGGCGCCACGGTGTCCACCGTGGAACTGCCCGTCACCGGGGACACCGAGGCGGTGCAGTACACGCTGACCTCCGCGGACCGCGCCAAGGCGCCCACGGGCTGGGTGCTCCAGGGTTCGGCCGACGGCACGACGTGGACGGACCTCGACGAGCGGACGGACGAGTCCTTCCGCTGGGACCGCCAGACACGCGCCTTCTCGGTCGACCGGCCGAAGGCCTACGGCCACTACCGGCTGGTGCTGACCGGTGAGGCGACGCTGACGGAGGTGGAACTGCTGAGCTGAGCCGACCTCCGCTCACATGGCGGGTCCGGACCTCGTCCGGGCCCGCCTTCTCCCTGGATTCCCGCAGGCCCACGGGTACCTCTCAGGTCACTGGTGCACCAGAATGGGGGCCGCCCCCGGTGCTCTCCGAGCGGCGCTTCCACGGCAAGGGGGAGAAGACGGACATGGCCCCGCCCCGCACCCCGAAGATCCCCTACGGCGGCGACTACAACCCCGAGCAGTGGCCCGAGGAGGTGTGGGACGAGGACCACCGGCTGTTCACCCGGGCGGGCATCGACACCCTCACCGTCGGCGTCTTCTCCTGGTCCCTCACCCAACCCGCCGAGGGCCGCTACGACTTCACCGTCCTGGACCGCGTCCTCGACCGCGCCGCCGCCGAGGGCCGCCGGGTCTGCCTCGCCACCGGCACCGCCGCCCTCCCGCCCTGGCTGGCGAAGCGCCACCCGGAGGTCAACCGCACCGACTTCGAGGGCCGCCGCCACCGCTACGGCCAGCGCCACAACTTCTGCCCCGGCTCACCGGCGTACAAGCGCGCCGCCACGGCCCTGGCCGGCCGCCTCGCCGAACGGTATGCGGGCCACCCCGCCGTACTCGCCTGGCACGTCAACAACGAGTACGGCGGCGCCTGTTACTGCGACCTGTGCGCCGACGCCTTCCGCACCTGGCTGCGCGAGCGCCACGGCACCCTGGACGCCCTCAACGACGCCTGGTGGACGACGTTCTGGTCGCACCGCTACACCGACTGGGACCAGATCGAGCCGCCCAGCGCCCTCACCGAGCACTGGCGCGGCCCCGACCACACCGCCTTCCAGGGCATCACCCTGGACCACCACCGCTTCACCACGGACGCCCTGCTCGGCTGCTTCCTCGCCGAGAAGGAGGCGATCCGCGCCCATGACCCGGACACGCCCGTCACCACCAACTTCATGGGCCTGTTCCGCCCGCTCGACTACCACCGCTGGGCGCCCCACCTCGACTTCGCCTCCTGGGACAGCTACCCGCCGCTGGACGCCCCGCCCACCGTCGCCGCCCTCGCCCACGACCTGATGCGCGGCCTCAAGGGCGGCGCCCCCTTCTGGCTGATGGAGCAGACCCCGTCCACCACCGCCTGCCGCGACGTCAACCCGCTGCGCCGCCCCGGCGAACTGCGCCTGGCCACGTACCAGGCCATCGCCCACGGCGCGGACGCCGCCCTCTACTTCCAGATGCGCGCCTCACGCGGCGCCTGCGAGAAGTACCACGGCGCGGTCATCGGCCACGTCGGCCGCGACGACACCCGCGTCTTCCGGGAGGTCGCCGAGGTGGGGGCGGAGCTGGAGACCCTGGGCGGCGCGACGCTCGGCGCCCGCACCCCCGCCCGCACCGCCCTCCTCTTCGACTGGGACAGCTGGTGGGCCCTGGAGATGTCCGACGGCCCCTCCCGGCTGGTCCGCTACCAGGAGGTGGCGCACGCCTACTACCGGGCCGCCCGCCGGGCCGGCGCCGACGTGGACGTCGTCCCGGTCACCGCCGACCTCACCCCGTACGACGTGGTCCTCGCCCCCGTGCTGCACATGGTCAAGGGCGACCTGGCGGCCCGCCTGGAGGCCGTCACCGCGCGGGGCGGGACCGTGCTGGCGACGTTCCTCTCCGGCCGCGTCGACGAGCACGACCGGGCCTTCCTCACCGACGTGCCGGGACCGCTCGCCCCGCTGATGGGCATCCGGATCGACGAATGGGACGCGCGTCAGGAGGAGGTCGTGAACCCCGTCCACCTGGGCGACCTCACCGCCGACGCCCGCCTGGTCTTCGAGATCGTGCAGCCGCGCGGCGCGGAACCGGTCGGCACCTACGGCGCCGACTTCTACGCCGGAACCCCGGCCGTCACCCGCCACCGCGTCGGCGAGGGCGAGGCGTGGTACGTCGCCACGGCCCTCGACCAGCCGGGCGTCGACCACGTGGTCCGCCGGATCCTCGCCCGCCACGGCCTCGTCGGCCCCTACGCCGGCCACACCGCCGTCGAGACCGCGACCCGCGTCGCCCCCGACGGCACCCGCCTGTTCTTCCTCCTCAACCACGCACCGGAACCGGCCCGCCTGACGGCCCACGCCCCCGCCACCGACCTGCTCACCGGCGAACACACCAAGCGGGACGAGCCGTTCACCCTCGACCCGCTCGGCGTGGCGGTCCTGCGCCTTCAGTAGACGGTCCGCCCCCGCTCGTCCGGCACCCCGGACTTGCGCAGGAAGTAGCTGTTGACATGGTCGCGCCACTCACGGGCGCTGCGCAGCTGCTCCTCGAACCGCTCGGCCACGCGCGCGTGACGTGCCGGTTCCACCAGGTCCGCGAGGCCCGCCCACACCCGGCGGGCCTCCTCGGCCTCCTCGACACCCTCGAAGTGCGTGTCGTAGACGTGCTGGATCACCGTCCTGCCGCTGTGCAGCACATGGCCGTACGGCACATGGTGGAAGAACAGCAGCAGCTCGTCGGGGCAGGTCTGCGGCGACTCGTACACCTCGGCCCACGGCTTGGCGTACTGACCGGCGTACCCGGTACCGGTCGCCGTGGTGCGGTCGACGCCGACGCCGTCCCGGTCGGCGAAGTGGTAGGTGCCCCAGGGGCTGTACTCGTAGCCGTCGACGCTCGGCCCGTAGTGGTGTCCCGGCTGCACCATGAATCCCACGCCGAGCGGCGCGGTGTACTTCTCGTACGTCGACCAGGAGCCGTCGAGCACCGAGTGCAGCCCTTCGACCAGCCGCTCCTCCGCCCCCGGATGGGTCAGCGCGATCCACTCGCCGAGGACCGCCCGCGGATCAGCCGCCGGGTCCCAGGCCAGCCGCCCGAAGGTGTAGAGGTTGGCCTGGGCGAGCGGGTGTCCGGTCCAGAACGGGTCGTCGCCGGCGTTCGACACGGCCACCAGCCCGTCCGCCAGCCGCCCGGTGCTCACCTCGCCGTCCGGCCGGAACCGCAGCACCTCGCTCCACATCGGACCCAGCCAGCACGCGTGCCGCTGCTGTCCCGTGTACTCCTGCGTGACCTGGAGCTCCACCGCGAGCCGCGTGTCCGGCATGGCGCCGATCAGCGGGGAGACCGGCTCGCGCACCTGGAAGTCCATCGGCCCGTGCTTGACCTGGAGCACCGCGTTCGCCGCGAACTCCCCGTCCAGCGGGGTGAAGTGGTCGTAGGCGGCCCGCGCCCGGTCGGTGCTCCGGTCCCGCCAGTCCTGGTGGTGGTCGTAGACGAAGGCCCGCCAGTGCACCGTGCCGCCGTACGGTTCCAGCGCGGCGGCCAGCATGTTCGCGCCGTCGGCGTGCGAGCGGCCGTACGCGAACGGGCCGGGTCGGCCCTCCGAGTCGGCCTTCACGACGTACCCGCCGAAGTCGCCGACCTCCTCGTACACCCGCCGGGTCGCCTCCGCCCACCAGCCGCGCACCGCCTCGTCCAGCGGGTCGGCGGTGGGCAACCCGCCCAGCACCATCGGCGCGGCGAAGGTGACCGACAGGTGGGTGCGGATGCCGTACGGACGCAGCACGTCGGCGATCGCGGCCACGTCACCGATCCGGTCGGTGAGCAGACGCGCCTCGGTCGCGTGCACGTTGACGTTGTTGACGGCGACGGCGTTGACCCCGCAGGCCGCGAGCAGCCTGCCGTACGCCCGCACCCGGTCGAGGTCCCCGCGGGCCCGGCCGTCGGCCCAGAACAGCGAACCGCCCGCGTAGCCGCGCTCGACCTGGCCCATGACCGGGTGCACGGCCACGTTGTCCCAGTGGTCCAGCATGCGCGAGGCGTACGCCGGACGGTGCTCCTCGCGGGCCCGCTCACCGGCGAAGGCGTCCTCTCCGAGCCGTACGACGTGGAACAGGCCGTACAGCAGCCCGCGTCCGCCGGACGCGGTGACGGTCGTGACGCCGTCCCGTCGCGTGAGCGCGAATCCCTCGTCTCCGAGATCACCGCCGGCCAGTTCGAGCACCAGCTCGGCGTCCTCGCCGCCGTCCCGCACGACCCGCCCGCCGAACCGCGCGCAGGCGTCGGCCAGTTCGCCGTACACCGTCTCCGCCGGAGGCCCGGCGTCGGCGGCGCGCACCAGCGAACGCCGGCTGCCGACCGCCCGGAACGCGGCCGGCGGCAGCCAGGCCGCGTCGAAGTACCCCGAGTACGTCATCTTGATTCCTTCGGAGACGGTGTGGGACCTCGACGGGAGTCCTCCCGGACGGGGCGGTCGTCGGTGAAGCGGGGACCCCGGTGGGCGACCGCCGGGATTCCCCTTCTTCGGGCGGGGGAGGAAGTCATGCGGTGAAGTCCTCCCGGGTCTCGGCGATCACCGGGCGGCTGCTGTGCAGCAGGGACAGCAGCAGGGGGGCGGCGAGCAGGGCGGGCAGGGCCTCGGTGAACAGGGCGGTGCCGACGGCCGTCAGGATCAGCAGCGAGAGGGCGCCGAGGGTGGCGCGGGGGTGCCGCAGCAGGAAGTAGGCGGCGAGGCGGGCGGTGTCGCGGGTGCGGAAGGAGAACAGGGTGGTGAGGACCAGGGCGTGCGCGCCCCACAGGAGGGAGCCCGTGCCGATCAGCGCGAGGAGCGCCGCCCACCAGCCGGGGAGTCCGGTGGCGGAGAAGTGGGTGAGGGTGAAGGCGATCACCGTGAGCCAGGCGAGCAGCGGCGCCCACAGCCTCAGCACGGGCAGGGCGCCCAGTCGCCAGCCGCGCAGGAAGGCACGGGCCGGGTGGAGGTCGGTGAGGTCGCGGCTGCGGTGGTGCAGGGCGTGGAGGGCGGCGGAGGCGGCCGGGCCCAGGGGCAGCAGGCAGAGGGCGGCGAGGGGGAGGTTGGCGGGGTCGGGTGCGAGGAGGAAGAGGCCGGCGAGGCCCGGCGCCGCGGTGAGCAGCAGCAGGGCCTCGACGGTGACGAGCGTGTGGATCAGCGCTGCGGCCCGGGAGAGCGTCCCGGTGCCGAACGCGTCGGCCCGTACGGTGCTCACGGCACCTCCCGGCCGAGCAGCCGCCGCTCGTCCCACCAGGGCGGGGTCTCGTCGTCGACCGGGGTCAGCTCGACGAGGGTGATCTCGTGGCGGGTCAGGGTGAGGTCGAGGCCGGCGCGGCCGTCCTCGATGGGCAGCCGGTGGTGGGCGCGGGCGGGCTCGGACGCCTCGTGCAGGACGTCGAGCTGTCCGGGCCTCGGGGAACGGGGGCCGCCCATGTGCCGCCAGGCGGTGTACGCGTTGCCGCGCTCCTCGTCGACCGAGGAGCGGCGGACGAACGCCGTACCGTGCGGGGCGGTGCCGACCGGCAGGGACAGCCGCAGGGTGTGCCGGTCCGGGCCGGGCGTCCGTCCCGTCGGGTCGACGGGGGCCCAGGCGAGGACGGTGACCCGGCCGTCGGCGTGCCGGGTCACCAGGTGGTCGTCGCCCCGCGCCAGCCGCTCCTCCCCCATGCGGGCCATGAAGGCGTACAGGTGGTAGGTCGGCTTGCGCAGTTGGCGGTGGGTGAGCAGGCCGAAGCCCCCGTGGAAGAGCGCGGTCGGGATGCCGGTCTCCTCGAAGACGTCGCTGAACGTCCAGTACGAGAAGGAGTCGGCGTGGTCGCCGCCGGCCGCCACGACCGGGGCCATGTACGCGGCGTGGAAGGCGGTGTCGTGGACGGGGTTGTCGGGGCGGTAGGAGGAGTTGAACTCGGTGATGTGGACGGGCAGGCCCTCCAGCCGGGTGCCCTCGAGGGACCGGCGCGGCTCGGCGAACTGGTCCAGGAGGTCGCTCGCCGGGGCGAGCGTCTGGTGGACGCCGAACGGGACGTGCTGGGCGGGTCCGGAGGTGTAGGCGTGCCGGGAGACGAAGTCGACGGGCACGTCCCGGCGTTCGGCGAACTCGGCGAACCGCTCCATCCAGCCGTCGGCGCCGGGCGAGACCGCCGGACCGCCCACCTTCAGTCCGGCGTCCACCTCCTTCACGGCGTGCGCGGTCGCCTCGTACAGCTGGTGGTACGCCTGTTCGTCGGCGTTCGGCCAGAAGGCGGGCAGATTGGGCTCGTTCCACACCTCGACGGGCCAGGTGCGCACCTCGTCGGCGCCGTAGCGGTCGACGAGGTGGGCGAGGGTGGCGCGGACCAGGTCCGTCCACTCCTTCTCGTCGGCGGGCGGGGTGACGTTGCCCTTCCACCAGAAGACCGTCTGCTCCCCCGAGGCCAGTGCGGACGGCATGAAGCCGAGTTCGAGGAAGGGGCGGATGCCCAGGCCGAGGCAGGCGTCGAGCACCTGGTCGAGGTAGGTGAACGAGTGGTGGGTGCGGCGGGCGCCCTGCCACTCGTAGGGGCGGTGGATGCCCAGGCCGTCGCTGAGCAGGCCGTGACCGCGCAGGTACCGGAAGCCGATGTCGCGCTGGAGCAGGGCGAGGGAGTCCTGGTAGTCGCGGCGCAGGGCAAGGTCGAGGCGGCCGGTGCCGACGCAGGCCCGCCAGGCGTCGGACAGCCGGCCGTCCGGCGCGTCGGGGACGCGGATCACGCGTTCTCCTTCTTGAACCGCTCGTAGGCCTGGTTGTGCAGGTCGATGAACCGGTCCATGTTCTTGGCCTTCAGCTCCTTGACGTAGTCGTCCCACTCGGAGAGCGGGCGCTTGCCGAGGACGAACTGGAGGGCGTTCTGGGTGACGTGGTCCTTCAGCGGGGTGTCCCAGAGGGTGGCCTGCTCCTGCTCCTCGGCGCGCAGCGGGTGCGGCGGGTCGGTGGGCAGCTGCTCGCGGGACGCCATGGCGTCGGTGAACTTCTTCTCGTCGGGGCTGAAGGAGGACGAGACCAGGGCCCAGCTGCCGCCGTAGGCGAAGACGCCGTTGTAGAAGCCGAAGTCCTTCTGGAGGTCCTTGGGGGCGTCCGGGTCGGAGCCCATGAGGCTGATGCCGGGCTTGAGTTCGTACTTCCCGGGTCCGGAGCGGGTGAAGGTGGTGTTCTCCACGCCCCACTTGCAGAGCTCCTGGCCGGCGTCGGAGTACCAGAGCCAGTCCACGAACTGCATCAGGGCGACGAAGTCGTCGCCGTCCAGGGCCTTGCTGGAGATCATCATGCCGTTCTCCAGGCGGGCACCGCCCAGGACCACCGGCCCGGCGGGGCCGATCGGCACCGGGATCATCTCGATGGTGGCGCCCTTGACCTGCTTCTCCAGGTTGTAGCGGTAGTTCTGCACCAGCTCCTGCGGGTTGGCGCTGATCGCGAAGGACTTCTCCGCCAGCAGCTTCCTGACCGCCTCGTCGTCGGTCTGGGTGAAGCTCTCGGGGTCCATCAGCTTCTCGGCGACCAGCTTGCGCAGGTACTCGACGACCTGGCGGAAGGCGTCCGTGGCGCCGGTGAAGGCGAACCTCTGCGCCTTGGCGTCCCAGCTGGTGTTCAGGTACGACCAGCCGGCCCGGACGCCGTACGCCTGGCCGAGGTACTGGAACAGGGCACCGGCGGGGAAGGGGGTGTTGGTGCTCCAGCGGTCGGTGAACGGGTAGCGGTCGGGGTACTCCTCCTTGAGCGCCTTGAAGGTCGTGTACACCTCGTCCCAGGTGGTGGGCAGGCTCAGGCCGTGTTTGTCCAGGACGTCGGTGCGGAAGGACAGCGAGTAGCCCTGCTTGACCTTCTCGTGCAGTCCGGGCAGCAGGTAGTAGCGGCCGTCGGACTGGCGCAGCGAGTCGACCTCCGGCTGGAGGTTCCATCTCTTGACCTTGTCCTGGAAGTTGGGCATCAGGTCCACGTAGTCGCTGACCGGGATGATCGCGCCCGAGGAGACGAACGCGGTCTCCGCGCCCGGGTAGGTCTTGGGGATGAGGAGCGGGGCGTCGCCCGCGCCGATGAGCAGGCTGCGCTTCTTCTCGTAGTCGCTCAGCGGGACCGGGGTGGCCTTGAGGGTGACGCCGGTGCGCCGGGTGACCTCCTTCCAGAACAGCCAGTCGCCCTTCATCGGGTAGCCGGGGTTGTTGTTGTGCAGGACGGAGAAGGACAGCGGCTCGGTGGCCTTGAACTGCTCGCCGGCCCGGTACTGCTTCATGGCGCCGTCGCGCTTCTTCGACAGGTCCTTGGCGCCGTCACCGCCGTCACCGCCGCTGCCGCAGCCGGTGAGGGCGGCGAGGCCGATGAATCCTGCGGCGCCGAGGATCTGACGCCGGGACAGCTGTCCGGTGTTCTTCACGGGTGACTCCCTTGGTACGTCGGCGGGTTGGAGAGGGGGAAGGAGGGGTGCGGTGGTCAGCCCTTGACCGCGCCGAGCATCACGCCCGAGACGAAGTAGCGCTGCACGAACGGGTAGAGGCAGAGGATCGGCAGCGAGGTGAGCACGATCGTGACCGACTGGATGTTCGCGTTGACCTGGGTGAGCTGCTCGGTGGCCGCGCCGGCGCCGGTGCCTCCCGTGGCACCCGCGAGCAGGTTGCGCAGATAGACCGTGACCGGCATCAACTCGGTGCGGTCCATGTAGAGGAACGCCGAGAACCAGGAGTTCCAGAAGGACACCGCGTAGAAGAGGATCATGGTCGCGACGACCGCCTTCGACAGCGGCAGCACGATCCGCAGCAGGATGCCGTACGTACTGAGGCCGTCGATCTGCGCGGCCTCCTCCAGCTCCGACGGCAGGCTCTCGAAGAAGGCCTTCATCACCAGCAGGTTGAAGACGCTGATCGCGTTCGGCAGGGCGATCGCCCACACGCTGTTCTTCAGGCCGAGGCTGGTGATCAGGACGTAGTTGGGGATCAGTCCGCCGGTGAAGAACATGGTGAAGACGGCGATCCCGACCAGGGCGCCGCGCCCCTTGAGGTTCTTCTTCGACAGGACGTAGGCGTAGCAGGTGGTCAGCACCATGGCGACGGCGGTGGAGACCACCGTGTAGAAGACGGTGTTGCCGTAGTTGCGCCAGAACATCGAGTCGTTGAAGACGATCTCGTACGTGGTGAGGTTGAAGCCCTTGGGCCACAGCGTCACCTCACCGGCGCGGATGTGCCGCTCCCCGCTGAACGAGCGGGCGACGATGTTGACGAAGGGGTACAGCGTCACCAGCACGACGAGGGTGAGGATCACGCCGTTGACACCCTGGAAGACGCGGTGGCCGCGGGTCGGCCGGTCGACGCTCACCACAGGCTCGTCCCCACGGTACGGCGCGACAGCTGGTTGGCCGAGGTGATGAGCACCAGGCCGATGACCGCCTCGAACAGGCCGATCGCGGCGGCGTAGCTGAAGCTGTTGGACTCCACACCGGTCCGGTAGAGGTAGGTGGAGATCACGTCGGCGGTGGGATATGTCAGCGGGTTGTAGAGCAACAGGACCTTCTCGAAACCGACGGCCATGAACGTGCCGATGTTGAGGATCAGCAGCGTGATCATGGTGGGGCGGATGCCGGGCAGGGTGACGTGCCAGATCTGCTGCCAGCGGTTGGCGCCGTCGATGCGGGCGGCCTCGTACAGGTCCTCGTCGATGGTGGTGAGCGCGGCGAGGTAGAGGATCGTGCCCCAGCCGGCGGTCTGCCAGATCTCCGAGCCGACGTAGATGGTGCGGAACCAGTCGGGTTCCTGGATGAACCGGATCGGGTCGTGCCCGAACCAGCCCAGGACGTGGTTGATCGGACCGTCCGTGGCGAGCATCTGCAGCGTGATGCCGGCGACGATCACGATCGACAGGAAGTGCGGCAGGTACGACACCGACTGCACGAACCGCTTCAGGGAGTTCCTGCGCACCTCGTTCAGCAGCAGGGCGAGGACGATCGGGATCGGGAAGCAGAAGACGAGCGTGAGCCCGCCCATCCACAGGGTGTTCCTGAACACCTGCCAGAAGGTCGGGTCGGACAGGAACATCTCGACGTAGCGCAGTCCCACCCAGTACTCGCCGAAGACCGAACCGCCCGGCTCGAACCGGCGGAACGCGATCACGTTGCCGATCATCGGCAGATAGCGGAACACCAGGAAGAACAGCAGCGGCAGCACGGCCAGCGAGTACAACTGCCAGTCCTTGCGCAGTGCGCGCCGCCAGCCGGTGCGCGCGGGTGAGCGCGTGCGCCGTGGGGGTTTCTTCGTCGGCGGCGGGTCCTGAGTGCCCGGCGGTGGAGCCGACGTGGTGGAGGTGCTCATTGCTCGGGCCTCCCGTACGTAGGGGCGTGAGACCGAAAATTTCGCGCCCTTACCGGTAACTGCGCGGCAACCTATGAGCAGTGGTAAGCGGTGTCAATGGGTGGTGCGTGCCGGAAGTTCAAGAGGTCGCGACGGCGACGGATCCGGTACGCACGGCTGTGGAAACGGGTTTTGATCTGTTAGCGTCCCCAAAACTTTCCGACGCACGGCCGAAACGATCGGCCGTGCTGCCCGTTCGACTCCGCTTCGACTCTGCGAGGTGCCCCGTGCCCGCGTTCGACCTGTCCCCGGCTGAACTGGAGCGCCACCGCCCGGAGATCGAGGAGCCGGCCGACTTCGACGCGTTCTGGGAGCGGACGCTGAAGGAGGCGTCGGCCGAGGGGGATCCGCTGGTCTCGGTACGGCCGGCGGAGAACGGACTGCGGCTCACCGAGACCTGGGACGTGACGTTCCGCGGCTTCGCCGGCGACCCGGTGCGCGCCTGGTTCAGCCTCCCCGCGAACGTGGCCGAACCCCTTCCGGTAGTGGTGGAGTTCGCGGGTTACGGACGCGGACGCGGCCTGCCGCACGAGCGGCTCACCTGGGTGAACGCCGGGTACGCGCATCTGCTGATGGACAACCGCGGCCAGGGCGACCAGTACGGCTGCGGCGGAGACACCCCCGACCCGCACGCCCTGGCACCCGGCGGCCCCGGCCCGGCGGTCCGCGGTCTGCTCGACCCGGGGGACTACCACTACCGCCGGCTGATCACGGACGCGGTGCGCGC
>NZ_NCTE01000569.1:0-13286 GCF_002114215.1 Streptomyces sp. 13-12-16 | reverse complement strand
CGGGCCTCGTACCGGATCTGGCGGCGCTCCTGGTCACCGCCCCGCTGCTGTGCGGCATCCACCGCGCCCTGGACCTCACCGACGTGCCCCCGTACGGCGAGATCACCGCCTACCTCTCGGTGCACCGGGGCGCCGAGGAGGCCGCCTACCGCACCCTCTCCTACGTCGAGGGCGTGTCCTTCGCCCGGCGCGCGCACGCCCCGGCCCACTTCGGGGTCGGGCTGCGCGACACGGTCTGTCCGCCGAGCGGGGCGTACGCGGCGTTCAACCGGTACGCGGAACGCACGGCCGGCGATCCGGCCAAGGTGCTCCACGCCTATCCCTTCAACGGGCACGAGGGCGGGGACGCGGTGCATGTACGGCGCCAACTGGAGTGGCTCGCTTCGCTGCTGGGTGACTGACGGGGTGCGCGGGCGGCACCGATGACGACCGGACACGCCGTCGGGGCCGCCCACGGGGAGGTTCAGCCGACCCGGCAGGGCAGGGTCGTCGTACCGTCACCGCCGGGGCCGGAAACCACGTAGCCGAACGTCGCGCTCTCCCCCGGATCGAGGGAGCCGTTGTAGTCGGCGTTGTGGACCATCACGTCCTGGCCGTCGTAGGTGGCGTTGCCGCTCCACAGGCTGTCGACGCTCTGGCCGTCCGGGAGGGTCCAGTCGACCATCCAGCCCAGCATCGGCACGTCACCGCTGTTGGTGACGGTCACCTCGGACTGGTGGCCGCCGCTCCAGCTGCCCGTGGTGCTGCGGACGGCGGTGCACTCCCCCGGAACGGGGTCGGGGTCGGTCGGGTCACCGGGGTCCTTGACGCCGGTCACCTCACCGTCGCCGCCGTCGAAGACGACGTCCGAGCAGGAGTAGAAGGTCTCCTGGCTGTCCGAGCGCTGCCAGACCATGTAGATGACGTGCCGGCCGGACTTGCCCTCCGGGAGCTGTCCGCTCCAGCGGTAGTCGGCCTCGACGCTGCCCGGGGAGCCGTTGAGCGGCGGGTGGTCGACGGAGAGGAAGGGCTCCACCTCCATGTCGGCCCAGGCGAGGGCCCGCGTCGGGTCGAAACCGTCCTTGGTGACGTAGACGTGGAACCAGCCGGGGTGCGCCGCCCAGGCGTTGTAGGAGAAGTCGACGGTCGCGCCCGAGGTGAGGTGGGTGAGCGGCCAGTCGGCGCTGGGTGTGTCGAAGCCGGTGAAGTTGGTGTTCCCGCCGCTGCACAGCTGCCCGTCGGGCACGAAGCCGCGGGTGCGGCCGGCGCCGTCGGAGCGCAGGACGGAGAACCAGTTGTAGAAGGGGGTGGTGCCGCCGACCTGGGCGGCGGCCCTGCAGGCCGGGTTGACCGGCTTGATCTCGCCGGTGCCGGTCAGCGCGTCCTGCCAGCACAGGAAGGTGCGGCTGCCGGGCTTCATGGGCGTGCCGTGGGCTTCGGCCGCACCGCCCGCCGTCACGACCAGGCCGACGGCCGGAACGGTGGCGAGCAGGGAGACCAGGACGAGGAAGAGGGCTCGGGTGCGGGTGGGGAGCGCTGATCGGGGAGCCGCCTCGCTCCCCGGTCTTGTTTTGGTCATGACACACCTGTCCGCGACTGTGGGGTTGCCGGATCATGCAGGGGTGCGTGGAGGGGCGAGGCGGGAGCGTCCCGACGGCGGGTTCCGGTCCGCCTGAGTGTGGGAGCGCTCCCACCTCGTCCGTGAGGGGAAGGTAGCGCGGGGCGACGCGCTTGTAAACGGTTGCCGCACCGGGGAGTCGTACCGGTGGGTCAGTCCGGGGCGTCGATCAGCCGCTCGACGTGGTCACCGGCCGGCGCTCCTTCGAAGAGCCGGACCACCTGCGCCAGCACGCGTTCCCCGCCGGGGACGTCGAGCGCGGCCCGCACGACGCCCACCACGTCCTCCCGGAGCCGGATGCCCCTGAGATCGACCGGGCGGCCGATCTGGTCACCGAGCAGCGTCGCGAACTGGACGCGGCCCGGCCCGTCCTCCATGCACGACAGCTCGCAGAGCGCGTCGACGAGTTCCAGCAGCAGGAACGGCTCCGGCCACGAGGTGCCGGCCGGCCCCAGCCGCGACCGCAGGTCGTCGGCCGCGGCCCGCCCCTCGAAGAGGGCGACCGTCGACAGCAGGGCGCCCGCCCCGCCGTCCCGGTTCAGCGCCGCCCGTACGATCGCGACCACGTCCTCGCGCTGCCGGACACCCCGCAGATCGACCCGGCGGGAGAGCCGCTCCCCCAGCACCGTCGCGAACTGGTGGCGGCTCCGCGCGTCCTCCATGCACGTCAGGTGGGACAGCGCCCCGGTGAGGACGAGCAGCGGTGACACCGGGCTCGCGGGAGGCCCGGGCACCGACGGCTTCGCCTGCTCGGGCGGCGTCGGCGGCACCGGCCGCGCCGCCCGCGCCACCACGACCCGGTGTTCCAGCTCGGCCCACATCAGCGGGTGTTGCGCCACGGGGGACTTCCGCAGTTCGTCGAACACGTAGTCGTACAGTTCGTGCACGCCGATCAGGCCGTCCCCGTCACGGTCCGCCCCACCGGTGCCGAGTCCCCTGATCACGGCCCCGGTGAACCGGGACGACTCCGGCTCCGGGTCCAGCTCGGTGAGCCGCCCGTCCTCCCAGGCGTACTCGGTGCGGTTGGTCGCGGTGAGCACCGCACGGCCGTGTCCCGCCAGTTCGTCGCCGACGTGGACCGTGGTGTCGCCCTTGCCGCCGGCCAGGAAGGCGCCGCTGTAGCAGCAGTCCAGGAGCAGGACGATCGACCGGGCCCGGCAGGCGCGCATCCGCTGGTGCACGAACAGGGCGGGGACGGACGTGGAGGCGAGCAGCCGCCGGTCGGTGTCACCGGCGGCGAAGTGCAGTTCGCCGCTGTCGCTCTTGAGACCGTGGCAGGAGATGTGCAGCAGGAGCAGGTCGTCCCGGCGGCGGTCGAGGAAGAAGTGCTCGATGGCCCGGGTCACCTCCCGGTGGCTGCCGTCGACGACCATGCTCACCTCGAAGTCGCCGATCTCCGGGTCCTCGAGCACCTCCGCCAGTGCCTGGGCGTCCCCGGCGGGGGATCTCAGCCGCCGCAGCGCCTCGTTGTCGTACCGGCCCGTCGCGACGAGCAGCGCGTAGCGTCCCGCGGACACGGTCGTACGTCCCTCACTCGCCCTGGCCGTCGGCCGGTTCCGCCCCGGGACCGTGCTTGGCCAGGAAGGCGTCGACGATCCGCTGCTGGTCGGCGGAGGAGGCGGCCTCGAGCTCCAGGCTGTCCTCGCCCAGGGTGACGCTGACCGTGCGCACCGGGCGGTTCTCGATCCAGGCCCGCACCAGGTCGAGCACCGAGCGGAGCGCGAGGGGGGCCAGGGTCACGGCGAGCGCGCCGACGGTGAGCGCGTCCACGGGCTTCGCCCCGTCGGGGACGCTCCCGGAGCGGACCGGTTCGACGTCGTCGACGTCCAGTTCGAGCAGCCGCTCGCGCAACTGGAGTGTGAGATGGTCGAGTTCTTCCTGGTCGCCGTCCTGACCGCCGGTCAGGACAAGACGCATGCGTTCCGTGCGGCCCACCGCCACCCCCGTCATCCGGTGAGGCTTCAGCGTACAACGGCGGCAACGGCAGGGGCCGTACCCCCGTCACCGGGGATACGGCCCTCGACTGCCCTGCCGGACCGCTTACTTGCGGATCAGGCTGCGCAGCACGTACTGCAGGATGCCGCCGTTGCGGTAGTAGTCGGCCTCACCGGGGGTGTCGATGCGGACGACCGCGTCGAACTCGACGCCGGTGTCGGTGGTGACCTTCACCGTGCGCGGGGTGGTGCCGCCGTTGAGCTCGGTGACGCCGGAGACGGAGAAGGTCTCCTCACCGGTCAGACCGAGGGACTCGGCGGTGTGGCCCTCCGGGAACTGCAGCGGCAGGACGCCCATGCCGATGAGGTTCGAGCGGTGGATGCGCTCGTAGGACTCGGCGATGACGGCCTTGACGCCGAGCAGCGCGGTGCCCTTGGCGGCCCAGTCGCGGGACGAGCCGGAGCCGTACTCCTTGCCGGCCAGGACGACCAGCGGGATGCCCTGCTCGATGTAGTTGCGGGAGGCGTCGTAGATGAACGACACCGGACCGCCGTCCTGGGTGAAGTCGCGGGTGTAGCCGCCCTCGGTGCCCGGCGCGATCTGGTTGCGCAGGCGGATGTTGGCGAACGTGCCGCGGATCATGACCTCGTGGTTGCCGCGGCGCGAGCCGTAGCTGTTGAAGTCGCGGCGCTCGATGCCGTGCTCCGTGAGGTACTTGCCGGCCGGGGTGTCGGCCTTGATGGCGCCGGCCGGGGAGATGTGGTCGGTGGTGACCGAGTCGCCCAGCTTGGCGAGCACGCGGGCGCCGGAGATGTCCTCGACCGGGGCCGGCTCCATGCCCATGCCCTCGAAGTACGGGGGCTTGCGGACGTAGGTGGACTCGCCGTCCCACTCGAAGGTGTCGCCGGTCGGGATGGGCAGCGCCTGCCACTGGGCGTCGCCGGCGAAGACGTCGGCGTAGGACTTGGAGAACATGTCCTCGCCGATCGCGTTGGCGACGACGTCGTTGACCTCGGCCTCGGAGGGCCAGATGTCCTTCAGGAAGACCGGGTTGTTGTCCTGGTCGTACCCGAGGGCCTCGCGGGTGATGTCCACCTTCATGGAACCGGCGATCGCGTAGGCGACGACCAGCGGCGGGGACGCCAGGTAGTTCATCTTGACGTCGGGGTTGATCCGGCCCTCGAAGTTGCGGTTGCCGGAGAGCACCGAGGTGACGGCGAGGTCGTGCTCGTTGACCGCCTTGGAGACCTCCTCCGGCAGCGGGCCGGAGTTGCCGATGCAGGTGGTGCAGCCGTAGCCGACGAGGTTGAAGCCGACCTTGTCGAGGTACGGGGTCAGGCCCGCCTTCTCGAAGTAGTCGGTGACGACCTTGGAGCCCGGGGCGAGGGTGGTCTTGACCCACGGCTTGCGGGTCAGGCCCTTCTCCACCGCCTTCTTGGCCACCAGGGCGGCGGCGACCATGACGTACGGGTTGGAGGTGTTGGTGCAGGAGGTGATGGCCGCGACCGTCACCGCGCCGTGGTCGAGCGTGTAGGTCGTGCCGTCGGGGGCGGTGACCTCGACCGGGTGGGAGGGGGCGCCGTTGGAGATGGCCGGGGCGTCGGAGGCCGGGAAGGACTCCTTGCTCGCCTCGTCGACGTCGCCGCCGTCCTTGACGTAGTTGCGCACGTCCTGGGCGAACTGGGCCTTGGCGTCGGCGAGGACGATGCGGTCCTGCGGGCGCTTCGGGCCGGCGATCGACGGGACGACCGTGGACAGGTCCAGCTCGAGCTTCTCGGAGAAGTCCGGCTCGGCCTTCGGGTCCAGCCAGAGGCCCTGCTCCTTGGCGTACGCCTCGACGAGCGCGACCTGCTGGTCGCTGCGGCCGGTCAGACGCATGTAGTTCAGGGTCTCGTCGTCGATCGGGAAGATCGCGGCGGTGGAGCCGAACTCCGGCGACATGTTGCCGATGGTGGCGCGGTTGGCGAGGCTCGTGGCCGCCACACCCTCGCCGTAGAACTCGACGAACTTGCCGACGACGCCGTGCTTGCGCAGCATCTCGGTGATGGTGAGCACCAGGTCGGTGGCGGTGGTGCCGGGCTTGAGCTCACCGGTCAGCTTGAAGCCGACGACGCGCGGGATGAGCATGGAGACCGGCTGGCCGAGCATGGCGGCCTCGGCCTCGATGCCGCCGACGCCCCAGCCGAGGACGCCGAGGCCGTTGACCATGGTGGTGTGCGAGTCGGTGCCGACCAGGGTGTCGGGGTAGGCCTTGCCGTCGCGGACCATGACGACACGGGCCAGGTGCTCGATGTTCACCTGGTGGACGATGCCGGTGCCGGGCGGGACGACCTTGAAGTCGTCGAAGGCGGTCTGGCCCCAGCGCAGGAACTGGTAGCGCTCGCGGTTGCGGCCGTACTCCAGGTCGACGTTCTGCTTGAAGGCGTCGTTGGTGCCGAACTTGTCGGCGATGACGGAGTGGTCGATGACCATCTCGGCCGGGGAGAGCGGGTTGATCTTGTTCGGGTCGCCGCCCAGCTCCTTGACGGCCTCACGCATGGTGGCGAGGTCCACGACACAGGGCACGCCGGTGAAGTCCTGCATGATCACGCGGGCCGGCGTGAACTGGATCTCCTGCGACGGCTGGGCCTGGGAGTCCCAGCCGCCCAGGGCGCGGATGTGGTCGGCGGTGATGTTCGCGCCGTCCTCGGTGCGGAGCAGGTTCTCCAGCAGCACCTTCAGGCTGTAGGGAAGGCGCGCGGAGCCCTCGACCTTGTCCAGCCGGAAGATCTCGTACGACTCGTCGCCCACCTGCAGCGTGCTGCGGGCGTCGAAGCTGTTCGCCGACACGACAGTCTCCTTCATTGATGTGCGCGTACCACCGCATCCTGCCGCCACGCCGCCCTGGCCTATCCGCTAAGGTAAGGCTAAGTTAGGTAGCCCTTACCAGGGTGGCGGCTGCGGTGCGCCTCGGCAGATATCTCGATGTCGAGATAACTCTAGTACACAAGGGCCGAATGGTCATGCCCGGGCCCGGTGCGCCCGGCACTCCCGGCCCGGTGCGCCACCCCCACCCTCCGCCGCACCGCACCCCGGCGCCATCTTTGCGCCCGGACGGGGTAACCGACTGAGACGAAGTCAGTTCGGGACGGGAAGGGAGACGGGAATGCCACTCACGTTTCGCAAGAGCTTTCGGATCCTTCCGGGGGTGCGACTGAACATCAACAAGCGGTCGTGGTCCATCACCACCGGCGGCGGGAACGGTCCCCGCCACACCCGCAGCAGCACGGGACGTCGTACGACATCGATGGATTTGCCCGGACCTTTCGGATGGCGCCGGACCCGCCGCACCAGGGGACACTGACGTCACGTCACCCGAATGGACCCCCCAGGAGGTGCCATCTCATATCTGAGATAACCTCATTCTCATGTCAGACGACTACCTCGTACGCATCGGCAAGCTCATCCGTGACGCCCGGCAGCACCGCGGGTGGACGCAGGCCCAGCTCGCCGAGGCGCTCAACACCAGCCAGAGCGCCGTCAATCGGATCGAGCGCGGCAACCAGAACATCAGCCTTGAGATGATCGCCCGTATCGGCGAGGCCCTGGACAGCGAGATCGTCTCGCTGGGCTACGCCGGCCCGATGCATCTGCGCGTGGTGGGCGGCCGCCGGCTCTCCGGCGCCATCGACGTCAAGACGAGCAAGAACGCGTGCGTGGCACTGCTGTGCGCCTCGCTGCTCAACAAGGGGCGCACCGTGCTGCGCCGCGTCGCCCGCATCGAGGAGGTCTACCGCCTCCTGGAGGTGCTGAACTCCATCGGCGTGCGCACCCGCTGGATCAACGACGGCGTCGACCTGGAGATCGTGCCGCCGGCCGAGCTGGACCTCGCGTCCATCGACGCGGACGCCGCCCGCCGCACCCGCTCCATCATCATGTTCCTCGGCCCGCTGCTGCACCGCCTGGACCGCTTCATGCTGCCGTACGCCGGCGGCTGCGACCTCGGGACGCGCACCGTCGAACCGCACATGATCGCGCTGCGCCGGTTCGGCCTCGACATCGCCGCGACCGAGGGCCAGTACCACGCGGTGGTCGACCGCTCCGTCGCCCCCGACCGCCCGATCGTGCTGACCGAGCGCGGGGACACCGTCACCGAGAACGCGCTGCTCGCCGCCGCGCGGCACGACGGCACCACCGTCATCCGCAACGCCTCCTCCAACTACATGGTCCAGGACCTGTGCTTCTTCCTGGAGGCCCTCGGCGTCAAGGTCGACGGCATCGGCACCACCACGCTCACCGTGCACGGCGTGCCCACCATCGACGTCGACGTCGACTACTCCCCCTCCGAGGACCCGGTCGAGGCGATGAGCCTGGTGGCCGCGGCCGTGGTGACGGAGTCGGAGCTGACGGTCCGCCGGGTCCCCATCGAGTTCCTGGAGATCGAGCTGGCGGTCCTGGAGGAGATGGGCCTCGACCACGACCGCACGCCGGAGTACTTCGCCGACAACGGCCGTACGCGCCTGGTGGACCTCACCGTCCGCCCCTCCAAGCTGGAGGCGCCGATCGACAAGATCCACCCGATGCCGTTCCCCGGCCTGAACATCGACAACGTGCCGTTCTTCGCGGCGATCGCGGCGGTGGCCCAGGGCAAGACCCTCATCCACGACTGGGTCTACGACAACCGCGCGATCTACCTGACCGACCTCAACCGCCTCGGCGGCCGCCTCCAGCTCCTCGACCCGCACCGCGTCCTGGTCGAGGGCCCGACCCGCTGGCGCGCCGCGGAGATGATGTGCCCGCCGGCACTGCGTCCGGCCGTGGTGGTCCTGCTGGCGATGATGGCGGCGGAGGGCACGTCGGTCCTGCGCAACGTGTACGTCATCAACCGCGGGTACGAGGACCTGGCGGAGCGGCTGAACTCGATCGGGGCGCAGATCGAGATCTTCCGGGACATCTGATCGTCGTGGTGTCGTGCCCCTTGGAGGCAAGGGGCACGACACCTCAGCATGCAAGCCGACCTGCGGATACTCACCTTCACGCCCCTCCATTGATCACTGTCGCTTTTCAGCGCCTTGTGCAACGCACGTGCAAGATGATCTTGAAGACCTGATGCCCCATCAGTGGAGCCGGACTCGGCGCAGCGGTCACACGCGGTGATGACGGACCCGTTTGACCATCGCCGTGAGAGCGATACCTGCGCCCTCTCACTCGAACGGCATGGACCACGCCGACATGAGGGTCAAGTACAAGGAGACCAAACGCGGCGGGCTCGCGGTCAACATCATCGAGCACCAGGAAAGTGGGCCCTGACCAGCGAGCTCGTAACTTTCAGCGCTGCCAGGGCCTTCCCTGCTTACGCGGCGGAATGCCCCTGGAACAGGCTTGAAAAGATGTCCCTGCCACGCCTCACTCCTGGGGGTCGGGCTTGGCCGCCCGCCGGAAGACCAGGCCCTTGGGACACCTCAGGGCGTGGAGTGCGTCGGTGCACGTGGTCAGGTGGCGAGACGTGCGCATTACGAGACCGTGAGCCATCATGTCGGCTGGTGCCGCATAGCGCCGCCGAGTGCCATTCAACCTGATCAGAGCACGTACGACAGCTGCGACGGCGGTGCAGCGGACGCGGTAGCCAGCCATGGCGGCTGCGGTGCCCAGCGCGATCAACAGGTGCGACTTGCCCGTGCCGGAGTCCCCAATCGGACACAGCGGGTGACCCTTGGCGATCCACTCGCAGGTGGCGAGATTGTGGACGACCGCAGGATCAACGTTCGGATTGACGCTGCAGTCGAACTCCCGCAGCGACTTCTCGCGGGGAAGTGAGCCGCCCGGATGCGGTGTTCGGCCCGACACCGATCCCGGTCCTCGCACTCGGCCATCAGCAACTCGGCGAGAGAACCCGTGCAGGACAAGGCCCTCGCGTTCGGCCCGGGTGATCGTGTCGGCGGCCCGGGCTCATATGGTGGGCAGCCGCAGCAGGCGGCAGGCGCAATCCCTCGTTCTGGATCAGCCGATCGCCGCAGCCGACCGCAGAGCGGTCCGGAGCCTCCCCTTCCTGGCGTGGAACAGTTTCGGACAGCGAGCGGGAAGGTCGATTTCGTTGAGTTTCGGAAGTGACACCCTGCGGGAGCGCCGATAAACCGGTAACCATCTCCCGCATCGTCGGCTCCCGCTTCGGATTTCGTTGGTATTTCGTAGCCCCTCACGCTCCGCTCAAGAGCGACCCATTCGAACGTCGCCCCAGAGCCGCGCAAAACGTGACCGTAAGGCGCCACATCCCGCGATTGACACCCCGTCAGCCCCAACCTACTCTCCGTTCAGGTCGGCGAACATTGAACGATATATCGAACAATCGTCAGGCGGGCCGGTGGGACGTCCCAGGAGACGATTGCTCACATCGGTTCCAGCGTCGGTCAAGAGCCACCCCCGACACGGCTGGACTCCGGGCCGTGGTCCACCAGCACGCGTCGCCCGCCCGTACACCTCCACTGATCGCCGCCTTCCGCACTTCGCGCCAGCGCGAACACAGAAGAGGAATCCCATGGGTAGCATCACACGCCGTCACACGATGTCATCGCCGCCCGGACCGCGAACGCGGCCAACGTGGCGCGTCATGGCGCTCTCCACCTCGTCGGCGCCGCCGGCGCACGGAGTCCGGCGTACACCGGCTTCACCGACCGGACCATGACCATCGGCCCCTGAAACGTCCAGCTCCTTCACCAGGGTCTGAAACCCGGACGGCGGCGACTACGCCCGACTCCCCTGCCGTCCCGGCCTCGCCACCACCTGCTCTCCCTGCTGGAAACGGTCGCCCGATACGGCTACCCGCCTGTGAGGGCAGACGCGATCGGCAGGGCGGCTCCGCTCTCCGTTGGTGGAAGCCGGCGCATTTCCACCGACGGGGGCTTCAACCCCGCGGGCCCACGGGCCCGCTCGCCTCCTGGCAGACCCGCCGCCCCGGAACTCCCCTGTCCACCCGCACCATCCGACAAGGAGCACAACATGGCCATGAACAGGCGTACCTTCCTGGGACTGGGCGCAGCCGGAGCCGTGGCCGCCGTCCATGCGTACGGCACCACCGCGGCAACGGCATCCTCGCTCGCCCCGGCAGCCGCGCCGACCCAGCGCTTCGCCATCGGGGTGAGGGAGTACGCCTGGAGCCGCGGCAGCCGTCGGCTGACCACCCGGATCTTCTACCCCGCCACCGGCACCCCGGGCGGCAATCCCGTCGTCAACGCCCCCATCGCGGGCGGCGTCTTCCCCATCTGCGAGTTCAGCCACGGCCTCGGCGGCAACCCGGAGAGCTACGCACCGCTGGTCCGGCCCCTGGCCGAGGCCGGATTCGTCGTCCCCGCACCCGTCTTCCCCACCACCTCCAGCGGCACCTCGGGCAACATCCAGGACGTCTACAACGGAAACCAGTCCATGGATGTCTCCCAGGTCATCACCAACACCCTCGCCCTCAACACCACGGCCGGCGACCCGTTCGCCGGGCACCTCGACACCACCACCGGCGTCGGCGTCGCGGGTCACTCGCTGGGCGGCATGACCACCCACGGGCTGCTGACCGCCTGGCCGGACAGCCGGATAGCCGCCGCCGCGCCCTTCGCCTGTGTCGACATGGGCAACCCCAGCACCACGGTCACGGCCAACGTCCTGTTCGTCCACGGCGATCAGGACCCCATCTGCCAGTACTCCTCCGCGCGCCAGGCCTACGGGGAACTGCCCGCGCCCAAGGCGTTCCTCACCCACCGCGGCACGGGCCACGACCAGTACATATGGAGCGGCTACAACCACACCCAGACCGTCGCCACCTACGTGGACTGGATGCGCTGGAGCCTCTACGCCGACACCGCCGCCCGCGACCGCCTCCCCGCCGACGCCACCTCCAACACCAGCACCACCACCTGGGAAGCCGTCCTCACCCCCCTCCCCACCGGGCGGATCGTCAGCCTCCGCTGCCGGGCCAACAACCAGTACGTCTGCGCGGAGAACGCCGGAGCCGACCCACTCATCGCCAACCGCACCACCACCGGCGACTGGGAACGATTCGACCTGCTCGACCTCGGCGGAGGCGCCGTCGCACTGCGCGCCCGCGTCAACGGCCGATACGTCTGCGCCGAGAACGCCGGTGCCAACGCGCTCATCGCCAACCGCACCGCCGTCGGCCCCTGGGAGACCTTCCAGCGCGTGAACAACTCCGACGGCACCACCAGCCTGCGCGCACAGGCCAACAACCTGTACGTCAGCGCCGGGAACGCCGGAACCGCCCCGCTCATCGCCAACCGCACAACGATCGGCCCCTGGGAATCGTTCGACCTGACCACCGGATGACCGCCACCAGGCGGACCGTGCTCACAGCCGGCTCAGTCGCCCTCCGGTAATCGATTTTTCGCGGCCTGACCTCGCCGTTTCACGTGGGTACGGCTGGCTCTGGGGCGGAAACGCGAAAGTGCATTCCTGACCTGGGACAATGAACCTTGCTGAAGGGCTCTGTCGGTCCAGGCGGAGGGCGCTTTCTACGTGCGGGCCATAGGGTTGCGTCCCAAGGTCCATGCCAGTGCCGACGGTTCGGGAGTGGTCGGGCATGCCGGGGCACGGTTGCCGGCGGATCTCACTGATGTCACCGGGCTGACCGCCGCGCTCAGGTCGCTTCGGCCGCGCGGGACCGGGCATGATCCGGGCCGGGTTCTCGACTCACTGCCTAGCTGTCACGCTCAGACACCCTCCACGAGCCCGTCCCGCTCACTGCGGACGCAAGCTCGCGCATCATGCCCCTTACCGCTCCCCTGCGGTCATGATGAAGGCATGCCCTCCACCCCCAGCGCCCCGCACCCGCGCCGAGCGGTCTCTCGGACGCGGCCGCTGAGGATCTCGCGTCGTACCGGGAGAAGTTCCGACGGCGTCCGCCGGAGTCGCTGGACGAGTTGCACGGCCCGAGCCAGGGAGTTGTGGAGCCGCCGCGCTGCACTGGTGGTTGGTAATCTCCGATGGTCAAGCCGGTCCTGAGAGGAGTCAGTTGGTGACGAGCACCTCCGAAGACCGTGAGAAGGCTCTACGGCCCGAGGATCTGACCCGGCTCGTTGTGCGACGTCTCAACTCCGGAGACGTCGAAGGGCTGGTGGCGCTGTACGAACCCGACGCCACCCTCGTCACCCCAGCGGGTCGGTCGGTGAGTGGGCTGGGGGAAATACGTCGCGTCTTCTCACGCATCGTCGAAAGCGGCGTGACGGCCGACCCTGGCACCGAGCGGCCGACGCTCCGCAGCGGGGACCTGGCGCTGACCTCGACCCGCCTGTCGAACGGCACCGTCACCGTCGAGGTCGCCCGGCGCCAACAGGACGGCACCTGGCTCTGGGTCATCGACCACCCGGCGTTCCTGTACGCGACCTCAGTCGACGACGGTCCAGGTGTCGGTGCCGGCCAGTAGCGCGGTGAGGTCGCCCTTGCCGTGCTGTTCGACGGCGGTGTCGAGTTGGTCGGTCATGAGGGTGTCGTAGACGGGCCGGTCGACGGAGCGGAAGACGCCGATCGGGGTGTTGTGCAGGGTGTTGGGGTCGGCGAGCCGGGACAGTGCGAACGCGGTGGTGGGGGAGGTGGAGTGGGCGTCGTGGACGAGGATGTCGGCCTCGTTGTCCGCTGTCACGGTGACGACGCTCAGGTCACCGGTGGCGCGGTCGCGGACGACGCCCTTGGAGCCGTCGGTGCCGAAGCGGATGGGCTGTCCGTGTTCCAGGCGGATCACGGCTTCCTCGGCCTGCTGCCGGTCCTTGAGGACCTC
>NZ_NCTE01000568.1 GCF_002114215.1 Streptomyces sp. 13-12-16 | reverse complement strand
CGGGGAGGCGGGATGGGGGGGGCTCGCGTCCGGGACCGGACGGAACAGCACCCGCCGGAGCAGCGGGAGACCTCCGCGCTCCTCGACGGCCCGTTGCGCGACCGTGCGGTCCGCTCGGCGACGACCGGGCAGCGCGGGCGAAGGCCGCTCTTCGGGGCATCGGTGCCGATCGGGCGGCGCACGGGACGGAAGTGCACTCCGGGAACGCGTTCCGTGCACTGCGGGGAAACACGGACTCCCGGGCCCTGAATAGCTTTGCGGCACAGGGTGCAAGGGGCTCGGATCCACGCGCGGGCAGATTGTTTCCCGCCCGCCGATCGCGGCGTGCGCCGAAGTCGGTGCGGAGGGCATCGGCGTTTCCCGTTCCGTAGAAGGAGGTCGAGAAGGTGTCCTCGATGCCGGTCGGTGGAATTGCTCCCCGCACCACCGAAAACGCCGCGGACCTGGTCGTCCGCAACGCGAAGATCCACACTGGTGACGCGGTCCGTCCGCAGGCCGAGGCGATCGCCGTCCGCGACGGCGTCATCACCGTGGTCGGTGACGACAACGACGTCGCCCCGCACGTCGGCCCGGACACGAAGGTCGTCGACGCGCTCGGCCGCCGGATGGTTCCGGGCCTCAACGACGCGCACCTGCACGTCATCCGCGGGGGCCTCAACTACGTACTCGAACTGCGCTGGGACGGCGTCCCCACGCTCCGCCGGGGACTGGCGATGCTGCGCGAGCAGGCGGCACGGACGCCCAAGGGCCAGTGGGTGCGGGTCGTGGGCGGATGGTCCGCCGAGCAGTTCGCCGAACGGCGGCTGCCGACCGTCGCCGAGCTGAACGCCGCCGCGCCCGACACTCCGGTCTTCGTCCTGCACCTCTACCAGGCCGCGGTGCTCAACCGGGCGGCCCTCAAGGCCGCCGGGTTCACCCGGGAAACCCCCGACCCCAAGGGCGGCCAGATCGTACGGGGCCGGGACGGCGAGCCCACGGGCATGCTGCTGGCGGCTCCCAGCGCCCTCGTCCTCTACTCGACCCTCGCGAAAGCCCCGGTACTGGAGGGGGAGGACAGGAAGACCTCCACCCGGCACTTCCTGCGGGAACTGAACAGATTCGGCCTGACGTCGGCGATCGACGCGGCCGGAGGGTTCCAGAACTTCCCCGACGACTACAGCACGGTCGTCGAACTGGCGAAGGCGGGCCAACTGTCGTTGCGCATCGCCTACCACCTGTTCCCACAGACCGTCGGCCAGGAGATCGACGACCTCAGGCGCTGGATCGAAGTGGCCCGGCCCGAGGACGGAGACGAATGGCTCCGCCTCAACGGCGCGGGCGAGAATCTGACGTGGGCGGCGGCGGACTTCGAGAACTTCGCCGAGCCCCGGCCGGAACTGGCCGACTACGAAACGGAATTCGAGAAGGCCGTACGTCTCCTGATGGAGAACGATTGGGGATTCCGGCTGCACGCCACCTATGACGAGACCATCCGCCGCGACCTGGCGGTCTTCGAGAAGATCGCGGCGGAAGGGCTCTTCCCGGCCGGCAACCGATGGCTGTTCGACCACGCGGAAACCGTCTCCGCGGACAGCCTGGACCGCATCGCGGCCCTCGGCGGCGCCATGTCCGTGCAGAACCGCCTGTCCTTCCAGGGCGAGGCGTTCCTCAGCCGCTACGGTCCCGGGGCCGCCGCGGACGCCCCACCGCTGCGGGCCATGCTGGAGCGCGGACTGACCGTCGGCGCCGGCACCGACGCCACCCGGGTCTCCACCTACAACCCGTGGGTGGCCCTGCACTGGCTGGTCACCGGCCGCACCGTCGGCGACCTGGTCCTGCGCCCACCGCACAACCGGGTCGACCGCCGGACCGCGCTGGCGATGTTCACCGAGGCGGGCGCGGCGCTGACCGGGGAGGAAGGCGTCAAGGGCGTCCTGCGCAGCGGTTTCCTCGCCGACCTGGCAGTGCTTTCCGAGGACTACTTCACCGTCCCCGAACAGGACATCGCGCACATCGAGTCCCTGCTGACGGTCGTCGGCGGCCGGATCGTCCATGCGGCCGCCGAGTACGAGGGCCTCGAGGAGGAACTGCCACCGGTCAGCCCCGCCTGGAGCCCGGTGGCCCACTTCGGCGGATACCAGGCCACGCCCGCCACGGGACCGTCCGGCGCCCGCCAGGCCGAACTGCTCGGCCAGGCCGTCACCGAGTCCGAGCAGCACCGTCAGTGGCGCGTCCGGCGCGGCCTCGCCCCCCAGCCGGCGAGCACCTTCCTCGATCCCTGCTTCTCCCCGTGACCTCCCGGGAGGGGTCGGCCACGAGCTGTCCCTCCCGGGTGTTCCACCGCATCGCGGCACCCCGCGCACCGCGCGGCCCCACCCACCCGCGGACACCCGTCCGCGCCCATCCCATCCGGAAAGGCCTTCCCATGGTCAACGTCTCCGAGGTCACCGCGGCCCCCAGCCCCGACCTGCTCACCCCGGACAACTGCGCCGTGCTGTTCATCGACCACCAGCCGCAGATGTTCTTCGGCACCGGCAGCGGCGACCGCACCGCGATCATCAACGCGACCGTCGGGCTGGCGAAGGCCGCCAAGGTCTTCGACGTACCGGTCGTCCTGAGCACCGTGGCCGCCGAGTCCTTCTCCGGACCGCTCATGCCGCAGCTCGCCGGGGTCTTCCCCGGGCAGGAGACCGTCGACCGGACCACGATGAACGCCTGGGAGGACGCCGCCTTCGTCGACGCGGTCAAGGCCACCGGCCGCGAGAAGCTCGTCATCGCCGGGCTGTGGACCGAGGTCTGCGTCGTCCTGCCCGCGCTCTCCGCCCTGGCCCAGGGCTACGAGGTCTACGTGGTCACCGACGCGTCCGGCGGCGTCAGCCCGCAGGCCCACGAACACGCCGTCCAGCGCATGGTCCAGAGCGGCGTGGTCCCGGTCACCTGGGTGCAGGTACTGCTCGAACTGCAGCGTGACTGGGCGCGCGGCGAGACCTACATGCCGGTCATGGACGTCGTGAAGGAGCACGCCGGTACCTACGGCCTCGGCGTCGTCTACGCGCAGGCCGTCATCGGGGACCACGCCGCCGGCTGACCTCCGCCACGCGCGCGACGGTCACGGAATCGAGTCAGGAACAGGCAGGGAAACGATGGATGCCGGACTGCTGCTCCTCCGGCTGGTGACAGGACTCCTCGTCGCCGGCCACGGAGTCCAGAAGGTGAGCCACCGGCTGGGAGGCGACGGCCTCGCGGGCGGGGCCGAGGAGTTCCGCCGCGACGGGTTCCGCGGCGGCCGGATCACCGCGGTCGTCGCGGGCGCCAGCCAGATCGGTGCCGGCCTGTTCCTGGCCGCCGGACTGCTCACCCCGCTGGCCGCGATGGCGGCCATGGGCGTGATGACGGTCGCGGGCACTGTCAAACGGCGCAACGGCCTGTGGGTGCAGAACGACGGATACGAGTACCCGTTGGTCCTCGTCGCCGTCTCCGCGGCGCTGGTCCTCACCGGGCCCGGCCGGTGGTCGTTCGACCGGGCACTGGACCTCGGCCCCTGGCCGCTGTGGGCCGCCCTCCTCACGATCCTGGCCGGCCCGGTCAGCGGACTGCTCACGCGCACCGTGCTGCACCGTCCGGCCACCGCTACGGAAAGGAAGCACAGTGCGCAGGCTGCTGAATGACATGGTCCTCACCCTCGCGCCGCCCCGGCAGGACCGTCACGGCCCGCTGCCTCCCCTGATGCTGACGCTGACGCTGGTCACCGGCCTGGTCGACGCGGTGAGCTATCTGGCGCTCGGGCACGTCTTCGTCGCCAACATGACGGGCAACGTGGTGTTCCTGGGGTTCGCCCTGGTGGGCGCCGCGGACCTGTCCGCGGTCGCCTCCGTCGTCGCGCTGGTGGCGTTCCTCACCGGAGCGCTCGGCGGCGGCCGGCTCGCCGACCGGTTCGCGGCACACCGCGGGAGCCTGCTGAAGGCGGTCACAGCCGTACAGACGGTGCTGGTCGCCGTCACCGTGGCCGCCGCGGCGGCCACCGACGGGCAGGTCACCACGGCCGTCCGGTACACGCTGATCGTCTTCCTCGGGATCGCCATGGGCCTGCAGAACGCCGCCGCCCGGCGCCTCGGTGTCCCCGACCTCACCACGACCGTGCTGACCCTGACGCTGACGGGTTTGGCCGCGGACTCCGGCCGGGCCGGCGGTGAGGGGCCGCGGCCCGGCCGCCGGTTCCTGTCCGTGGTGACGATGTTCCTCGGCGCCTACGCGGGTGCGCAGTTGGTGCTGAACGACCACCTCGTGCCCACCCTGGCCCTGATCCTCCTGCTTCTCGCCCTCACCTGCGTGACCACGCACCGTCTCTCGGCCGCCGACCCGGCCTGGACCCGGCCGCCGTCCTGAGCCGCGGGGCCGTGGGGGCGACGAAGGGGCGTCGACGGCCGAGTCCGGCCCGGTCCCCGCTCGCGGCGCGTGTCTTCCGCGCGCTGTGGACCGCCCGATCCGTCCGCGGCGTCGGCGGCCGGACGCGGACCGTGGGC
>NZ_NCTE01000567.1:1387-10308 GCF_002114215.1 Streptomyces sp. 13-12-16 | reverse complement strand
CCGCCGTCCGCTCCGGCCGGGGGCCGGTTCGGCCGGTGGTGCCCGCGCTCAGGCGGGGACGGTTTTGGCCAGGCCCACCACGCCGTCGTCCGGCGCGTCGGGAAGCGGGACGTAGCCCTGCCGCCGGTAGAGGGTGAGGTTGCGGTGGCTGGCGGAACCGGTGGCCAGGACGATGCGCCGGCAGCCCTCCCCGGCCGCTTCGGCCCGGCGCAGCAGCCACCGGCCCACCCCCAGTCCCCGCAGGTCGGGGGCGACGGCGAGTCGCCCGACGTGCAGGTCGGCGCCGGTGCGACGCGTGCGGACCATCCCGAGCAGCCGCCCGTCCCGCCACAGGCCCGTCGTGTGCCAGTCGGCCAGCCAGGCGCGCACCTCGTCCGGCGACTCGTGGAGCGCCGGGATCGCCAGGGTGTCGTTGACGAGTGCCTCCTCCATCCAGCAGCAGCGCTGCAGCACCGTCACCTCGGGGGCGTCGTCCGGACCGAGACGGCGCGTGTACGAGCCGGGGAGCGGGCCCTCCACGGCGCCCGCGTGGGCGCGTTCGCGCAGCGGGGCCAGGGCCCGTGAGACCCGTACCAGTTCCGCCAGCAGCCCTTCGGCCGCTTCGGTGTGACGTGCCGCGGGGGCGAAACGGTCCTCCCGCATCGCGTCCGCGATCCGTATCGCGACGGTCGCCCCCAGGGGGACCAGGCGCAAGGTGGTCACCACCTGCTTGGCGTGCTGGACCGCGCGGGTGCCGGCCGAGGTGTGGCCGTAACTGACGAAGCCGGCCGGCTTCCAGGCCCATTCCGGGCCCAGGTAGTCGAGCGCGTTCTTCAGGGTCGCCGGCATGCCGTAGTTGTACTCCGGCGTGACGAAGACGAAGCCGTCCGCGCCGTCGACGATCCGGCTCCAGCGACGGGTGTGCTCGTGGTGGTGGACGCCGGCCGACGGGTGCTCCTCCTCGTCCAGGAAGGGCAGGTCCAGATCGCCGATGGCCAGGGGCACGAGGTCCGCCTCGAGCATGTCGGCGCTCGCCGCGAGCGTCCCGGTCAGCCACTCGCCGACGGCCGGGCCGAGCGCGCCGGGGCGAGTGCTGCAGACCAGGACGATGATGCGGAGTCGTTTCGTTGTCATGGAAACGAAAGTAGCCGGTATATTGATTACATGTCAACGAACGAGACGGATCCTCCGGTCCGCTGGCTCACGGCCGACGAGGAACGCGCTTGGCGCGCGTACCTCCGCATGGTGACCGCGGTACGGACCCGCACCGCACAGGACCTCGCCGCGTACGGGCTGTCCGAGCCGGACTACGAAGTGCTCAGCACGCTGTCCGAGCGCACCGACGGCACCAGCACGCTGCGCGAGCAGGCCGCCAAGATGGGCTGGTCACGCAGCCGTCTGTCCCGCCACGCCACCCGCATGGAGGCACGCGGACTCATCCGGCGCGCACCGGACCCCGCCGACGGGAGGGGCTGCTTCCTGGTCCTCACCAGGACGGGGCGGGACACACTCCAGGAAGCCGCCCCGGGCCACGTCGCCTCCGTACGCCGGCACCTCGTCGACCGGCTCGACCCCGAGGAACTCACGGCGCTCGGCCGCATCGCCGAAAAGATCACCGACGGTTCCTAGGCGTCCATGACGCGCGCCTTCGCCGGACGACCCCAGGACTCGGACGGGGGCCGGTCGTCGTCGCCCCGGAACCGAGGCCTGCGTGCCCCGCCACACCGGCGGGAGAGCATCGGGCCGCAAGACCGACGCCGCCCGGTCCGGAGGGCGAGGTCACCGCGCACCGGTGTGGGACAGACGCGCCCCGGCGGGGATTCCGGTGCACGGCCCGGGAGTGCCGCCCTGATCGGGCGCGTGGACCGCTCCGGGCCCCGCGACACGCGCCGCCCGGGTCCGGTCCTGGACCGTACTGCCGGATCACGCCTCCGTGAACCGGCACGAGGACGGCGTGATCGATCGCCACCGCCCTGCTGGAGCGGGGTGTCGGCGTCGAAGCAGGCATCCGCTCCGGAAACCGCCGCGGCACAGCATTTCATCACCTGGTCAAAGTCCCACCGCGTCCTGCGCGTCCTGGCCGAAATCACCGACACCGGTCCACGGGCCGCGATCCGATCCGCAGTCGATCCACCGGATGACGACCACCCCGGCATCGCGGCTGATGACTTGGAGGACCTCACCGAGCGGCCCGCGTCTACGGCGTCCGGCTGACACCGCTGTTCTCCGGCGGGGAGCCGCCCGTCTCCGCGAGGAACTGCCAGATGGTGGCGATGGCCGCGGCCTGCGCGAGCAGCCAGGCGACCTGGACGGAGAAGAACCGCATCTGGTAGACGGAGTACAGCCGTGCGATCCGACCTCGCCAGTACCGGTGCTCCTCGCGGAAGGTCTCCAGGTCCATCAGGATGCCGGTCAGCGTGAGGACGAGCAGCATCGCCGCGACCGCGAACGCCAGCCCCGTCTGCTCCTCCCCCAGAATCCAGTTGCCCAACGCGAACAGCCCGGCGGGCAGGGCGTAGGCGAGGGCGACGCAGAAGGCCTTGGCCGGGCCGCGTCTGCCGGGCAGTTGGTGCCACAGGACTCCCAGGACCATGCCGGCGGCCGCGTAGCCGACCTGCCAGAGGAGGAACTGGAGCAGCACGTCCGGCAGACCCAGCCGTTCGTGCAGGGTGCTCGTCAGTTCCTCCCCGTGCAGCTGGTTCGCCCACACCAGCCCGGCGGTCAGGGGCAGGGCCACGGGCTGGGTGAGGCGTGCCGCCCTGACGCCGTTCCCCCACCAGGTGTCCCCGGGACCGAGGACCAGGGCCACGTCCACCACCGACACGTCGTGCGGAAGGCGGTCGCGGCCTCCTCGTGACGACCGCCAGCGGTGCATGCGCCTCAGCCCCGTCTCGAGGTCGCGACGGCGGACCGTGGCGTCGTCGGCCTGTCCGTGGTCCAGGCGTCGCAGCTGGGCGTGGCGTTCCCGGTAGGTACGCGCCCGGTCCAGCAGGACCGGCCGGTGGGACACGCGGAGGGTCCTGGCGAGGGGTTCGCCGCTTCTCTCCAACCGCTTGTCCCCCACGGTCCGACCGGAGGCGAGGCGCAGCAGGCCGGCGAGTGCGAAGAGGTAGGCGAAGAACCACACCCAGCTCAGGGCTCCGCTGGCCGTGTACTCACCGATGTTGAGGGCGACCATGACCGGAAACAGGAGCAGCACCAGCAACCGGTACGGTCCTGCCGGACCGCGCAGCGCCACGGTGGCGTCCGCGGTGCCCTCCGCCCCGGTGCGCAGCAGCCCCAGAACGGCCAGACCGCTGGGGATCCACAGCAGGGCGCACCACCAGTTCTGCACGTTGTGCGTGAACCACAGCAGGTTGCTTCGTAGTTCAGCACGGTGCCACGCGCCGTAGCCGGGATCGTCCGGGAAGGGGGACGCGCTGCCGGGCAGCCACCCTCCGGGGTCGATGTGGGGAGAGAGCCAGGAGGCCCGGTTCCAGTCCCGCTCGGCGGCCGCCGCGTAGCAGACGCCCAGGACCACCAGAAGGATCAGGGTGCCCGTGAGCAACGCCCGCGGCCGGGGCCGCGCGCGACGAGGGCTGTACAGCCCTCCGCCGACGGCCAGTCGGCGCACGGCCGCGACACCGCCCAGGAGGAGCAGGGCCGTCGAGCAGACGGTGACGGCAACCACCGCTGCCGTCGTCAGGTCGGCGGGGCCGGGCGCCGCCACGAACGTCTTCGGGTCCAGGCCGAACAGGCCCGGCCGCACCGCCGGCACGACGGACACAGCGCCCAGCAGGACGCCGGTGACGGCCAACGCCTTGCCGGGCCGGCCGAAGAACAACAGGATCCCGCCCGCAACGGTTGCGGTGAGCCAGGCCCACGGGGCATGAGCGGCCTGTTCCCGCCACTTGTCGTTGTCCCCGAAGGCACCGATCGCACCGAGGTACAGGTTGCGGCCCTGTACCACCGCGACCACGCACAGCAGGACCAGGGCCCACCCGCGGAGGTCGTCCCTGGCCCGCGGATCGGCCCGGCCGGGCCGAGGGAGCCGCGGCAGCATGACCAGGACACAGCCCAGTGCTGCGACCAGAACCAGCCACCACGACATGAAACCGGCCTTGTCGAGCGCGGCGAACGGCGGATTGTCGTCCTGGGCAGCGTACGCACGAGGCCATGCCGGTGCGATGCGTACCTCGACAGGGGGTGCGGCGGCGTCGGGGTACCAGGCCAGGCGGTCCCCGTTGCGCCCGACGGCCGCCTCGGGTTTCGCCGACACGGCGCCGGAACTGCCCGGATCCACCGTGATCCGCTGCCAGGTGGCGGATCGTATCGGGTCCGGCGGAGTCAGGTGTACGGCCCACTTGGCCCTGCCCACGTGGACGGTCCAGGGGCCGATGCGCAGCTTGTCGCGCTGGTCGACCCATCCGTGCGCTCGCACGACGACCTCGACCGAGCGCGCGCTCCCCTCGTCCGGAGCGGGCACGTCCCGGACCGGAGTGACGGTGGGTTCACCGGTGCGCCACTCCTGCCAGTTCGTCTCCACTCCCTTCAGTCCGCGGGATGCGGGGCCCCGCACCAGGCACCGCATGGCCTTCCGGTACCGGTCGGACCTCGGGTCGAGGAGCAGTCCGTCGGCGAGCGGCCAGGCCAGGGGCACCGTGATCGTCAGCTCGCTGACGACCTTCGTGTACGTGCGGTCGTCGTGGTCGAGGCGCAGCGCGGCCTCGACTTCGGCTGTCTTCAGTCCTTGGCTCGTGCAGGGATCGCTCGGCGTTCCACCGCTTTGAGCCGTCGCTCCGTAAGCTGTCGGCGCCGCGGCCGGTCCGAGCACCACCAGGCAGGCCAACACGGCGAGCAGAAGACAGGAAGCGCCTCGGCAGCCAGGAATGGATGTCAAAGGCCCTCCCGCAGCACCGAGTCGGGTCACTCATCCTCGCTGTGAAGCGTAGGTTCCGCGAGGTTCGTGCCGAAGTGAGGGCGCACTGGTGGTTGCGCGAGTCGGGCACGCGCTCCCTGGTCCGTACAGCCCGGCAGAACGCCTTTGAGGATCCGGAGCGGTTCACCGCGGTGGTGCCGGACGAGGTGTACCGGCTCACCGGCTCGGCCGAAGAGACCGCTTCGGTCCACGAGTTCCCCCACGACGGCCGCAAGCACGGCGCCGGCCTCGTCACCGGATCCCACGCTCCGGCCGTGTGCGGGATCGGATGGATCATCCGGCAGGCCAGGTGGAGGGTGAGGGCGTGACCGAATGCCCTGGACGATTCCCAGCCCGTCCGGTGAAGAAGGCATGTGGAGAACGTGAGCGATGCCGGTCGGGGCCAAGGCGCCGCTTCGAGCGGAATTTGCCGAGCTCGAGCATGCAGAAGGGCTCGCGGAGCAGCGCGCTGCCCCCGCAAGCCCTTGAAGTGATTCTCCTGCCTTCACCGCCCTCCGTCGGCAGGAAGGCGGTGATGACCGGGAAGAGCAACACCGCACGGGTGCACTGCTAACGACTATTTCTTCTGTTGTGCGGCGCGAGTGCGATCACTGTCGCCACGGCCGCGCAGATGACGGCGAGGACGAGCCGAACAGGAAGAAACCCGCCGCCCTCGTAAGCGATGGTGCGCATGACACCGGCCGGGTACACACCCTCTCCTGGAGATGCTCACGACGGATCGCGTTGCCGGTCAGAACGGCATGTGGCCACGGGCCCGCCGGCCGGCCGAACCGCTGCGGCCAACAGCCTTGGAACTGCTGCGGAAGGGCTTGCTGAAAGCGCGACCGAGGATACCGGGAGCCTTCCCCCCGACCCGTGACCCGACACCGAGCGTGCGCTGGGTCCCCCGCTGCGGGTGGTGGGACAGGCGCGGTACGAGGAAAGCGAGAACGGCGAGAACGACACACACAGCGACAATTCCTACGATCATCATCGTGCAGCTCCTAAACGTGAGGCGTGTCTGTCGGTTGCCCTGAAGACGGGAGGCCATGCGCAAGCCGCGCCTGGCTCGGGGATCGAGCGTCTCCCTCTCGACCCGGGAGCGGTTGGCATCGCCGGAGCACCTCACGAACAGCCTCTTCGTCGCGACGTGGCGTGGTGCAGAGCCTGTTGTCCCAAGACGCAACAGCTCGGGGCGACAAACCAGCGGGCGGTCTCGACGAGCTCCTGGTCGAGGCGGTCGGCCGCACCTCGCCCCCGGACGGCTGCAAGCCGTATCGGATCCCTGCCGAAGAAGCCGGGGTCGATGGCGGTGTCGCCCTCGAAAACCTGTCGGAGAGCATCCAGAGGGACATCATCGAGACCTCCCGGCGCGCAGACCTGTCCGAGCGGAGACGGCGCCCGCCGATACGGCGGACACCGCCCGCTGGGCGCTGCGGCATCAGGGCGAACGCCAGCGGGACATGCTTCAGACGGGGACGCTGGAATGGATGGTGAAGATCTGGTCCAGGCCGACCAGGGTGAGGACGCGCATCAGGTTGGGGGGAACGGCGTGCAGGGCGATACCGGCGCCTGAGGCGTGGGCGTGCTGGCGGGCGGCGAGGAGAGCGGTGATGCCCGTGGAGTCGCAGAACTCCAGGCCGGACAGGTCGATGGCCAGGCACTGCCCCGGGGCGAGGGGGAGTTGTTCGGCCCGGTGGCGCAGGGCGGCGGCCTGCGCGTAGTCGAGTTCGCCGGCCACGTGCAGGACGGGGCCGGTTGCGGTGTCGTCGTGTGTGATGTTCAGCGGGCTCATCGTGAGTGGTTCGTTGCCGGGTGGGTGCGGGGACGGGTGGCGGGGACGCCGAGGGCGAGCAGGGCGGTGTCGTCGTCGAGACCGCCACCGAGGCTTTTCAACAGCCCGGTCAGCGCGGTGATCACTTCCTGTGGTGTGGCGGGGGCGTGGCCGGCGGCGAAGGCGCGCAGGGCTTCTTCGCCGTACAGGTCGTCGCGGCGGGGGCCGGTGCGGGCCTCGGTGAGGCCATCGGTGTAGAGGAGGATCGTCTCGCCGGGGGCGAGGGTGGTCTGGACGGTGCCGGTCGGGGCGGTGGGCAGGACACCGACGAGCAGTCCGCCGGGGGTGGGCAGGAAGTCGGCGCGGCCGTCGGCGCGCAGTACGAGAGCCGGCGGGTGGCCGCCGGAGGCGAGGCGGACGGTGGCTTCGCCGGTTCCGGGATCCGGTTCGATGGTGCCGAAGATGCAGGTGCAGTAGCGGGGATCACCGCCGGCGGCGTACCGCTCGTGCAGGACGGCGTTCAGCGTGGTCAGCGCGGCGGCGGGCTCGGGGTCGTGAAGGGCTGCGGCGCGCAGGGTGTAGCGGGTCAGCGAGGTCAGCGAGGCGGCCTCGGGCCCCTTGCCGCACACGTCGCCGAGGAAGAACGCCCAGCGCTTGCCGTCGAGGGGGAACAGGTCGTAGAAGTCGCCACCGAGGCGGTCCGGCGCGGCGGTGTGGTAGTAGGCGGCTGCCTCCACTCCCGGCACAGCGGGAAGGGTGTCGGGCACGAGGGACTTCTGGAGCACGGCGAGCGCGTCGGCCAGCCGCTCCCGGTCGGCCTCGGCCTGCCGCCGGGCCTCTTCGGCCTGGGCCCGCGCCTGCTCTGCGTCCTCGCGTCGGCGCAGCAGCTCCTCCTCGTAGGCGCGGCGGTCGGCGGCGTCGAAGACGGTGGTGCGGATCAGCAGCGGATCGCCCCCACTGCTGTGCTTGACGACGGAGGAGACCAATACCGGCAGTCGGCCGCCGCCCGCCGTCTTCATCTCGAGTGCGATGCCGCGCAGCTCGCCCTGCATCCGCAACAGCGGAGCAAAGTGGGTCTCGTGGTACAGCTTCCCGCCCACGGGGAGCAGGTCCACGAACTTTCGGCGTCCGACCACGGCATCCCGCTCCAGACCCAGCCAGTCCAGCAACGTGGCATTGATCTTGGCGATGGTGCCGTCCATCAGCGTGGAGAGGTAACCGCAGGGCGCCGATTCGTACAGTTCCTCGGCACTGTCCTCCAGCAGCGCGGTGAACGTCGCGTCCGTACGCTCCCCGTCTCCCGTGCCGGTCGGCTCCTGCCCACCGTCCGTGCGGCACATCACGACAGCTCCTCCAGGAAGTCCAACAGCGCTGCCGTGGTGGCTTCCGGGGCGCTCAGCTGCGGACAGTGCCCGGTCGCCTCAAGGGTGACCAGCCGGGAGGAGGGAATGGCGGCCTGCACGTAGGCGCCGACCTCCCGCGGCGCGATGACGTCCTGCGAGCACTCCAGAACCAGTGTCGGCACATCGACGCGCTTCAGGTCGTCGCGGCTGTCGGACAGGAACGTGGTCCGGGCGAAGACCCGGGCGATGTCGGGATCGGTGGCACAGAAGCTGTTGGTCAGTTCCTGCCCCAGCTCCGGCCGCTCCGGATTGCCCATGATCACCGGGGCCATGGCCGAGGACCAGCCCAGATAGTTCGACTCCAGCGAGGCCAGCAGCTCGTCGATGTCCTCCACGGTGAACCCGCCGCGATACCCGTCGCCGTCGATGTAGCAGGGCGAGGGGGCCACCATCACCAGCGCCCCGATCCGCTCCGGGGCGGCCTCGGCCGCCAGCACCCCGATCATGGCACTGACCGAATGCCCCACGAACACGGCCCGCTCAAGATCCAGCTCTTCGCAGACCTCCACCACGTCGCGGGCGTAACCGTACAGGGAGGAGTAGCGCTCCTCGCTCCAGGCGGACAGGTCCGAACCGCCGGAGCCGACGTAGTCGAACAGCACCACCCGGTAGCGCTCCGCCAGCGCAGGCACCACCAGGCGCCACATGTTCTGATCACAGCCGAAACCGTGCGCCAGCACCACCACCGGCCCATCGGCACGACCGGTGACCATCACGTTGTTCCTGCGGCGGATGTCCATGTCCATACCCGTCATCCTCACATCCGGCCCAGCGCACCCAGAAGGCGGTCCACGATCACCTCGCACATCCGAGTACCCCACGGGGGCGGACCGGGTCCACGGTGTGCTTGTCCGCGCCCGGCGCCGGC
>NZ_NCTE01000567.1:0-1171 GCF_002114215.1 Streptomyces sp. 13-12-16 | reverse complement strand
CCCCCGGCGGGGCGTCCCCGCCTGCGAGCCGGGCAGGTACTTCCACTGGATGCCCGTATGCAGCACGGCCGGGATCCTGCGCAGCGCCTGCCGGTCCGGCACCCGCGGCCGGCCCGCCACCGGCTCCGGCTCCGGCTCCGGCTCCGGCTCCGGCTCCGGCTCCGGCAGCAGAGGATGCTGAAGGCCCAGGTCGCGGACGCGACGGCCCGGAGAGCAGCCGGTACGACGAGGGGGCGCCCGGTGCGGCGCCGGGCGCCCCCTCGCGGGTGCTCAGGGGCGGGCGCCGGGCTTGTTGACGACGCCCCAGGCGGCGCGGGCGCTGACCATCTCCCCGTCGTCCCGGGTCTCCCCCAGGTAGGCGTAGCTCTCGGGATCGAAGAAGATCTCCTGCTTGCCCTGCCAGCCCGAGGGCGTCCTCTCGGCGTAGGTCACGCTTACGCCGATCGCCGCGCGGCCGAGCGGGTCCTTCACGCCGGTCGTCACCCGGGTACCGGGGATCTTCGCGAGAGCCCGGAACAGGCCCGCCTGGACGTTCGGCGGGATCAGCACCGACCGGTACAGGACGTCGATCTCCCGCCAGTCGCGCTGTGCGCGCGTCTCCCCCTCGACGGAGCCGATGGCGTGCTCCTCGCGGATGCGCTTCATCATGCGGTCGGGGTCGCTCGGCAGGGTGGCGAGGAAGCGGTAGAACTGCCGCTGGGAGCGGTCGTCGTAGCCCTCCTTCTGCCGCTTCTCCTCCTGGTCGGGGCCGTACCAGACCTGGAGCTCGTCCGGGTCGAAGTCCGAGATGTCACCGGCCGGGGGGATGCCGGGCAGATTGGCGTGTCCGGTGCCGTCCCAGCGGGTCCACTCCTCGCTGCTCTGCGGCTTTCCCTGGTGGAAGACGGTGCTCTTCTCGTACACCCACTGCTTCGGGCCGGGTTCGGTGCCGTCGTGCTTCTCGACGGTCGCGGCGGCCAGTTCGAGGGCGTCGGCGGAGGCGTCTGCCGACAGTACCTGGGGGCCCTTCCCCGCGGAGGCGCGGGTACTGTCCTCGGGCAGGGTCGCGACGATCCCGGCGGTCACGGCGAGGGCCCCCGCGGTGGCGGCGCCGACCAGGATCATCCGGCGCCCGGGACGGGCGGCGCGCGCAGGGCGGGTCCCCTGCCGGAACGCCGCGGTGAGCCGGGCC
>NZ_NCTE01000056.1 GCF_002114215.1 Streptomyces sp. 13-12-16 | reverse complement strand
GTACCTGGCCGCGATGGACGTCCGGATGGCCCTGGGCCGGCGGATGGGCCGCTTCCACGACCGCTACGACCTGCTGGTCACCCCGACCGTGCCGGTCACGGCGTTCGAGGCGGGGGTGGAGGTGCCGAAGGGGGCCGGGCATCGGCGGTGGACGGGGTGGACGCCGTTCACGTATCCGTTCAACATGACCCAGCAGCCGGCGGCGACCGTGCCGGTGGGCACCGACGCCGACGGGCTGCCCATCGGGCTGCAGTTGGTGGCCGCCCGGCATCGGGACGACCTCGTGCTGCGGGCGGCCCACACGCTGTACGACGCGGGGGCGTCGGCCTGGTAGTGGCCGGCGTGGGTGTGGGCGGGGGTGGGGTTCGCTCACCCGCGCTTGCGGGGTGCCTCCCCCAGAGGGGGTACCCCCAGCGCCCACCCTCCCCCATCGCCCCGAGGGCACCTCCCGGGCCCTTGAGGCACTGGGGGAGGCACGACTGCCCGCAGTTACGGCGGCGCGGCCGGCCGCAGCTACGCCCTCCGGAAGCTGAGGGTTTCTCCGGCCGCGCCTGTGCGCCACAGGTCGTTGCAGGCGTCGGCCATGGTGTGCAGGCCCTCCACCACCTGGCCCCAGACGGTGCCGGGGACCCAGCCCACGTCGCCGTTGAGGAGCAGGTTGTTGCGCTCGTAGAACAGGGCCAGGTCGACGACCGTCGTACCGGGGCGGACCTCGCGGTCGTAGCCGTAGGACTTCGTGCCCAACTCGGCGCCCGCGAAGGAGAAGTAGCACAGGTCGCCCGGGATGGGGGTGACCGTCGGGTTCTCCAGGGGCGGTTCCGCGTCCGCGAAGGGCGGGAAGAGGGCGTAGATCTCGTTGCGCGCGTACTTGGCGTGGTAGACGTCGCCGGAGAGCGGGAGAGATTTCCAGACGGCTTCGCAGGTGATCGGCGCCCGGTCGTCGAGCAGTCGGGCCGTGCAGCTGACTCCACGCTTGACCAGGGAGATCTCGAGATATCGGTCTGCCATGTCCCCCATCGTCCCGCGCCGGTCAAGACCGCCCGACCGCCGAACGGGGCCGGAATTGGCCGGAATAACTCGCATCGCTTCGGGTAGCCGCGCCGCCATGGCTCCACCACTGCAACCACTGAGACGATTCCGAGAAGCCTCCGGGCCCTCACGTCGGTCGCTGCTCGCGGGGGTCGCGGCGCTCGGCGCGCTGGGTGCCGCGGGCTGTTCCCGCGTGCCCACGGCGGCGGCCACGGGCGGCGGTGACCTGCTCGACCGGCTCAGGGCGGCGGGCGTCGTCCGCCTGGGCATAGCCGGCGAGATCCCGTTCGGTTACATCGACAGGAACGGCGATCTGACCGGTGAGGCACCGGAGCTGGCCAAGGTCATCTTCAAACGGCTCGGCGTGGACCGGGTGCAGCCCGTACCCACCGAGTTCGGCTCGCTCATACCCGGGCTGAACTCACAGCAGTTCGACGTCGTGGCCGCCGGGATGTACATCAACCCGGACCGCTGTCAGCAGGTCATCTTCTCCGACCCCGACTACCAGATGCTCGACTCGTTCATCGTGCGCAAGGGCAACCCGAAGGACCTGCACGACTACCGGGACGTCGTCGAGAAGAAGGCGAAGTTCGCCACCGGCACCGGGTACGCGGAGATCGCGTACGCCGTCGAGGCCGGGTACAAGGAGAGCGACATCCTGATCGTCCCCGATCAGGTCGCCGGCCTGAACGCCGTCGAGGCCGGACGTGCCGACGTCTTCGCCGGGACCGCCCTCACCACCCGCGAAGTGGTGAAGAAGTCGAACAAGGCCGAGGTGACGGAGGCCTTCAAGCCGATCGTCGGCGGGAAGCCGCACGTCGACGGCGGCGGCTTCGCCTTCCGGCCGAACGAGACCCGCCTGCGGGACGCCTTCAACGTCGAACTGCGCAAGCTCAAGGACAGCGGCGAGCTCCTCCGGATCCTCAAGCCCTTCGGTTTCACCGAGGACGAGATGACGGACATGACCGCGAAGGAGCTCTGCGGCGGATGACATCGGGACTCTGGGAACGCGTACTCGAGGGTGTCTGGGTCACCGTCCAACTGCTCGTGCTCAGCGCGCTGCTGGCGACGGCGGTCTCCTTCGTCGTGGGCGTCGCGCGCACCCACCGGCTGTGGATCGTCCGCTTCCTCGCCGGTTTCTACACCGAGGTGTTCCGCGGGACCTCGGCGTTGGTGATGATCTTCTGGGTGTTCTTCGTGCTGCCCCCGGCCTTCGGCTGGCAGCTCGTGCCGCTGTGGGCGGGCACGCTGGCACTCGGCCTGACCTACGGGGCGTACGGCTCGGAGATCGTGCGCGGTGCCCTCGCCGCGGTCGACCCGGCCCAGCGCGAGGGCGGTATCGCGCTCAGCTTCACGCCCTGGCAGCGGATGAAGCTGATCCTGCTGCCGCAGGCGGTGCCGGAGATGATCCCGCCGTTCTCCAACCTGCTGATCGAGCTGCTCAAGGGCACCGCCCTGGTGTCGATCATGGGCATGGGCGACCTGGCGTTCAGCGCCAACCTGGTGCGGCTGGCGCTGCAGGAGAGCGCGGAGATCTACACGTACGTCCTGCTGATCTACTTCGTGATCGCCTTCCTGCTGACCCGCCTGATGCGCGGTCTGGAGAAGAAGCTGAAGGCGGGGGTCGGCAAGACCCCGGTCCGTGATCCGGACGTGGAACTGAAGCGGCCCGAGACGACCAACGTGGGGGGTGCCGTCTGATGAAGTGGGACTGGAGCGCGGTCTCCGACTTCATGCCGCACTTCTGGGACGGTCTGCTGGTCACCCTGCAGATCCTGGTCCTGGGCTCACTGATCTCGTTCGCGCTGGGCCTGGTGTGGGCGCTGCTGATGCGGGTGCCGACGCGCTGGGTGACCTGGCCGGTCGGGGCGGTGACGGAGTTCGTCCGCAACACCCCGCTGCTGGTGCAGCTCTTCTTCCTGTTCTACGTGCTGCCCGAGTGGGGCGTGACCTTCTCGGCGCTGACCACCGGTGTCTTCGCCATCGGGCTGCACTACTCGACGTACACGATGCAGGTCTACCGCGCGGGCATCGAGGCCGTGCCGGTGGGCCAGTGGGAGGCGGCGACGGCGCTGAACCTGCCGCTGCGCCGGACGTGGACCGCGGTGATCCTGCCGCAGGCCGTGCGCAGGGTGGTGCCCGCGCTCGGCAACTACGTCATCTCGATGCTGAAGGACACGCCGCTGCTGATGGCCATCACCGTGCTGGAGATGCTCGGTGAGGCGCGGCTGTTCTCGCAGCAGAACTTCCAGTTCACCGAGCCCCTGACGGTGATCGGCCTCGCCTTCATCGTCATCTCCTACCTGGCCTCCCTTGCCCTGCGAGCCCTGGAGCGACGCCTTGTCCACTGACACCCACGCCCCGTTCGACAAGAAGCCCGGGAGCCCGAGGGGCACCGGCGAGCTGATCCGGCTGGAGCAGGTCACCAAGCGGTTCGGGAACCACACGGTCCTGGACCACCTGGACTTCTCCGTGGACGCCGGCAAGCACGTCACGCTGATCGGCCCGTCCGGATCGGGCAAGACCACGATCCTGCGGCTGCTGATGACGCTGCTCAAGCCCGACGAGGGGACGATCACCGTCGACGGGGAGCAGCTCTTCCCGGCGCCGGAGAAGCAGGTCCGCGAGGTCCGCAAGAAGATCGGGATGGTGTTCCAGCAGTTCAACCTGTTCCCGAACATGACGGTGCTGCGGAACATCACCGAGGCCCCGGTCACCGTGCTCGGCATGTCCAGGGACGCGGCCGAGGAGCGGGCCCGGGAGCTGCTGGAGATGGTCGGGCTGACCGACCACGTCGACAAGCACCCCGCGCAGCTCTCCGGTGGTCAGCAGCAGCGGGTGGCGATCGCGCGGGCGCTGGCGATGCGGCCGCAGGTGCTGCTGCTCGACGAGGTGACCTCGGCGCTCGACCCGGAGCTGGTCGCGGGCGTCCTGGACGTGCTGCGGGACATCGCCCGCTCCACCGACATCACCATGCTCTGCGTGACCCACGAGATGAACTTCGCCCGGGACATCTCCGACCAGGTGCTGATGTTCGACCAGGGCCGGATCATCGAGGCGGGCGCGCCGGAGAAGATCTTCAGCGAGCCGGAGCACGACCGGACACGGGAATTCCTCAGCGCGGTGCTGTAGCCACGGGCCGTGAGCGGGGCAATGCCCGAGGTCCCCGCCCTGGTTCATCCCCCTGGCATATGCCAGGGGGTCGGCGCCGCAGATGAGGGGGCCGCGATCTCGTCAACACCCGCTTCCCCGAGGCCGTTTGAGGGCTATCGTGGAGGGGATTCGCTGACCGGATTGCGGCCCCAAGAGCGAGCGCAGGGGGAAACCGTGGCGCTGAGGCACGAGCCGACCGCGTCGTACCACTCGGTCCAGGACGCGCTGCGCGTCCTGGAGACGGTGGCGCGGCACACCACAGGAGTCACCGACACCGACATCGCCCGCGAGACCGGCCTCGGCACGGAGCGGCTGACCACGCTCCTGCGGATGCTGCGCCGCGAGGCCTACGTCGAGCAGATCGCCGACGGCGCGTACGTCACCGGAGCGGCCTTCGCCCGCCTGGGTGCCGCCGAGGGACACGAGGAGGCGCTGCGCGAGAAGCTCCAGCGCACCCTGGACCGGCTCCGCGACCGGGTGGGCGCCGCCGTCTACATCAGCCGGTACGTCGACGGCGAGGTCAAGGTCACCCAGTACGCCGACGGCCCGGCCACCCCGAAGGTCAACGAGTGGGTGGACTTCCGCTACTCCGCGCACGCCACCGCGGTGGGCAAGAGCCTGCTCACCCAGCTCGACCACGACGGCCGGCGCGACCACCTCGCCCGGCACCGGCCGGCCCGGCTCACCTCGCGCACCATCACCAGTGACACGCTGCTGCTCTCCCGGCTGGCGGCGCAGCCGCCCACCGTGCCCGTCCTCGACCTCCAGGAGTACGCGGTCGGCACGGTCTGCGCGGCCGTCCCGATCACGGCCGGCTCCTCGGTGGGATGCCTGGCGCTGTCCCTGCCCCTGGCGCACGCCCACCGCCTGCGCCAGGCCGCCGACACCCTCAACCGGAACGCGGCCCCGGTGCTGCTGTCGCTGACGATCTAGCGCGCTCGGGGGTGGTACGGACCACCCCCGCGGACCGGGTAGTATTTTCCCTGTCGCCGACCGCGGAAGCGGACGGCGGGAGTCATGCGCCGCTAGCTCAGTTGGTTAGAGCAGCTGACTCTTAATCAGCGGGTCCGGGGTTCGAGTCCCTGGCGGCGCACCGAGAAGGGCCTCTCGTGGGAGCGAGAGGCCCTTTGGCGTGTTCGGGATCAGAACGTCACGTCCGAGCAGGCGTAGAACGCGTTGCCCGTGTCGTGGACCGTCCACACCGCGAGGATCACGTGGTGTCCGCTGAGCCCGGACGGCAGCCGGCCGCTGTGCGAGAGGGTCTGCGGCGGACGCTGGCCGTTGTAGGGCACCGTGAAGAACGGGGTGAGGTTGAGGTCGGACCGGGACAGTCTGTGGTTCTGGTCCCAGCCCGGCTTGGTGACGTAGTACTTGAAGTCGGTGGTGGCGTGCATCGCCGTGAACTGCCACCGGAAGGTGTAGTTCTGGCCGCCGGACACCCGGGTCGTGGGCCAGGCGCCGCCCGAGGGGGTCTTCGGGCTGTCGAGCTGGGCGAACCGCGTGTTGTTGGCGGAACAGAGCTGCCCGTCGGCGGGGCCCGAGGCGGGGGAGCCCCTCGGG
>NZ_NCTE01000566.1 GCF_002114215.1 Streptomyces sp. 13-12-16 | reverse complement strand
GAACGGGCGGGGCCGGGCCCCGCCGGTCCGCTCACGACCAGGCCCTGCGCGGTGTGCGGGGGGAGGGCGTCCGGATGACGTCGTACGCCGTCGTGGTCCCCACCCTGCTGCGGGACACCCTCGCCGACTGCCTCGCCGCGCTGGCCGCGGCACACGGGCCGCGCCCCGACGAGATCGTCCTCGTCGACGACCGGCCCGACCCCGACCCCCCACCCGACGCCCTGGCCCACGCGCTGACCGTCCTCGGCGACCTGCGCGAACGCACCACCACCGTCGCCACCGGCGGCCGGGGGCCCGCCGCCGCACGCAACACCGGGCTGCGCGCCGTCACCACGCCCTGGGTCGCCTTCCTCGACGACGACGTCCAGGTGGGACCGCACTGGTGCGCGCAGCTCGTCCGGGACCTCGAGGAGGCGACCTCCGACACCGCGGGCGTCCAGGGCGTCATCACCGTGCCGCTGCCCGGCGAACGCCGCCCCACCGACTGGGAACGCGGCACCGCGGGACTCACCCGGGCCCGCTGGATCACCGCCGACATGGCCTACCGCACCGAGGCCCTCCGTCAGGTCGGCGGCTTCGACGAACGCTTCCCCCGCGCCTTCCGCGAGGACGCCGACCTCGCGCTGCGCCTCCTCGACGCCGGCTGGCGCATCCGCAAGGGCCGCCGCACCACGCTGCACCCGGTGCGCTCCGCGTCCCGCTGGGCGTCGGTGGGGCAGCAGCGCGGCAACGCCGACGACGCCCTGATGCGACGGCTGCACGGCCCCGACTGGTGGGACAAGGCGGTCGCGCCGCGCGGCCGGATCCGCCGGCACGCCGCGATCACC
>NZ_NCTE01000565.1 GCF_002114215.1 Streptomyces sp. 13-12-16 | reverse complement strand
CCGGAGAGGGCCAGGGCGCCCCGCTCCTTGTGGGCCAGCAGCGTGGCGCGCACCTCGTCCGCGTACCGGGCCGCCGCGTGCACCGACGGCAGCCCGGCCGGCTCGGGCACCGGCCGCACCCGGCACGGCACGGCCCCGCTCAGCGCCGTACGGCACCGGGCGCAGAGCACCGTACGAGGTCTGCCGCAGCCGCCGCACTCGGCCGGGAGCACCAGGTCGGTGAGGTCCTGCCACCAGTCCCGCATGGGACCACTGTGCCAACGCCCGCCGCACCCGGCCACCCCTGTGGATAACCCGGGGGACGGGCCCGGCCGGCCCGGCTCACCCCGGATAGACCGGCGCGGTCCCCTCCGTCACCTTCTGCCACTGCGCCCCCGAGGGCAGCCGTACGATCCCGTCCACCGAGTACGCCATCAGCGGCGCCTGTTCGTCCTCGGAGGCGGTGACGGCCTTGACCCCGGTCAGGGAGGCGGGCGGCGGCACGTCCGGCGTGGAGCCGTCGACCTCGACGTACTTCATCTGCTCCACGCCTCCCTCCTCGCGTCCGACCACCACGAGCCGGCTGTCCCCGGCCCAGGACATGGCCGTGACATGCTCCAGTTCGGGTGTCGCGGAGTGCGGGTCCAGCACGGTGACCACCGGCTGCTCGTCCGTCCCGCCGCTGCGGTCGATCCGTCCGACCACCAGGGAGCGCCGGTCGTCCTTCTCCACGACGAGCGCGATCCGCACCCCGTCGGCGGCCACCCGGACCGCCCGCACACGGCCGTCCAGCTCCGGCGTCCGCACCTCGACCGGCTCGCCCGCGCCCTCCTCCAGGAAGTACAGCCGCGGGTCGGCGGGGTCGCTGTCGGCCACCCACAGGCCGCCCTGTGCGTCCCAGCTGGGCGTGGTCAGCCCGTCCTCCTCGGTCTTGCCCGTGCTGCGCAGCACGGGCTCCCCGAGGGAACTCCCCGACACCAGCGAGGCGACGAACAGCGACCTGCCGTCGATGGCGACCCCGGCCGCGGTCCGCTCGTCCCGGGCGACCGCCACCGACCGCAGTGCCTTCTCGCCCTCGCCCAGCGCACCGGGCACCGGCGCCGGCTGGGTGTCGCTGCTGCCCGCGGTGATCCGCACGAGCCGGTGCTTGTCGTCGACGAAGTACAGGTGGTCGGGCGCGTCCAGCGCGCCCCGGGTGGCGACGAGCTCGACTCCGTTCTGGGCGAGCGAGCACAGCTGCCCGCCGCCGGCCCGCAGCTCGACCTCGTCCACCGCGGGGCTGAGCGTGCGCAGCGTGAACAGCAGCTGGGCCGCCATCTCCTCGCACCGGCCGGTGTCGACCTCGGCCGCCTTGTCGTTGAGCGGCACGGTCAGTCTGCCCCGGTCGTCCGGGGTCAGCGGGCCGGCGCCCTTCCGCAACGCCGTCCCCGCGGGGAAGGCGGTCCTGACGGCGGGGTCCAGCCAGGTCGTGGGCCCCTCGACGAGGGAGCGCACCATCTGGGTCGTGGGATCCACGTGACTGCGCACGTAGACGGGGTCGGCGACCGTCATCGGCACCGATCCCGCGCTGTCCGAGGCGAAGTAGTACTTGTTGACGGACATGTAGTTGCGCTGGAAGTCCGACTTGCCCATGACGACGCCCTGCGGCACCGCGTCGATGCGCCACTGCTCGCTCTTGGCGTCCTTCGTGAGGTGCACCAGCTCGTCGTAGGACCCCGAGGCGGGCGCGTACGACTGCTGCGCGTCCACCGTGGCCACCTTGGTCCCGGTCAGCGTGTAGGACAGGGAACCGGTGTCCTGCTGGTCCGGGCTGTCGGCCTGGGCGCCCGGCCCGTCCGACAGCACGGTGGTGGACAGCTCCGGCTTCCAGGTCTTCGCCGCCTCACGGGTCAGGTACTGGCGCGCGGTCTTGTAGTCGGGGTCGTCACTGGTCAGCGCCTCCAGGAAGCCCTGCACGATCTGTGTGGGGGTGGCGTCCTCACTGGGCGGCATGGCGAACACCCGCACCTGTGTGTCCTGCCGCGGCGTCGACTCGACGCCCCGCAGGTCCCCGCTGTCGGGCATCGAGGCGCACCCGGCCAGCAGAACGGCCCCACTGGCGACGTACGCCACCGTCCGCACCGGCACCCCCCGGCCGCGCTCACCGCCGCCCACGCGAAGCCTCCCCGTCCCTGTCCGCATCCCGCGCCGCCCTCCGACCGTCCTCGTCACCGGCCGCCCCGGCCCCGCGCTCCGCCTCCCGGCCACGACCGTCGTCCGCGCCCGGCCCCGGACCGTCACCGCTTCCCGCGGCCGACGCCCCCGGGCCCCCGCCACCGCC
>NZ_NCTE01000564.1 GCF_002114215.1 Streptomyces sp. 13-12-16 | reverse complement strand
GGCCGGTGTCGGCGGAGCCGGAGGGGCCGGCGCTGCCGGCGCCGCTCTCGCCGGAGGCGCTGCCGCCCGTGCCGGGGGACCGTGAGGGGTCCGTGCCGGACGAGGGGGTGCCGGGCGCCGACTCGGAGCCGCGCCGCTCCGCGCCGTCGTCGTCCTCGCCGGTCGGATGCCGGGGGAGCAGCGACCGCAGCGGGGCGACGTCTTCCTCTATGGCGTCGAACACCGACGAGACCTGCTCGCTGACGTCCCCCAGCTGCACGGGAAGCCGGTCGCGCAGGGTGCCCCAGCTCTGGCGGTGCGTCCGGGAGAAGGAGGAGAGCGCCTGCATGGGGCCCAGGGAGTCCGGGTCGCGCTCGTAGGCCTCGCGCAGCAGCCGGTGGCCCTCGGCGGCGTCGTGCCGCATGCCGGACAGGGCGCGGCGGATCTCGCCGAGGGACTCGTGGTCGAGGGGGCCGCCGCGGTCGCGCTCCATCAGCCGGCGGGCTTCGCCGAGGCGGGTGGAGGCGTGGTCGAGGTAGACCCGGCCACGCTCGTCGTCGCCGTCGGCCAGGCCGAGCTTGACGTCCTCGATGCCGCGCTTGACTCCGTAGAGGGAGTCACCGGGCAGGGCGTCGGAGCTGGCGACGGCGACTCCGCCGAGGGCACCGGCGGCGACGCCGACGGTGAGTCCGCCCGCGGTGAGCCCTTTGGCCAGCCGCGAGCGTGGTCGCAGCTTGCCCAGCGGGGTCGCCCGGTGGGTGCCCCTGGCCCGGCGCGAGCGCTGTTCGGGTACGGCCTGATGTGTCGCCTCGCCCGCAGCGGTGCCTTCCTGGAGCATGGCCTCGAACGCGGCCACCAGCTGGGCCCGCTGGACGACCTTGACCTCGGGGTCCAGTTCCGGCTTGGGCAGCGCGCCGAGGCCGGAGGTCAGCGCGAGCAGCTTCGTCTGCTCGGTCTCCGCGGCGGCGGCCGGGGCCGGTGCCGATCCTTCGGACTGCTCGGCCGCCGTGCCCCGGTCGGACTGCTCCTCCAGGGCCTGGGCGAAGGCGTTCGCCCGCCGGTGCGCCGATACGTTCGCGATCACTGGCGGCACCTCCTCTCGTCATCACGGTCGACTCCCCAGGGGGTCCTGAGGGTTCCCGCCCCGACCAGGGCCACACGATCGGGTGATCGGAGCCGGTCGGGGGGTGACCACAGGGAGCCTGTATCCCGCACAACGAGTGGCGCGGCACTTGGGTTACGGACCCGGGATGGCCGAATGAGGAAGCCAACCGGGTTTCACGTACCGTGAGTTGAGTGTGGCGGAGCGTGTTCCGGCCGGCGGGTGCGTCCGGTCAGCGGGCGTCGTCCGGGAGGAGCCGGGCGAGGGTGCGTACGGCCCGGTACTGGAGGGTCTTGATGGCGCCCTCGTTCTTGCCCATCGCACGGGCGGTCTCCGCGACGGACAGACCTTGGAGGAACCGGAGCGTGACGCACTCCTGCTGTTGGGGGTTGAGTCGTCGTACGGCATCGAGGAGGGCGGCGTTGGACAGGGACTCGAGAACGGAATCCTCGGGGGAGCGCTCGACCTCGTTGGCGTCGAGCATCTCCCCGGTGGTGACCTCGAGGCGGAAGCGGCTGGACTTGAAGTGGTCGGCGACGAGGTTGCGGGCGATGGTCACCAGCCAGGCGCCGAAGTCGCGGCCCTGCCAGGTGAAGGTGCCGATGCGGCGCAGTGCGCGCAGGAAGGTCTCGCTGGTGAGGTCCTCGGCGGTCGCCTTGCCGCCGACGCGGTAGTAGATGTAGCGGTAGACGGTGTCGCTGTACTGGTCGTACAGCCGGCCGAAGGCCTCGGCCTCGCCGGCCTGGGCGCGCTCGACGAGGTCCATCATCCGGGCACTGTCGCTGTCGGCGGCGGGGCGGCGGGCGGCGGGGGTGCCGGTGGTCGTCCTGGCGGCTCCTCTGGCCGCGCCCCTGGCCGTGACGGCCAGGGTTGTGGAGGGCGCTGTGGAGCGGCGCCCCCGTCCACCGACCGCGGCGCTGCCGTCGGCGAGGGCGTAGCACGGGCCGGCGGCGGGGGCGGTGGCGAATGCGGGGACCGTGTGCGCGGTGGGGACGATGCCGCGCAGCAGGTCTCGGGCTGTCGCGACTGTCGCGCGCAGCGTAGCCAGGCCCGAGGCGTCAACCCCGACGTGTGGGTACACGGGACTCCCAGAGGCAGAGCTTCCATCACGTGCAGTGCGGGACCGTTCACCCGTCGTAGCGGGATGGGGGTACCGGATTGCGTCTGAGGAGAATAACGCTTCGTGCAGGCTCTGCTACACCGAGTTGCTCAAATCGTCGATTACGTCGTTTTCGTAACCGGTTGAGGGGTGTTCAGGTGCGGTGTGGTGTTCGGTTGTTGACCGGAACGGTTCGTGTTTCGGATGGGTGTGGGGCGGGTTGTGGCCGTGTGCAGCCAAGAGGACTGGGCAAGGGGGTTGCGGGGTAAGGCAGTTGGATTGGCCGGGTTCGGGGGCGGGGTGGCGGAAGTGGTCCCCGGTGGCCGGTTCGGTGGGGGGAC
>NZ_NCTE01000563.1 GCF_002114215.1 Streptomyces sp. 13-12-16 | reverse complement strand
CGGGGACAACTCGTCGAGGGAGTCGAGCTCGGTGTCGGCCTCCAGCTCCCGTTCCCAGTCCGCCGCCAGCCGTTCCTGTTCCTCGCGCGGTCTGCCGCTGACGGCCTCCCGGTGGTGAGGGTCCAGGGCCGCGAGGAATCGTCCGACCGGGTCCGTGGGCATGCCGTGCTCCTTGTCGCTCGGAAGGGGCCGCGCTACCGACCCAGGATGGCCAGTCGGCCCCCGGGACGGCCGCCCGACACGGCCTGCGACCACCCCGATGGCCCCGCTCCACCGCCCCGCGCCACGGCGGCGCCCGTCCGGGGACGAGGCCCTGGGACCCGTTGTCAGAGCCCTGCTCTACAGTTCCCGTCACTTGATCATCGCGGGTGCGGGAGGCACGCATGGGGTGGGTGTCGGCAGGCGGCTACGAGGTCGCCCTCGACGGCGGCAAGGTGGTGTGCCGCAACGCGGCCGGACGGCGGCTGAAGTCCGTACCGTCCAAGATCGTCGACGATCCGGCGGTGGTGGGGCTGCGCCAGCTCACCGAGTGGCTGGAGCGGCACGAGCGGCAGTGCCTGGCCGATGTGGAGCGGTGGATGGTGCGCTCGCTGCCGGTGCCGTTCGAGGTGCTGGCGCGGGTGTGGCCGGACCCGGCCTGGCAGGCCGCCCTCCGCGACCTGGTGGTCACGGGCACGGACGGCGCGGTGGCCGGGTTCCTGCGGGACGCCGACCCCGAGCGCGGCCTCGGCCTGGTCGACCTCGACGGCGACACCGTCCGCCTCACCCCCGGCCTGGTCCGCCTGCCGCACCCCGTGCTCCTCGACGACCTGGAGGAGCTGCGGGAGTTCGCCGTCGAGCTCGGCGTCGAACAGCGCGCCCAGCAGCTCTTCCGCGAGGTGTGGCACCGGCCCGCGGCACTCGACGCCGAGGCCGCCTCCGTCGAGGACCACGCGGGCGGCGTCTTCAAGGAACTGCGGTTCCTGCACGGCCGCGCGACCCAGCTCGGCTACCGCGTGCGCGGCGGCCACGCCGTGTGCTCCGTGGTGGAGGAGGGCCATGCCGTCGAGGCCCGGGTGTGGATCGGCGACTACGACGGCTACGTGGAGACGGAGACCGGCCCCCTGGTCTTCACCGACCCGGCCGGCCGGGTGCTGAAGCTCGGCCGGGTCGGGCCGGTGGCCTGGTCGGAGGGCATGCGCATGGCGGCCGCACTGTACGCCGGACGCGACATCGAGGACGAGGAGCGTGCGGCGTGACGACGTACGACGGATTCACCTACGACGAGACCACCTCCGCCGCGCTGCTCGACGCCGGCGCCGTCCTGCCCCCGGGCACCACGGCCCGGGAGGACGCCGACGTCCTCACCGTCCGCACGTACACGCACACCGCGCTGGACGAGCGGAAGGTCGTGCGGCTGGTGCCGGGCACACTGGGCGAGGCGGAGGACCTCGCCCTGGACTTCCTCGGACTGGCCCGCGACCCGGAGACCCGCGAGGTCGGACAGGTGCGCCGGGAGACGCTCGGCTTCCCCGCGTGGGCGCTGGTCAACGACCCGGCGAACGGGCACCACGCGCTGGCGCTGGTCAAGGACGTCGAGCGGCTCGCCCGCCAGGCCAAGTCCCGCCCCGGCAACGCCAAGGAGGGCTTCGAGGCGCTCGGCGAGCGGCTCGGCCGTGCCGTACCGCACTTCCTGCCCACCTTCTACGAGCAGGCCGCCCGCGTCTTCCTCCAGCACGAGAACACCACCTACGCGGCGGCGTTCTTCGGCAAGGCCCGCGAGGCGGAGCGGGTGCACGCGCTGACCGTGGACGAGGAGCGGCAGCGCGCCGTGTTCCTGGAGTTCGCCTTCGCCGGGGCGCTGACGGTCAAGGCCCTCAAGGAACACGTGAAGGCCCTCGCGGCGCGGCTCACCCCGGCCGAGGCCTGGGCGCAGTTCCGGCAGCTCACCGTGGAACGCTGCGCGGCCGGCATGCCGCCCTACGCGTCGCTGCCCCAGGACGCCCGCGCCCTGATCAAGGCCGCCGGCCTGGACCGGGTCACCGAGGAGTGCGCCCTGGTCGAGGACCTGCTCGCGTCGCCCGCGGCGGTCCGCGCCCCCGCCTCCTTCTGGAACACCTACCGGGCCACGCTCGTCGTCCTCTCCGGACAGCGGCCCGCCGTACGCGGCCGGCTGCTGGAGATCATGCCAGCCGGTCTCGGCCGCTCCACCGAGGACGACGAGTTCTGGCTGGCACTGCTCACCGAGACCGGCGCCGACCGGCTGCTCACGGGCGAGGACGGGGCGGCGGACGCGGTCGACCCGGCGGACTGGCTCACCCGCTGGGCCCTGTACCGCAAGCACGGCGGCACCGTCAGCGACCGCTCGCCCGCCACCCTCGCACTCGTGGAGCGCATGACCGAGCGCCTGCGCGACCAGGGCCGCCCCGTCGACCTCTTCACCGGCCGCTGGCACGCCGGCGCCGACCTCGACCTGCTCGACCTGTGCATGGCGCGGGACGTGCCGCTGGCCCCGCCCGGGGCCGGCACGGACGTCCACCTCGACCTCGGCCGGTGGCTGAAGGACACCCGGCCCGGACGGCGCGACCTGACGGCCGTCGCTGCGGACCGGCACGGCCGCCGCATGCTCTACGACGCCGTCGGCAAGCACTCCGGCCGGGGGGCGCTGGAGGGGGTCGCCGGCCACCCCGTGCTCGCCGACGTGCTCCGCGAGTGGCTCGACGACGCCGCCGGTGAACTGGACGGCGCGGCCGGCCTGGCG
>NZ_NCTE01000562.1 GCF_002114215.1 Streptomyces sp. 13-12-16 | reverse complement strand
CACCGTCTGAGCGCGTCGCCGGCGAGTACGGCCCCGGCCTGCAGCCGGCCCCGCACGCGCGCGTGCTCGCTGTCGTACGCCCCGTCGACGGCGGCGGTGAGCCGCAGCGCGGCCGCGTACTGCGCGGCCGCGGCACCGGCCAGTTCGGGCATGCGGGTGTCGAGGGAGCCGAGGACGCCGTACGCGGTACGGGCCATCACGTGCTGCCGGGCGGCGGGATCCAGCGTCTGGTGGACCAGCCAGGTCCGCAGCGAGGCCACGGCGGTGGCGGGCAGCAGTCCGCCGCCCCAGGCCGACTCGGGCAGCTCGGGCACGGTGAAGCGCGGTACGTGGCCGAGTCCGGCCTTGGTGAGCAGGGCGCCGTACTGCCGGGACACCTCGGAGACGACCTGGTGGGGTACGCGGTCCAGGACGGTCACCAGGGTGACGTCGTACTCCTTGGCGGTGCGCAGCATGTGCCAGGGCACGGCGTCGGCGTAACGGGCGGCGGTGGTGACCATGATCCAGATGTCCGCGGCGCTGATGAGTTCGGCGGCGAGGACCCGGTTGTCGGAGACGAGGCTGTCGACGTCGGGCGCGTCCAGGAGGGCGAGGCCGGGCGGCAGGGTGTCGGCGGTCTCGACGTGCAGCACCCGCGCGGGGTCCTCGCCGGGCAGGAGCAGGTCGTCCGCGGGGTCCTGGTGGTGGGGCACCCACACGCGCGTGAGGTCGGGCAGCACCCGCATCCCGCTGAACCAGTGGTGGTCCTCCGGATGGCAGACGAGCACCGGCGTCCGGGTCGTGGGCCGCAGTACGCCCGCCTCGCTGACCCGACGGCCCACCAGGGAGTTCACCAGGGTGGACTTCCCGGCTCCGGTGGATCCTCCGACGACGGCCAGCAGGGGGGCTTCGGGGTCTCTCAGCCGGGGCACCAGGTAGTCGTCGAGCTGCGCGAGCAGTTCGTCGCGGTTGGCACGCGCGCGTGCGGCCCCCGCCAGGGGCAGCGGGAAGCGTGCGGCGGCGACACGGTCGCGCAGGGCGGAGAGTGCGTCGAGCAGCTGGGGCCGTACGTCCAAGGTCACCACATGCGAAGAATGCCCAATTTTGGGGGAATTCTGAAGCATATGAGTATGCCTGCGCGCCGACAGGACACAAGGGACGGAAGGGACGACCGCGACGCGTGCACGCCCCAGGCATAACGAGTGCACAACACCCGGTGGCGCGAGGGACCAAAAGCGGTGCACGATTCGTACCTGCCTGCGATTATCAGGACCGCTTCACCGAACCTCCACATCGAGCCACGGAGGCGAGGCAACAGGGACAAGGATGCGGGAGCCCTATCCTTGTCTCCGGCGACGTCACGGACAGGCCCGGACCCGGGCACCACGACGACAGGCCACCACACCGGCCCCCGTAGCTCAGTGGATAGAGCAGGCGCCTTCTAAGCGCTTGGCCGCAGGTTCGAGTCCTGCCGGGGGCGCCAGTCTCCGCCCTCCCGCCGGGGAGGGCTTTTCGCTGGTCAGCGTGCACGCCGGCCGACACGGCGAAACCCCGGAAGCCCTCTTGATGATCAAGAGCGGGCTCCGGGGCTGTCCGGCTGTCACCGGGTTTTCACGGGTGGCCGTGTCGGATACGTGTCGAAGTCCCCGGCCGGAGGACCTGCCGGCGCCGCCGCTGCCGGCCCGGCACCGCCGCTGCCCGTCGGGCACCGAGCCCATCGCCTCCCGCATCGACGGCATCCGCCACCTCCACGACATCTCGCCCGGCAACGAGCCGAGGCTTCCGCGGCAGCCGCTACTTCATGCCTGACCAGCGAAGACCTCACATGAGGCTCGGCAAGAGAACGGCCTCTAAAGTGGTGGTTTCCCGGCGACCAGCGGCAGCGGCCAGCCGGCGCAGGCCACTAGCGCGCTGCCGTCCTCGGTGAGGAAGACCAGGGTGGTCCATGTCCGATCGGCAGCATCGATCAGCCCTGTGCGCACGGGCCGGCCATGTTCGCGGATGAGCCGCACCGCCCGTTCCAGCCCAAGAGGTTCGAATCCGTGCATCCGCATGCGCCGAAGTCGGTGCTCGAAGACTCCGGCATGCACGCCAGCGGGTTGTGCCCGGTCTGCCACCCAGTAGGTGGCGCCGCTGCGGAGGGTGGCCAGAGCCATCACGGACGCCTCGTCATCACCGGCCAACAGCGATTCCAGCACATGCCGTTCCATAGTCACCCCCGTTTGGATCTCGCGGTACAGCAGCCAGGTACCGCAACCCCAGCAACCGCCCCCGTACGGCGGCGTCCCTCCGGGCCCGCCCAGCGCCCGGAACTGAGGACAGGCTCTGCAGGAGCCACGCCAACCTCGGGATGAGTGTCTCACCGCGTGACGACACCGACGGACAACGGCGAACGCGTACGGATCGTCAACGCAGGCGAGAGACGCAGTGGTCCAAGGGCTCACACCTGTCCAAGTCGCTTCGGGACGAAGAGGCCCGGAGGCCAATGCCCGCAAAGCCGGCAGACGTCATGCTCGCTTTGCCAGTCCGACGCTCCTACGGCCAGGCCGGCGCAGGCATGAAGCCGCCACGGGTGGTGCCCGAGGACAGCAGGGCGGACCGGTCGAGGGCCTCGGGCATGTGGTCCAGGGTGTTCTCAGGATCCAGCAGCACGGGACCACTCCCGCAGGCCGGAGTACCGGGGCAGCAAGGGGGTGCCGAGGCGGCCGACGAGCACGCGTCGGCCGCGGTCGTCGAACCACTGCCTCGCAGCCGTTGTCAGCACAAGGCAGGCCCTCACTTGTCCGTCGGGAACTCATCGCCCTCCCCGCACGTCGTGGACGGCGGTCCTGGCAGCATGCCCGCCATGGACCAAGCTTTGAAGACCCTGGAGCACGAGTTCCGTTCCGAGCCCGGAAGCTTCCTGCTGGGGCTGCGAAGTGATCTGGTCTGGGACCGGGACGCCTTTTCCCGGCTGGAGAAAGCCATGCGCACTGTCTGCGAACGCCTGCAGGAAGCCGAGGAGCTCCCCCGCTGGTTGGCAGAGGGGTACTACCACGTTGCCACGGACGTTCCCTCCTGGACGGCTCACCCCAACTTCCCTCGACCGGAACCGGAGGAGTACTACGCCGCGTGCACAGAGCGACTGACGGATCTGGCGGACTGGTTCTTCCGCGGGGAGCACGCCTACACGGAGCCGCACACTTGGTCAGAGCTGTAGGAGGCCGAGCCGTCCGTGCCCATCAACCGACGTCGACAACGGCGAACGACGGTGCACAGGGGTGTCGTGAACCGCATGACCGCGATCCGCGTCACCGTCAGCCACGCCGTGGAGCAGCCGGGGCCGAGGCAGGCGACCGCCGAGGAGGCCTCACTCCTGGGCATCCAGAAGTCCGCGCTCGTCACGCACATCCGCCGGACGTACTACAGCGACCAGGGGCAGCCGGTGGAGACGGCGGACATCGTGGTTCCCGCCACTCACTGCGAGATCGTCCACGAGATACCGATCAACCGTCCGTGACGGTCCGCCGGGTCCCGAGAAGCAGGTCTGCGGGTGCCGTACTCACCTTCGACGCCGGATGTACCAACCCGCCACCAGCACGATGAGAACGGCGACCACGAAGGCCCATACGGTCGTTGCGCCGTGGTACGAGCGGTAGGCCACTACAGCAAGCATGCTCAAGCGGATACCCCGGGCGGGCGGCTCCAGCCGGCATGCGTCGCCCGCCCCTCCGTCGGATGCGCGTCGAAGGCGCCCCAGGCCCACAGCCGTCAGTGGACACGGACCACCAGTTCGCCAGCGGCGACACCGTCGCCCTCTCCCGGCGCTCGGCATCGGCATCGGCGCCGTCGTCGTCCTCGTCACCGCCTTCCGCCGCAGAGGCCATCGCAAGCGGTTGCTCACCGAACGCCACGGCTCCGGTGACGGCCACCCCGCACGGCCCGCTCCGGGCCCCGGTGCCGGCCCGTCCCGGCAGTGAAGCACCCGCCGGCGGCCCGGACTTCGACAGCGCCCGCGGGACGGACGAGCACCCGCATCCCCTACCCGCCGATTGAGCGGCACGGAGCAGGGGGAACGAGGGGTCCCGGATCGCCCACCTTGGAGTGATTGCGCCGGATTTGCGGGACTCCTGGTAATCATGGAACGGTTCGCTGTCTTTCGCCTTCCCGGAGCCGTTCATGTGCACTGCCGTCACCGCCGTCCAGGACTCCGTGGAGGAGCGTGATCTCACCTTCGAGGGTTTCGCGTACACGTGCCGGATCGTCCATCAGGGTGCGCCGCGGACGGCTCCGCTGCTGCTGCTCGGTGGCTCGTCGCAGGACCGGTACTCCTGGCAGAGCCACGAGAGATGGCTGGCGCCGCTGTGCACGCTGATCACCGTGGACCTGCCCGGTTACGGCAGTTCGGACTTCCTGCCGGCCCGCTACGGCATCGACTTCCTCGCCGACGCCGTCCGGCACATGCTGACGGAGATCGGCGTCCCCGAGGTGAACCTGTTCGGCGGCTGCTTCGGGGAGGTCGTCGGCCTCCGCTTCGCGCAGCGGCATCCGGAGTCCGTGCGGCGCATCGTCTTCTCCGGTGCGGCGATCCGTCTCCCCGACATCTACACCGACGCGGTACCGCGCGTGTCACGCGCGCTCGAACGGGGCGACATCGAGGGGGCCGCCGAAGGGCTGGTCCGGCTGTTCATGTCGAACCCGGGCGCCGGCGAGGTCCGCAGGCACGCGGCGGTGGCGCGTCTCCTCCGCCGGCAGTTCATGAACCAGACGCCGGACGAGCTCGGGAAGGCGGTCGAGCACAACACGAGGCTCGTGACCCACGGCTGCTACGAGCCCCTGCCCGTGCCCGACGTTCCCTCGCTGGTCTTCACCGGCGAGTACGACACCCTGTGCACTCCGGAGATGGGCCGCGAACTCGCCGCGACGATGCCCTCGGCGCGGTTCACCACCGTCAAGGAGGCGGACCACCTGGTCACGGTCGAACGCAGCCAGGAGTCCGCGGAACTGATCGGCCGCTTCTGCACCGACCGCCCCATCGACGGCCTGCCGTACTGCAACCCCGTCGAGTCGTCGTACGCCGTCCCCCTCACGGCGCCGCGGCCCTGCTGAGCGGGCCGGAACACACGGAATGGCCGGGCCCCCTCGGGGTCCCGGCCATTCTGCGCCTCGCGGCAAGACCTGGGCGACAGCCGCGTCAGGCTTCCGATCCATCGGGACGGATGACGACGATGCTGTTGCAGGAGACCTCTCCTCCACCGGAGCAGGTCTGCGACTGGACGCAGCTGATGGTCTCGCCGTCGGCGACGCACGCGTCGGCACCGTCGTCGGCGAGGGCCTGGGTGGCACCGAAACCGATCAGGGCAAGGCTCCCCACGATTCCGGCTGCCGCTGTCGCTGCGATCTTCTTCGAGTTGAACATCTACCTGTTTTCCTTATGCGGTCGGCCCTCCACCACTGACGGGAGAGCCGTTCCGATTCAATTGGGTGCGGCCGACAAGCCGACAAGCCGAGGAGTCCCGGGGCTCGAACGACTGGGTTCGAGCCCCGAGACCTGCCTAGATCACTGGATCAGTGATCGTCAGCCAACACCGAGGATGGAGTTGCACTCCACGGAGGTGGCGCCCGCCGACGGGTTGCCAACACCGATCACGTTGGCAGCGACGTTGGTGTCCTGCAGGCCGATCAGGGCCTGCTGGAAGTTGGCCTCACCCGTGCAGGAGTGGCTCTGCTCGCTGTCGAGCTTGAAGCTCGGCTCGTCACCGGCGTGGCTGACGCCCGCACCGAGGAAACCAACGCTGCCGAGCATGGCCACGACGACCGCGGCCTTCTGGAACTTACGCATTACCTCTCCGTTTCTCGTTTCGTCGGCACGTTCCGTTATGGCCCGTTCACCGACAGTCATGACTATAAGGGATGTTTTGCGGCGCTTCGCAACCGAAACGTCCAATTGCGTAATTTTCCTGTGAAGTTGCAGGTCAGCGCGGTGTGACGAGGTATCAGATGGCCGAACGGGAGGCGTGGACGAGTCGTGTCACGCGTAGCGGTACGTCGCGCTGACGTCCTCCAGCTCGCCGGGGGTCACGTCCCACGGAGGCAGCGCCTCGCGACGGGACACGACCCGGCCGTGCTGCTCGTCGCCGGAGCCCGGCGCGGTCGCGGGCCGGTAGCGGGCCCCGTCGTGCCTGCGCTGCCAGCGGTACCACTGCAGGTCGACGAAGGCGTGGTGGAGCCAGAAGACGGGGTCGTTGACGGAGGCGGCGGAGAGCATGGTCCCGCCGACCCAGCGGTGCACCCGGTTGTGGTTGCGCCACGAGGCGCTGCCCCGGCCGGTGCCCCAGCCCTCCATCCGGTTGCGGAAGCCCCGCGTGACCGTCGAGTCCCAGGGCGCCACGTCGTAGGCGGGTTCCTTCAGCGCCCACTCCAGGTCGCTCCTGCCCGGCAGGTCGATCGGATCGTCCCGGCGGCCGAGGTCCCGAGTGAGGAACTCCGCGTCGGTCACGTTCACCCGGATCGTCCAGTTCCCTTCCCGGTACGCGAACGGCCCCGTCGTCACCTGGCGGTCGGAACGGCGCCCGTTGCCGCCGAGCAGGTCCGCGGTCCACGGCGCGGAGCGGGCCGTGCGGTCGCGGGTCCAGTCCCAGTACGGCAGGGTCACCGAGGAGTCCACCCGGCGCAGGGCCTCCTCCAGGTCGAGCAGGAACCGGCGGTGCCAGGGCAGGAAGGAGGGCGCCATGTGCGCGGTGCGCAGCCCTCGTTCGCCGTCGGAGGAGTAGTACGCGATGTGCGTGCGCACGAATTCGTCGTACTCGCCCCGCCGCTTGACCTCGAGCAGCGCGTTCACGAACCGGCGCTTCTCGGTCGCCGTGAGGGTGGCGGCGTCCTTACGCACGTACGCCATGCCGGCCTCCCCCGTGCTCGTGCCGCGGTTCCGTGCCCGCCTCGCGCAGCCGCTCGCCGGGGGCGAGGGCGTCCACGGCGGCGCGGGCGGCGGCAAGCGGTGTGGGGTAGGAGCAGTAGTGGTCGACCATGCTCAGCCAGGTGCCGTCGGCCCGGCGCATCAGGTGCAGGGGGCGGCCGTCCACGGTGACGTGCCAGTGGCCGTCCGCGGTCCGCGTCCCCTGGATGCGGCGGCCCCGGTGCGTCCGGTCGAAGGAGGCGCGGCCGGGGGCCTTCCCGGGCGTGGGGCGCGGTGCGCGGAAGGCGGCGAGCAGCGGTGCCAGGGCCGCGGCGAG
>NZ_NCTE01000561.1 GCF_002114215.1 Streptomyces sp. 13-12-16 | reverse complement strand
CCGCCGAGCCACCCGCACGGCCGGCCGGGGAGACCGGGGACGCGACGGCCGGCCTCCCCGGGGCCGACCCGCCGGCGGTGCCCTCGGCCCCCGACGACGTCGCCTCCGCCCTGGGCCGCCTCGCCCGGATCCTCGTGCGCACCGGCACCCCCCAGGAGCTGGCCCGGTGCCTGCTGGAACACCTCGGGCAGGACCTGGCCGCGGACTCGGTCATGATCTACGCCCGCCGCACCGACGGCGGCCTCGAACTGCTCGGGCACGCCGGGATCGACGAACGGCTGGCCGCCCGGTGGCGTCAGGTGCCCCCCTTCAGCGGGGTCGCCGCGCTGGACGCCCTCGAGTCCGGTGAACCCCTCTGGCTGGAGGACTTCGCCCAGGACAGCGCGCGGTACCTGCTGATCGGCGACCCGCTCGAACGGTGGCGCTCGCGCGTCTGGCTGCCGCTGCCCGGCGGGGAGGGCCCCGGGATATGCGTCGGTGTGCTGCGCGAACACCCCGGCCCCTTCACCCCGCGCGACCGCGCCCACCTGCGCGGAGCGGTCCGGCTCTGCGCCGGCCGGCTGCGTACGTTCACCGCCCCGTCCGAGCCCCCGGCCGACCCGCTCCCGGACGCCGTACGGACGCTGTTCGCGGCGCTGCCGGTTCCGGCGATGCTGCTGACCCCGCTGCGCGGCCCGTACGGCGGGACCGAGGACTTCCGGATGGACGCCGTGACGGCGCAGGCGGCCGACGTCCTGGGCGGCACCGGGGGCGATCCGGCCGGGCGGCGGCTGCGGGAGGTACGGCCCGACCTGGTCGGCACACCGGTGTGGCGGGGCTGCCTGGACACCCTGGCCGGCGGGGGGACGTACGAGAGCGAACCGTTCGCCCACCAGGAGGTCGTGAACGGCGCCACCGAGCTGACCGCATACTCCGTACGGGTGACCCGGCTGGAGGACGCGCTGGTCGTCACCTGGGTCCGGCACGCCTCCTCCGACCGGCAGGAGCAGCGGCTCGCCGACCTTCAGCGGCTGGGCAACCTCGGCTGGGCCAACTGGAACCTGACCACCTCCGAGGCGTCCTGGTCGTCGCAGGTCTTCGCGATCCTCGGCCGGGACCCCGCGGACGGGCCCGTCCGGCTCGTCGACCTCCCCGCGCTCGCGGTGCCCGAGGACCGGTCCGCGCTGAGCCACGCCGTCGACGCCCTGATCCACGAGGGGCTGCCGTCGGACACCCCGTTCCGGATCCGCGGCACGCGCGGTGTCCGGCATCTGCGGCTCGCCGCCGAGGCGGTGGCCGATCTGCACGGCACGCCCGTCGAGGTGCACGGCTTCGTGCAGGACCTGACCGCGCGGCGGCGGGCCGAGCTCGCCCTGGTGGAGACCGAGCGGGCCATCGTCACCCAGCACGACGTGCTCCAGGCCGAGCGGTCCCTGGTCGCCCGGCTGCAGAACGCCCTGCTGCCGCTGCCCGAGCGGGCGGTCGACCTGGCCGGACTGCGCGTCGAGGTCGCCTATCTTCCCGCCCAGGCCGGCATACACGTCGGCGGCGACTGGTTCAGCGCCATCGAGCTGCCCGACGGCGACGCCCTGTTCGTCGTCGGCGACGTCGCCGGGCACGGGATCGGCGCCGTCGCCACCATGGCCCAGCTCCGGTTCACCGCCAAGGGCATGGTCATCACCGGCTCCTCGCTGACCGGCGCGCTCGCCCGGCTCAACACCCTGCTGCTGCACTCCCGGGACACCCACGCCACCGCGACCATGGTGCTCGCCCGCTACCGGCCGGCGGAACGGCGCCTGGTCTGGGCGCAGGCGGGACACACCCCGCCCCTGCTGCTGCGGGACGGTGAGGTGACGTACCTCCGCAGGCCCAGCGGCATACTGCTCGGCGGCACCACCACACCGCGCTTCGAGGAGGCCGAGTGCCGTCTCGAACCGGGCGACCGGATACTGCTGTACACCGACGGTCTGGTGGAGCGGCCCCCGGAGAACATCGACGTGGGCCTCGGGCGGCTGGCCGAGGCCGTGGCGGCGCACCCCGGCGACGGGGCCGGGCCCCTGGGCGCGCTGCTGGAGACGATGCTGGAGGACGAGCGCCGCGACGACGTGTGCGTGCTGGACATCCGGGTGCCGAAGGAGCGGTAGCCGCCGGGTCAGCCGCCCGGCCGGCCGGTGCGGGACTCCAGCGCGAGGCGGGTGTCGTCGCCGTAGACGCCGGTCTCGTCGCCCCGGACGCCGTACCAGAGCTGGAAACGGGCGACGGCGGCGGAGAGGGCGGCGTCGTAGCGGCCGTCGGTGGCGCCGGACCGGTAGACGTCCGGGACGCGCAGCAGCCGCTCCTGGAGTTCGGTCACCTCGGGGCCCGAGTCGCCCTCGCGGAGGAACCCCTGCTCGGCGGGGGCGGGCGGAGCCGGGGTGACGGGGGCGGTCGTGGACGGACGCGGGCCGGGTGCCGCGCGGCCGTCGGCGTCGCCTTCCATGAACAGGAGCGCGCCGCCGAAGCCCGCCGCCGCGGCGGCGGCCACGGCGAGCACCAGGGCGGTGCG
>NZ_NCTE01000560.1 GCF_002114215.1 Streptomyces sp. 13-12-16 | reverse complement strand
ATGCTGGCCGAGGGGGCGCTCTGCCTGGCCTTCGACGACCTCCCGCCGACGGCCGGCCAGGTCACGACGGCGGTGGCGATGGGGGACGCGCTGATCGACCGCCTCCGCACGGCGGGACTCCGCTTCCGCGTCGCCGCGACCCGCTGACGTCCGGCCGGGCGGAGGTCACAGCGGCCACTCGACCAGCGTGTAGATCATCCCGGCGATCCAGCCCAGCCCCGCCAGTACGGCGAGGGTGAGCCCGACGGTCACGGCCCGCTCGACGGGCCGTCCGTCGACGGCAACAGGCTTGGGTGCGCGGTGCGTTGTCATGCACACCAGCCTGGCGGAGCGGGCGGGGGGCCGGCATCCGTACAGGTACTCAGGACCGGTACTCAGACCGCACGGTCACCCGGGAGCCTCCTGCGGGGCGGCCTCGGCGAGCGCCCGGCGGCACAGGGCGTCCGCCCTGCGGGTGGTCTCCGGGAGACGGTAGGCGGGGCTCAGGGCGAGGGTGTGGGCGCAGGCGTTGTCCAGGTTCACACGGTGGCCGACCGAGACGAACACCGGCTTGACGGCGTCCCTGGTGCGCAGGGCACGGCCGACCTCCTCGCGGCCGGCGAGCAGCGGGGAGGTGCTGCCGCGCGGGGCGCCCGGTTCGTCGTGGGTGAAGGTGAAGGGGTTCTTGGCGACGCCGATCGTCGGCAGGCCGGTGAGGACGCCGAGGTGGCTGGCCAGGCCGAAGCGGCGGGGGTGGGCGAGGCCGTAGCCGTCGCAGACCACCAGGCCGGGCGGGCACGGCAGGGCTTCCAGGGCGGCCAGCACGGTGGGGATCTCGCGGAAGGCGAGCAGTCCGGGGACGTACGGGAAGGAGATCCGGCCGACGGCCGTGGACTCGGCGACGACGTCGAGGGTCGCCGCGTCGAGGACGACGGCCGCGGCGGCGACGACGTCCCGCTCGTCGTCGTACGCCACGTCGACTCCGGTGACATGGCCCGTCCCGGGCGGCGGGCCCGGTTCGTCGAGCACCACCCGCGCGCGGAGTGCGTCCTGGACCGAGCGGGCCTCTTCCTCGGTCACGGGCCAGTCGGCCGGTGTGGGTACGGTCGTCATCGTGCCCCGAGCCTACGCGGCGCGCGTGCTCCGCGCGGAGGGCACTCCCCCTCCGCGCGGAGGGGGCTCACTTGCCGAGCGCCCGCTGGAGCTGACCCTTGTTCATGTTCGAACGGCCCTCGACACCACGTTTCTTGGCCTCCTCGTACAGCTGGTCGCGCGTGGGGCCCTGGGAGCCCTTGCCGGAGCGCTGACCGCCGCGCCTGCCGGACGACATGTCCTGCGTGGAGGTGCGACTGGCCGTCTTCGACTCACCGGACCGGGCGCGCTCCTTGTTCACCGTCCGGGCGGCGATCTCCTTGGCGCGTCCGGTGCTCTCGCCCCGGTCCTCGGCACTGTCCTTGATGTGCTCGTACTGGCGCTCCCGTTTGGGGCTGGAACCGCGTGGCATGTCCGCTCACTTCCTCTCGCGTACGGCGAACGGGTACCCACATTGGTGGCGATCAGGGCACACCGCACACGTCAGTGCCCCAGGCGGGCAACTCGTCCCGTCTCCCCCGCCGCCCGGGTGCCGCCCACAGGGCCGCCCGGGGCGGCGAGGAGGTACGGCGGGCGGCGGGCAGCGGGCGGCAGGCGGCAGGCGGCAGGCGGCAGGCGGCAG
>NZ_NCTE01000559.1 GCF_002114215.1 Streptomyces sp. 13-12-16 | reverse complement strand
GTCCCGGGCGGCCCGCCTCGGCCGGGCGAGCAGCACCAGGCCGCCCAGCAGGCCGCCCGCGCTCGCCCCCACCAGCGCGGTCACCTCCGACGTCGCGGACGACGGCTTGCCCGGCTTCACCGCGCGCGAGAACTGCACGAGCCGGACCTGGGTGCTGCCCTTGGTGTCCTCGGCGTGCCGGGTCAGCGCGCGCGAGACCGCGTTGGCCATGTCGACGGCCAGCTCGGGCCGCGCGGAGGTGGCCGTGACGGCGACCATCGGCGCGTCCGGCGAGGTCGCCGTGCGGACGCTGTCCCGCAGGGTGCGCACCGGTACACCGGCCCACACCTGCGCGTCGCCGAGCACCGCGAGCTGGGTGGCGACCCGGCCGTACGCCTGCGCGAAACCGCGGGCCGCGTCCGGGGTCGCCTTGTCGGTCGGTACGGCGACGACGTAACTGGTGGCCGTGTACGCCGGGGGCGTGAGCGCGCCGTACGCGCCGCCGAACAGACCGCCGAGGAGCGTGCCCGCCACCAGCGCGGACCAGGCCGGCAGCTTTCTGACACGGTCCAGGGACGGACGGGGCCGACGGGTCGTGGTGTCGGTCATGACGGGCTTGCTCCCTCGAAGGTACGGCTGAGTACGGCGGAGTGCGGCGGAGGTCTACGGTGCGGCGGACGGCGGCGGACCGGCGACGGCCGCCGCGTACACGTCCATGAGGCGGGCCGTGCTGCGGGTGATGCTGTAGTGGTGCGCGGCCCGGCCGGCCGTGCGCGGTCCGGGGCCCGCC
>NZ_NCTE01000558.1 GCF_002114215.1 Streptomyces sp. 13-12-16 | reverse complement strand
CGCAGCCGTCGCGCCCCTGCGGGCGACCGAGGAGCAGGCCGTGCGCGCGCACGCGCACGCCAAGGTCACCGCGGCCCTCGCGTTGCGCGACGCCGTGCACGGCCTCCCGCCCGGCCGCCGCCCGGCCACCGTCCTGCTGATGTCCTCCGCCACGGCGTTCGTCGGAGGCCTCGGCCTCGCCCCGTACGCCGCCGTCAACCGTTACCTGGACGCCCTTGCCGAGTACGAGCACCACGCGGGCCCGGACACACCCCGGTGGATCAGCGTGGCCTGGGACGGCTGGCGCGTCGGGCCCGGTGGGAGCGAACGCACCGTCGCCTCCCGGCACTCGATCGGTCTGACGGACGGCATGCGCACCGTGGACCGGCTGCTGGCGCTCGCAGCCGGTGGCCGTGTCCCGGCCTCCGTCGCCGTCTCGCCGGCCGACCTCGCACCCCGCACCATGGGCACGCCCACGGCCGTACCCGCCTTTGCCGCACCGGCTCCCGGCGCACCCGCGGGGGAGCCGCAGGCCGGTACGGGATTCACCACCGGGGCGGAGACCCTCATGGCAGAGGTCTGGTCGGACCTGCTGGGCTTCCCCGTCACCGACCGCGACGCCGACTTCTTCGCACTCGGCGGGCACTCCCTGCTGGCCACCCGGATGCTCGCCCGGCTGCGCGACGACCATGGTGCCGAACTGCGGCTGCAGGACCTGCTCGCCCGGCCCAGCATCGCGGCCCTGGCCCCGATGCTGCCCGGCGGGGAATTCCGGCGGGATCCCGCCACGCCCCAGGACGCGAACGAACCGTCTCCGCACCCCGGAGACGGCCTCCGGGAGTTCCCCCTCACCCGGGTGCAACACGCCTACTGGGTCGGCGGATCGGGCGGTTACCGCCTCGGCGACGTCCCGTGCTCCTTCCACCTGGAGTACGACTGTCCCGGCCTGGACACCGACCGCTACGAAACGGCGTGGAACGCGGTCATCGCCCGCCACCCGATGCTGCGCGCGGTCGTCTCGCCGGAAGGGCGCAACCGGGTGCTCGACAAGGTGCCCCACTACCGGATCCGGGTGCAGGACCTGACGGAGGACGATGACGCCGAGCGCGCCCGGAAGCTGGAACGCGTGCGCACCCGCATGGTGCGCCGCGAACCCCGCCCGGGCCGCTGGCCCCTGGTCGACATCAGGGCCGCCCGACTGCCCGGCGACGTCATCCGGCTGTTCGTCAACGTGGACGTGCTGGTGTGCGACACCGCCAGTTACCTGATCTGGGACCGCGAACTGCGCACCCTCTACCACGACCCCGACGCCCAGCTGCCGCCGCTGGAGACCACCTTCGCGGACTGTGTGGCCGCGCTCGAACGCCGCACCGAGGGCCCGGAGCACGCGCGGGCCGCCGCCTACTGGCGGGCCAGGCTGGACGACCTGCCCGGCGCACCCGCACTGCCCGTCCGGGCCGGGAGCCCCGGAGAGCGGCCCCTCTTCGCACGGCGCACCGCCCGTCTGGAGCCGGACCGCTGGAACGCCCTCAAGGCCGAGGCCGCCCGGCGCGGACTGACCCCCACGGCCGTCCTTCTGGCGGCCTACGGCGAAGCCCTCGCCGAGTGGTCCGGGCAGAACCGCTTCGCCGTCACCCTCACCCTCTTCGACCGGCCCGCGCACCTTCCCGGGGCCGACGCCGTGGTCGGTGACTTCACCTCGCTGATGCTGCACGAGGTGGACCGCTCGGACACCCGCTGCTTCGCCGACGCCGCCGTACGGGCCCAGCGCACCCTCTTCGAGGACCTGGACCACCGGGAGTTCTCCGCGCTCGACCTGCTGGCCGAGAAGTCCTCGCGCACCGGCCGCACCGAGTCCGTTCCCGTGGTCTTCACCAGCGCCCTGGGCCTGTCCGGGCCGCTCGGCGGCGGACACGACCTGGACTGGGCGGGCGCACCGGTGTACGGCGTGAGCAGCACCCCGCAGACCTGGCTGGACCACCAGGTGATCGAGCAGCACGGGGAGCTCCTGCTCCAGTGGGACGTCCTGGAGAGCGCCCTGCCCGCCGACGAGGCGGACGCGGCGTTCGCCGCCTACGCCGAGCGGGTGCGCCGGCTGGCCGACGCACCGCGGGCGTGGGACACCCAGGAGCCCCGCACCGCGCCCGCCGCCCCGGCCCGTGAAGCGCGG
>NZ_NCTE01000557.1 GCF_002114215.1 Streptomyces sp. 13-12-16 | reverse complement strand
CCCCCGCGCGGCGGCAGCCGCGCGTCGGTACGGTCCCGCGCCCCTCCGGGGCGCCGCCGAACCGCCGGCGGACCCCGCCGGCCCGCTCAGTCCGCCAGCAGGCGGGCCAGCACCTCCGCGTGACCGGTCTCCGGGCTCTTGGACGCGGTCAGCAGCGTCACCGGGCCCTTCCCGGCCAGTTCCCGTACGTGATCCAGGAGTTCGGCGGCCTCCGGGGCGGCGAGTTCCGCCTCGTAGCGCTCGCGGAACTCCTCGTAGGACCGGTCGTCCGCGTGGTACCAGCGGCGCAGCCCGGTGGACGGGGTCAGCCCCTTGGGCCACTCGTCCACCCGCGCCGCGTCCTTCGCCAGACCGCGCGGCCACAGCCGGTCGACCAGGATCCGGACCCCGTCGTCCGGCTCGGGCGGTTCGTAGGCACGGCGCACGCGCACGCTCATGGTCGGCCCCTTCCGGCGGTGTCCCGCGAGCGTACTGCGGCACACCGGGCCGGGCACGGCGAGCCCGCCGTGCCCGGTCAGCCGGAGGAGCGCCGGGCGGCGATACGGCGCTTCAGGGCACGGCGTTCCGTCTCGCTCGTACCGCCCCACACCCCGATGGACTGCCCCGTGTCCAGCGCCCACTGGAGGCACTGCTCCCGCACGGGGCAGCGCCGGCACACGGCCTTGGCCTGTTCCGTCTGCATCAGGGCGGGTCCGGAGGTGCCGATCGGGAAGAAGAGGTCGGGGTCCTCGGTCCTGCAGGCCGCACGTTCGCGCCAGTTGTCCATCGAGAGTCACCTGCGATCATCGGTGTGAAGAGGGTCAGACGCCCTTTTGGGCGCCTTACTCCCTTTCGGGTGACCTGTCGACCGGCGGTGAAACAACGGGACGCCGTGCGCGCGGTCACTGTTCGCGCAGCCCCCAGGGCGAGCCGTACGCGGTCAGCAGATCCAGGAACGGCCTCGCGGGGAACGCCTCCGGACCGAGCACGCCCGTGCCCGACCAGGCGCCGCCGGCGAGCAGTTCGAGGGCGACGACGGGGTTGACGGCGGTCTGCCACACCACGGCCTGGCAGCCGTACTCGGCCATGGACCACTCGTTGTCGACCACGTGGTACAGGTACACCTCGCGCGGCGCCCCGTCCTTCACGCCCCGCACCCAGGTGCCGGCGCAGGTCTTGCCGTGCATCCGCTCGCCCAGCGTCGCCGGGTCGGGCAGACAGGCGGCCACCACGTCCCTGGGGGAGACCCGCACCGGACCGTCCGGGCCGGGCACGGTCACCGGTTCGGTGCGGTCCAGGCCCAGCAGGCGCAGCGTCCTGAGCGTGTCGATGAACTCGCGGCCCAGGCCGTACTTGAAGGTCACCCGGCGGGCGTCCACCCAGCGCGGGACGAGCAGCACCTCCTCGTGCTCGACGTTCACGCACTCCACCGGGCCGATGCCCTCGGGGAAGTCGAACACCTCCGGCTCGCTGAACGGCTCGGTGGTGAACCAGCCGCGGCCCTCCTCGTAGACCACGGGCGGGTTGAGGCACTCCTCGATCGTGGTCCAGATGCTGAAGGACGGCGCGAAGCCGTAGCCGTCCACCGTGAGGTTCGCGCCGTCGCGGACGCCGATCTCCTCGATCTCGTCGAAGAGTTCGTCGGCGGCGTACCGGGCGAAGACGTCCGACAGCCCCGGCTCGACGCCCATCCCGACCAGGGCGAGCGCACCGGCCTCCACCCACTCCCCGGACCGCGCGAACTGCTCGTCGCCGAGCTTGACCCCGCACTCCTCGTACGGCCGTTCGGCGTGCGGCCGGGACAGCGACATCGCCATGTCGACATAGGTGGCACCGGCGCGGCGCGCCGCGCGGAACAGCGGCATCACGAACCGGGGGTCGGTGGCGTTGAGCAGGACGTCGCAGCCGTGCCGCTCGAGCAGCGCCACCACCCCGTCCTCGTCACCGGCGTCCGCGCGCTCGGCACGGAACCGGGCCCCCTCCGCGCCGAGCGCGGCGACCGCCGCCTCGGCCCGGGACGGGTCGTGGTCGGCCACCACCATCCGGTCGAAGAACGGCCGCCGGGCCGCGATCCGGGTGACGGCGGTACCCACGCCGCCGGCTCCCACCAGCAGTACACGCATGACGGAGCACTCCCTCTCTGCCTCGTGGATCCTCGTGGATCCGGGATGTGTGCGGGGCCCCGGCCGGAGATACAACGCCGCGCGACGGCATAAGGTCAATGGCGTTGGCATAAGAGCGCGAGGAGACGACGATGCCCAAACACGTGGTTCCCGAGGAGCGCCGGCGGCGCCGCAGGCCGACGAGGAGCGGCCGGGTCCTGTCCGAGACGCTGATCGTCGAGACGGCGCTGCGCCTGCTGCGCGAGCACGGCAGCACGGGTCTGACCGCCCGCCGCCTCGGCCTCGCCCTGGACTGCGACCCGAGCACCCTCTACCGCTACTTCCGCGGCATGGACGAGCTGACCCTCGCCATCGGGGACGCGCTGATCGGCCAGGCGCTGCACGGCTGGCGGCCCACGGGACAGTGGCGGGCCGACCTGCGGGACGTCGGGCTGCGCATCCACGCCGCCTACGTGTCGCACCCGCAGGCCGCCGTCCTCACGGCGAGCCGGGTCTCCGGCCGGGCGAACGAACTGGCGGCCGACGAGGCGGTCCTCGACGTGCTGCGCACCGCGGGCTTCCCGCTGCCGGAGACGGTCCGCGTCTACCACGCCTTCATCGACACCACGCTGGCCTTCGCCGCCCTCGACGCCGCGTCCCTGGCCCTGCCCGACGCCGCACTCCACGCCGACGAGGAGATGTGGCGCTCCACCTACGCCCGCCTCCCCGCCGCCACCCACCCCCGCATCGCCGAGGCCGCGCCCCTGCTGGCCACCCGCATGGTCACCAGTGCCTACCCGACGGCGCTGGACATGCTCCTGGAGAGCGCCGGGAACAGCCTGGCGGGATCCTAGCCGGGGGGTGCCCCATCTGTTCGGCCGAGGGGAACGGAGGTAGGGCGGGCCGACGAGCCGACGGGCCCTCAGCGGCGCAGCGCTCCCGCCGCCGCCTCCGTCACCGCGTCCGCCACCGCCGCCAGCGCGGGGGAGTCCAGCTTCCACTGCTGCCAGTACAGGGAGATGTCGACCTCCCGGTCCGGGGCGAACACCGTGAGGCGGCCGGCCCGGAGCAGGGGGTCCGCCTGGGCCTCGGGCACCATGCCCCAGCCCAGGCCCGCGGCGACCGCCTCGGCGAACCCCTCCGAGGTCGGCACGTGGTGGCGCAGCGCGCTCGCCTCGGCGCGTCCGCGTGTGAGCCGGCGCACGAAGCCGTCCTGGAAGTCGTCCTTCCGGTCGAACACCACCACGGGCGCCACGGGCAGTACCTCCCGCAGCGGTCCCGCGAGATGCCGCACGGCGAACTCCGGGTTCGCCACCGGGAGATAGCGCATCCGTCCCAGAAGCCGCACGGAACAGCCCGGCACCGCGTCCGGCGACGAGGTCACCGCGGCCATCACCGTCCCCTCCCGCAGCAGCGCCGCCGTATGGGCCTCGTCCTCCCGGCGCAGTTCGAAGCGGAGCCGCGAGTCGGCCGGCAGGCGGGTGAGGGCCCCGAGGAACCAGGTCGCCAGCGAGTCCGCGTTCACCGCCACCGGCACCCGGGTCGGCTCCCCGGCCCCGCTCAGCCCCAGCTCGGCGTACGCGTCCCGTTCCAGCCGGGCCGTCTGGCGGGCGAGCCTGACCAGCACCTCGCCCGACTCGGTCGGCCGCACCGGCTTGGTGCGCAGCAGCAGCACCCGCCCCGTGCGCTGCTCCAGAGCCTTCACCCGCTGGCTCACCGCCGAGGGCGTGACGTGCAGCGCGGCGGCCGCCGCGTCGAACGTCCCCTCGTCCACCACGGCGAGCAGGGTCCTCACCTGGTCCAGCGGAAGATCCGTCATCACGAGAGCTAATGGTACGTAAGAATCATTAGCTGTACTGCAGATCCTCCGCGCCCGTAGCGTCGTCGCCATGACCAGCGCCCTGACCACCGCCGCCGCCGGATTCGGCACCGGCCTCTCCCTCATCGTCGCCATCGGTGCCCAGAACGCCTTCGTCCTGCGCCAGGGCGTCCGCCGCGACGCCGTACTCGCCGTCGTCGGCATCTGCGCCCTGTCCGACGCGGCGCTGATCGCCCTCGGGGTCGGCGGGGTCGGTGCGGTGGTCGTGGCGTGGCCCGGCGCGCTGACGGCGGTCGGCTGGATCGGCGGCGCGTTCCTGCTCGGTTACGGCGCCCTGGCCGCCCGCCGGGTGCTGCGCCCGGCCGCCACCGGACTGGAGACGGCGGGCGAGGCG
>NZ_NCTE01000055.1 GCF_002114215.1 Streptomyces sp. 13-12-16 | reverse complement strand
AGGCCGGCGACACGGCGTCGACGCGCCGCCCGGCACGCGACGCGGGCTCGCGGTTCGGCGCCTTCCACCGCGCACGGCGGTCCGGGAACGGCGCTGCCGGACCGGATTCCCGGCCCGGGCCGCAGCCGCCCGCCGCTCCGTAGACCCACCCCTTCCCGTACAGCGCCGGACCCCCTTCCCGTACGGCGTCCGGGGCGACGGCGCCCCTTCCCGCTCGAGCTCGTGAGATAGGAGGAACGGGCCGGTGACCGGTCAGCCGGACACCACCGTCCCATCACCCATCATGCAGACCACCGACAACAGCCTCAGCTGGCTCCTGCAAGGCCTCCTGGAACAGACCCCCGGCGCACGTCACGCCCTGGTCCTGTCCCGGGACGGCCTGAAGCTCTGCTGGAGCGAGCACCTGACGCTCGACCGGGCCGACCAGCTGTCGGCGATCTGCTCCGGCATCCAGGCCCTCGCCCAGGGGGCCTCCATGGAGTTCGGCGACGGCACCGGCGGCGTCCGGCAGTCGATGACCGAGTTCCACGGCGGCCTGCTGTTCATCGTGGAGGCCGGCGAGGGGGCGCACCTCGCCGTCGTCGCCCGGGAGGACGCCGATCCCGGAGTGATCGGCCACCAGATGACGGAGCTGGTCGAGCAGATCGGCGAGCACCTGCGGGCCGAACCGCGGGACCGGTCCGGGGGGAGCGGCACGTCGTGACGCGCAAACCCGTCGACACGGGTGACCCGGACCGGCTCTACACCCTCACCGGTGGCCGCAGCCGCGCCGACGAGTTCTTCGACCTGGTCACCCTCATCGTCAGCGAGAGCGGGCCGGTGCCGGGGATGCAGTCGGAGCACGCCCGGATCCTGGAGCTGTGCCGGCACCCCGTCGCCGTCGTCGAGATCGCGGCGGAGCTCGGGCTGCCGGTCATGGTGGTGCGGATCCTGCTGGGCGACCTGCTGGACACCGGCCGCATCACCGCCCGCCATCCGCGCGCGGCGCCGTCCGTCGCCTCCCTGCCTGATTCCGCCCTACTCCAAGAGGTGCTCCATGGGCTCCGCAACCTCTGAGCTGCCCTCCCACCGCACACCGCTGAACGACACCGCGGAGACCGGTCTGAAGATCGTCGTCGTGGGCGGGTTCGGCGTCGGCAAGACGACCCTGGTCCGCTCCGTGAGCGAGATCAGGCCGCTCAACACCGAGGAGGTGATGACCCAGGCCGGCGTGGGCGTCGACGAGACCGGCGCGGTGACGTCGAAGACCACCACGACGGTCGCGTTCGACTTCGGGCGGATCAGCCTCAACGACCGCATGGTGCTGTACCTGTTCGGGGCGCCCGGCCAGGAGCGCTTCTGGTTCCTGTGGGACCGGCTGTTCTCGGGGACGCTGGGCGCCGTGGTCCTCGTGGACACGCGCCGGATGGACGACTCCTGGTACGCGATCGACCGGCTGGAGCACCACCGCACGCCCTTCGTGGTGGCCGTGAACCGGTTCGACGACGACACCGACCGGTACTCCCTGGACGAGATCCGCCAGGCGCTCGCCCTGCCCGCCCACGTGCCGATGGTCGACTGCGACGCACGGGTCCGGCACTCCGGCAAGGACGTGCTGATCACCCTCGTGAACCACCTCCACGCCCTGGCCATCGCCGAGGAGGCGACACCGTGACCGACCCAGGAGACCCCTACGCGCACCCGGCACCCCCGGCGCCCCCGGGGTGTCCCGCCCACTCCGGCGCGGTGCCCCTGACGGGGCTCGAGTACCAGCAGACGCCGTCGCAGCTCTACCGCGCGCTGCGCAGGGAGCACGGCCCGGTCGCGCCCGTGCTGCTCGACGGCGGCGTCCCGGCCTGGCTGGTGCTGGGCTACTCCGAACTCACGTACGTGACCGGCCACGACGAGCTGTTCGCACGGGACTCGCGGCGCTGGAACCAGTGGGAGAACATCCCGCCGGACTGGCCGCTGCTGCCCTTCGTCGGGTACCAGCCGTCGGTGCTGTTCACCGAGGGCGAGGAGCACCGGCGGCGGGCCGGGGTGATCACCGAGGCGCTGGAGGGGGTCGACCAGTTCGAGCTGTCCCACGACTGCCTGCTGATCGCCGACGACCTCATCGCCCGGTTCGCCGGCAGCGGCCGGGCGGAGCTGATGGCCGACTACGCGCACGCCCTGCCGATGCGCACCGTGGTGCAGCTGTGCGGGATGCCGACCTCGGGCGAGGAGACCCGCCGGCTCGTCGACGACCTGCGGATCTCCCTGGACGCGGGGGAGGGCGACGACCCGGTGGCGGCGTACGGGCGCGTGGGCGAACGGCTGCGGCAGCTGGTGGAGGACAAGCGGACCGCTCCCGGCCCGGACATCACCTCGCGCATGCTGACCCACCCGGCCGGCCTGACGGACGAGGAGGTCGTCCAGGACCTGATCTCCGTGATCGCGGCGGCGCAGCAGCCGACGGCGAACTGGATCTGCAACACGCTGCGCCTGCTGCTGACGGACGAGCGGTTCGCCGTGAACGTCTCGGGCGGCCGGCTCAGCGTGGGCGAGGCGCTCAACGAGGTGCTGTGGCTGGACACGCCGACGCAGAACTTCATCGGCCGGTGGGCGGTACGGGACGTCCAGCTGGGCGGCCGGCAGATCCGGGCCGGCGACTGCCTGGTGCTGGGGCTGGCCGCGGCCAACACCGACCCGCAGATCTGGCCGGAGGGGCACGTGGGCGCGGAGAACGCCGCGCACCTGTCGTTCAGCAACGGCGAGCACCGCTGCCCGTACCCGGCTCCGCTGCTGGCGGACGTGATGGCGCGGACGGCGGTCGAGACGCTGCTGGAACGGCTGCCCGACCTGGTGCTGTCGGTGGAGCCGGAGGAACTGACCTGGCGGCCGTCGATCTGGATGCGGGGGCTGTCGTCGCTTCCGGTGCGGTTCACGCCGGTGGTGCGGTAGCGGACTCTTCCGGGCGCCCCGGCGGGGCCCGGACCGCGGCGCGGACCGGCGGGCCGGGGACCGGGAGGGGGCGGGCCGGTACGGAGCCGTCCGCGCGGACGGCTCCGTACCGGCCCGCTCGTGGGGGTCAGCCCTTCACGGGGGTGAACCGCACCGGCAGGCTCTGCGGTCCGCGGGTGAACACGCCCTGCTCGGCCGGCTCGAACCCGTCGGCGAGACGCACGTCGGGCATGGCGTCGAGGAGCTGGCCGACGCCGGTCTCCACCTCCGCCTTCGCCAGCAGCGCGCCGACGCAGAAGTGCCGGCCGAGCGCGAACGCGAGGTGGTCGGCGGCGGCGGAGAAGGCGGTGGTGGTGGTCAGGTCGTCGCGGAAGACGTCGAAGCGGTCGGGATCGGCGTAGCGGCTCTCGTCGCGGTTGGCGGCGCCGATCAGACAGGTGACGGTGGCTCCCGCGGGTATCGTCCCGCCGCTGAGCTCCACCTCCGTCGCCGACTGCCGCATGATCATGTGGACGGGCGGGGTGAACCGCAGGGTCTCGGCGAAGGCGCGCGGGATCAGCGAGCGGTCCGCGCGGACGGCGGCGAGCTGGTCGGGGTGGAGCAGCAGGTTGGCGAAGATGCCGGCGATGGCCTTGTCGGTGGTCTCGCCGCCCGCGGCGAGCAGCAGGCTGCAGAACGCCTTGACGTCCTCGTCGCTCATCCGCACCCCGTCGACCTCGGCGGCGCACAGCACGGACAGCAGGTCGTCGCCCGGGTTCTCGCGGCGCTCCCGGATGATCGGCAGCATGTACTCGGCGAACTCCACCCGGGTCCGCTCCCCGGCCGCCGTCACCCCGGCGTCGCCCGACAGGTTCCCGAGGAAGGCGATGACGGCCGTGTACCAGCGGTGGAAGCGGGGGTGGTCGGCCTTGTCCAGGCCCAGCATGTCGGCGATGACGTTGACCGGGAAGCGGGTGGCGTAGTCGGCGACCAGGTCGGCGGAGCCGGTGTGCCGGAAGCCGTCGATCAGCTCGCGGGAGTTGCGCTCGATGACCGGCAGGAACTTCCGCTCCAGGTCGCCGCCCCGGAAGGCGGGCGCGACCAGGGCCCGGCGCACGGCGTGCTCCCGCCCGCTGAGCTGCAGGATCGTCTTGCCGTGCACGGGCTCGAGCTGCCAGGCGTAGTTGTCGGTGGTGAACTCCCCGGCCTTGTCCTTGAAGACGCGCTCGACGTCCTCGTAGCGCGAGACGATGTAGCTCTTCGTCGCCTCGTGCCAGATGAGGGGCGCGGTCTCCCGCATCACCCGGTAGGCGGGGTAGGGGTCGGCCGCGAACTCGGGCGAGAGGATGTCGGGCACCTGCTGGGCGGTGGACATGGAGCTCCCTGCGCTCGTCATTTCGTGTACCACGCAAGGTTATTGATCAACTGTCAACTACAACAGGGCGGCCGGGACACCGACCGGCCCGGCACACGGGCATTGACCGAAAACCGTCCCCCGTGGGCGCCGTCCACGGGGGAGGAACCACCCGGACCGGCCTGGCACGGCGGCGGACGGAGGAACCGGTGCCCCGGGACCGGCGTCCACCGGTGCAAGAGACCACTGGTGGACACGGAGGAGCTCACGATGACCGGCACGGCCACCCGTCACCTCTACCTCGCCCGGCACGGCGAGGCGTCACCGGACGGGAGCGGGCTGACGGAGGCCGGCCGGCGGCAGGCCACCCTGCTAGGCCGACGCCTCCGGGGCGTCCCCCTCGCCGCCGTCCACCACGGCCCCCTGCCGCGGGCGGAGCAGACCGCACGCCTGATCGGCGCCCAGCTGGAGGACGTCCCCCTGCACGTCTCGGACGCCGCCGGTGACTACGTGCCCCACCTGCCGGACAGGGGCGAGCTGCCGCCCGAATCGGCGGACCTCCACCTCCGCTTCCTCGCCGGCGCGACGGACGAGGACCGGAGGAACGGACCCGTGCTGGCCCGCCGGGCGCTGGACCTGTTCACCGGGCCGGTGGAGGGGGAACAGGACCGGCACGAACTCGTCGTCACCCACAACTTCCTGGTCGCCTGGCTCGTCCGGGACGCCCTGCACGCGCCGAAGTGGCGCTGGCTCGGCCTCAACCACGGCAACGCGGCGCTCACCGTCATCCGCTACGCCCCCGGCCGGCCCGCCTCCCTCCTCGTCTCCAACGACATGCGCCACCTGCCCGCCGAGCTGCGCTGGACGGGCTTCGCCCCGGAGCCGCACGTCTGACGAGCCCGCTCAGCCTGCGAGCAGGTCGCCCCCTGACGGCCAGATGTGCAGGGAGAGGGAAGCCAGGTAACTCCCGCGCGAGCGGATGCGGTTCTCGTCCCAGCCGTCGGCCCGGTCACCGGCGTCGACGGTGGGCGGAGGATTGAGCAGGGTTCCGTGGGTGAGCCGCAGGAGGCTGTGCTTGCCGAGCCGCTGCCGTTCGTCCTGCCAGGGCCCTTCAGGGCATCCTGCGTCCGGGTGCCGGGCCGGCCGGGCGTCGTGCGGGGTGGGGGTGAACCGCATGGCGGAGTCGTGCGGGGCGGCGGTCGGGGCCGCGACGGGAGGGGGGAGTGCCGTTCATGGCACTCACGCTGACGGGTCCACCACCGACCGGGCCAGGTACGACCCGCGGAAAAGCCGGCACGGTCGGTGCCGGGCGGGCCGGCGTGGGCCGTTTGCGGCAGGCCGTAGGGGCGGTGCTCTCGTACGCGCGGCCGGGACGGTGAAGGCGTCCCGGCCGGCGGGGGACGGAGCGTCAGAGGTGGCGTCCGATGTGGGCGATACGGATCGCCTTCTCCTCGTGCACCAGCCGGAAGTAGACGCGCCCGGCGTTCCGGTTGAGGTTCCCGTGGAGTTCGAAGCAGCGGCTCTCGCCGTCCAGGTCCTCCCAGTAACGGTCCCTGCGGGCGTTCTCGTACTCCGGCCGGATGTGGGGGGCCTCCCAGTGCGGCCCGGTCGGGGAGGAGACGGGGTCCCATCCCGCGGCGGTCTCCTGGAGCTGCCGCAGGAGCCTGCGGGCCCCCTTGAACCACTTCGGGTCCAGGTTCTCCAGGTCCTCCCGCACCCGGGGGAGGAACTGGAGGTCGGGGAAGAAGTCCTCCCGCCCGGCCCACAGTTCCGCACCGCTCGAGACGGCGTCGAGCCCTTCCAGGCGCCCCCACGCCTCGTGCTCGCCGAGGTGCGCCACCCGCGAGGCGTGCCGGACGCTGTCGGTGTACTCGTCGGCGGTGACGTCCCCGGTCTCGGGGTCCTCCGTCAGCTCCTCGATCGCGAGGTCGAGCCAGCAGGCGTCCCAGGCCGGGTCGAGCGGCAGGCTGACGGCCATGCCGTCCGTCATCTGCGCCGCCCCGAGCCCTTGCACGTCCACCCCCTCGTGCCGGTGCCAGACACCGGCGCGGTCGGCCGCGGCGGACGCGTGGAGGGCCGCCTGGAAGGTCGTGCGGCGGTTGCGCATCGCCTGGATGTAGCGGTGCTGGTCCTTGTTGCGGGCGTCGTTGCGCCACTGGGCGTAGTAGTAGCCGCGGGCCAGTTCGGCCTGGTCGAGCGGGCTCTGGGTGGCCAGGCTGATGTCCCGCCAGCGCCGTAACTCCCGCAGTACGTCCACGAAGGTCCGCATCCCCGCGGCGACCTCGTCCGGTCCACGGTCCGATGCGCAGGACCGTTCATTGAGAAACACGAGCAGCGGCACGTCCCACCCCATTCCCGATCGCGCCGGTGACCGCGCCGTGGCGCGGAGTCCCATCGGTGTGTGCGGCTCTCCAGGAGCCCGGTGGATCAGTCGAGCAACTGGTCCAGGGAGTTCTCCCACTCGTCGAAGAACCCCTCGGGCCACTCGGAGAGCGTCCCGTCCGGTCCGATGACCGGGCTGACGACCTCCGTGGTCTGTCCCTTGCGGCGGAAGTAGTGCACGGCCGTCCCGCCGGCGGCCAGCCGGCCGTTCTTCACCTGGAGCCGCAGGCCGTTGAGCACGTGGTCGCTGTGCGTCTCCATGACGACCTGCGCCCCGCTCGCGGCCGCCGCGCACGCCAGGTACGCCATCCAGGTCTGCCCCTGCGGGTGCAGGTGGGCCTCGGGGTTCTCCAGCAGGATCAGGGTCCCGGGCCGGGCCGACAGGCACGCCACGACGACCGGCAGCACGTACGTCAACCCGAACCCGACGTTGGTGGGCCGGTACCGGTTGGACTCGGAGTAGCCGCTGCCGAAGTGGTAGCCGAGCCGGACGGCGTCGGTGCCGTGGATGTCCTCCGCCACCAGCCGCACCCCGGGGCACAGCCGCTGCATCCACGCCTCGGTCTGGGCGAGGAGGCCGGCGGAGGCGGCGTCCGGGAGCCGGAGGGCCTCGCCCGCCACCGGTTCGTCCTGGTGGGTGCGCAGGTAGTTCACCGTGTGCTCGCCGTGCGCGCCGAGGAAGCCGCGGGTGGTCACCGCGTGGTGCGAACGGGGGTAACTGACCTGCGGGGACACCCGGTCGGCCTTCAGGTACTGGAAGCCCGGCCCGAACAGGCTCGGCAGCAGCGCGGCGGGCTCGGGCTGGATGCCCTGCTCGGCGGGGACCAGCCTGAGGTGGTCCGCCTCGCGCTCGTAGACGGCGGTCCACCGCGCCGTCGCGCCGTCGCCCCGCAGGGCGAGCGCGATGTGCGGGCCGGTGTCGTCGTCGTAGGCCTCGTGCCGCACGTCCTGGCCGGTACCGAGCTGCACCAGCTCGTCGTTGAGCAGCAGCCCCGACTCGCGACCGCCCACCGGGGCGAGGTCACCGGACTCGTACGACTGCCGCAGCAGGGCCAGCGCCTGCAGGACGGAGCTCTTGCCGGAGGAGTTGAGCCCGGTGAGCAGGGTGAACGGGGCCAGCGGGATCTCCTGGCGGGCGAACGCCTTGAAGTTGGTGAGGGTCAGTAGGTCAAGCACTCAGTACCTCGCGGAACAGGTCCTTCATGGACTGGAAGCGGTAGTTGACCTTGTCGGCGTCGCCGGTGCCGGAGGAGATCGCGTCGAAGAAGTCCGGGTCGTCCATCAGGTTCTTGAACTTCCGCTCCAGGGTCTTCGCCCGGCGGTGCAGGGTCTCGAGTTCGTCGGGCTCGCACCCGGCCACGGTCACGGCCTGGACCTCGAAGAGCGCCTTGTTGATGGGGTAGCGGCGGGTGACTCCGTGGAACTGCTTGCGGAACGCCTGGTCCCCGAAGACGAGCCGGCTGCCCAGCATCGCCACCTGGAAGCGCAGCTCCAGCTTCTTCAACTCGTCCTCGGGCAGCGCGTTGACGGCGTGCATGGTCCTGCGGAGGAAGCCGTCGAAGTCCTGGGTGACGTAGCGCTCGGGCGGGGTCATCCAGAACGCGAGGAAGCGCAGGCACAGTTCGCGCTCCGCCATGCGCGCGGGGGAGACGCTGTGCGCCGTGGCGTCCAGGAACTGCTCGCTCTCCGCCAGCTTCGCCAGGAAGGTCCGTGCCCGTCCCGGGATCAGGGCGTGCCGCAGTTCCTGCTGGGAGAGGGGCAAACCGCCCGTGTTGATCCGGGCGAAGATGTTGAACCTGGCCTCCTCCGGTGTCCCCTTGCGGATCAGCAGCACGGAGAGCTCGCTCTCCAGGATGCGGGTCTGCATCCTGCCGGGCAGGTCCTCGAAGCCGGCGCCGTCGTACTGGGTCAGGTACTCCAGGTTCTCCAGCCGCAGCGGCTTCAGGCCGGCCGCCTCCGGCTTCACGAAGCGCACGATGCTGGTGAGCCGCTGGACGCCGTCGACCACGGACCAGGACTCGTCCGCCTCCTCCGCCACGTAGAGCGTGGGCAGCGCGATCCGCAGCAGCAGCGACTCGATCAGTCGGCTCTGCGCGGTGTCGTTCCAGATGCCGGAACGGCGCTGGAAGTCCGGCTGGAGGTCGATGAGCCCGCGCTTCAGCCGCTGGAGGACGAGGTCGATCGTGGGGTTGCGGGGGGCGACGTCGATGAGCTCGGGATCGAAGGGCATCCGGCCGGCCTCGCCGATGTCCTCGGCCTCGATGCCCGTGCTGACACCGGTGTCGGTGAACTCGACGGCGGGTTCAGCGGGTTGGGGTACCGGGCCCTCGGGGACCTCCGGCTCCGGGGACCCCTGCGGACCGGGTGGTGGCGCGGACGCGCTGCCGACCATGACGTGCCCCCTCCACGATGCCGATCACGGGCCGAACGCCCTCGTACAGTAGTCGATGCGTGACGGATCGCACCTCCTGAGATGCGCAGGGGAGCACGCACGTGCACCTGTGCGCCCGCCGTGTGCCTCGGGAACGCCCGGGACGGGACAGGGCCGCGGAAGTACCCTGCCTCCGGGGACGGGACGCCGAAAGCGCAGGTGCGAGCCGTACGGGGGTGCGCTGTGCACTGGACGGACACGACGGAGGCGCTCGCCGCGGTGGTCGCGAGCACGGCCGCGGTCGTGGGCCTCGCCGCGGTGATCGTGCAACTGCGGCACCTCGCGGAGGGGATCAGGTCGTCGGCCCGTCGCGCGACCTACGACATCGGGGTCCAGATCAAACTGGTCCTCATCGAGCACCCGCACCTGCGGCCCTTCTTCTTCGACGACGTCCCGGTTCCGCCCGATCACCCGGACGCCGGCAGGATCGCCTCACTCGCCGAGCTCTACTGCATCTACTTCCAGGAGTTCGTGGAGCAGTCCCACAACTTGACCCCGGGCAACCAGGCCGCGTGGGCGTCGCTGGTGCGGTCCATGTACCGGTCGAGCCCTCCCATCCGCAGGCAGTTGGACCTCCGCTTGTCCTGGTATTCGGAGGAGGTCCAGGAAATGGTCCGGGTCCTCCGGAGCGAGCCGGGTCCGGGGTGAACCGCCATCGGCCACCGGAGAGCGTGCGCGTACTCGATCTGGTGAACCGTGGTCGTTCACCGGTTCCTCCGTGCGGCGGGTCCTAGCGTTGACGCCGGGTGACGGGCCGACCGGGGGCGTTGTACGCGTTCCGGCGGCGTGTGTACGCGGTGCGTGCCGTATCCCCCGGTGAGGCGGGGGAGTTGGGCGGACCGGCCGATGGGTGGCGGAGGTGGGCGAGTGATGAGCGAGACGGTGCGGGAGCCGGAGGAGACGGTGGCCGGGGAGGAAGGGCCGGAGGCGGCTTCTCCGGAGCCGGGGACGGGGATCCTCCGGGTGTTCGGGCGGCAGATGAAGCGGTTCCGGTTGCGGGCCGGGCTGGAGCGGTCGGAGGTCGGCGCGCGGACGGGGTACTCGCCGTCCACCATCGCGTCCTACGAGTTGGGGCGGCGGATTCCTCCGCCGAGGTTCATCGACGTGGCGGACGAACTGCTGGACGCGGGCGGGGTGCTCCAGGAGATGAAGGAGGAGGTCGCTCGGGCGCAGTACCCGGCGTTCTTCCGGGACGCGGCTCGGTTGGAGGCGGAGGCTGTTGAGCTGTGGGTCTACGGAACCCACGCGGTGCCTGGACTGCTGCAGACCGAGGAATACATGCGGGCTGTGTTCGAGATGTGGCGCCCGTTGCTGGACGAGGAGGCCGTCCAACAACGCATCGCTGCGCGGCTGGCTCGGCAGGAAGTCTTCGCTCGGAGACCTGCTCCGCTGGTGAGCTTCGTCATCGACGAGGCGGTTCTGCGGCGACCGTTGGGAGGGCGCTCCGTCATGCGTGGGCAGCTGGAGCAACTGCTGCTCGTCGGCGCGTACCGCAACGTAGAAATCCAGGTCATGCCGCTGGACGGAGAGGACAACGCCGGCGTGGATGGACCGTTCACCGTGTTGCACAGAGACGGTGATGATCAAGTGGCCTATCTGGAGGCGCAGGGACGGAGCACAATCGTGTCGGAGCGAGCAGAGGTCCGCGGCATCGTGTTGCGTTATGGGATCATCCGAGCGCAAGCCCTCACTCCGCGTGAGTCCTTGGCCTTCATCGAGAAGTCGCTGGGAGAACTATGAGCGTCGAAGAGACCGTCCAGCTCGACTGGTTCAAGAGCAGTTACAGCGGCGGAGCCGGTGGTGAGTGCGTCGAGGTGGCCACCTGCCCGCACACTGTGCGCGTACGGGACTCGAAGGACACCAACCGCCCCGTCCTGGCGGTTGGTTCGGAGGCGTGGGCCGCGTTCGTCGGGTTCACCGCCGACCGGATCGGCTGAGTCGTCGCCTTGCTGCTGTGCCCTGTGACTCCGAGGGGAGTCACAGGGCACAGGCGTGTCCGGGGCGGCGCGGCGGTCAGGCGTCCACGGTCACCAACTGGGGCGGCGTCCAGCGGCCTGCGGCGATCTCGGCGTCCAGCCGCGCCTGGAAGTGCGCGTGCGCGGCCCGCATCTCGGCCTCCCGGTCCGCCTTGTAGAAGGGGGCCTGGTAGCCGGCCGGGGGCGGGGTGCGCTCCGGGTCCTCCAGGTGGGCGAGGAGGTCGAGGTAGTCCTGCTTGGTCTGGCCGTGCCCGTAGGTGTTGAAGTCGCCTGCGATCTTTCGGCCGTTGACGTCGAAGTAGGTCGCCGACTCGTAGTCGTGGAGCTGTGGGTAGCGGGACTTGAAGATCGCGGCGAGCTGATCGGAGGTGATGCCGAGCCAGACGGCGACGAGGGCATCGAGTTCGACGTGGGCGGCGCGACGTTCGTGTTCGGTGCGGAGGGGGGTGCCGTATTCCCAAGTCGGCTTGAGGCCAGCAGCGAGGGGCTTTAGGTGAGGCCAGTGGGGGTTAGCCCAGCCCTCGTAGCCTGCCCACCTGGGATCGAATAGTTCTTCCCAGAGGGGGGCGTAGTGCGTAGTCAGAGCGTTTAGTCGAAGAGTGCGTAGGAGCAGAGCAGGGGCAAGCGGGTGCTTCGGATCGGCAGCGGGCATCTGGTGGGCTTCAGAAACCTGAAGATGCGAGCGGCTAGTGATACGCAATAGGTAATCCAGGGGAAGCGCCGCCCAGAAACCTGCGTTGAGGACAGTCAATCGGTTGCTCGCCAAAGCCATGGAGTGCACCGTATGAACGTGTGCAGGGCCGGGTGGGAGCAGGGCGGCCAAGAGGCTTCGGTGTGTGTTGAACGGAATCATGGCCCGCCAGGCCAGCCGGAAGTATGCGGTATATGGCTCGCCGTTCCAGGAGTTTTGAGCAGCCACGTAACTCGATTTATCTGTGGCTCGAACATAGTTGGTCACCGGCACATGTGTCGCAGGTAGTTCTGTAGGTGCAAAAGGTTCCCAGTCCCGGTTGCTCCGACAGGGAATCCTGGGCTCCTTCGAGTAGGGAAGTGCCGATGCGAAGTGAGGCCCTTGAAGGATGACATCCGAAAGATCGAGAACGGCCTGATTTGCCCAGCGGATTAGCCCATCCTTCTTGGCGCTCGCCTCGTGATATCCGCTTGAAATCGCCGGTTTGTAGTCGGCTAGGCTATTAGGGTAGGCGGCCAGAGCCTCAATCGCACCCTGCTCACCGGCGAGAACCGGGTACAGCAAAGGGGTCTGAGTTGTCCCGCCTGCCGCGCCCGTTAGAGAGTGCCAACTGGCCAGCAAAGTCTCGTTGACATGCACCACGCGCTCGCGATGCGGCCGAATATCCCATGAACCGTTGTACTTGATGCCCGGCGCTAGACCCTGCCCATCGTGGATCAGTGAACCAGGGAGGGCATTAGCGTCACGGAGTTCGCTGAGGTGTAGGAAGTTAGGTTCCTGTGGTGTGCCATAGATGTGTACTCCAAACTCCCAGCCGCGGTCGAGATCGTCGAATGCCCAGTTCGCTGAGTTTACGAAGTGTGCGTGAACTCGTAGGTGGCGGTATGTGGCTGCTCGAATGGATCCTTCGTGTACGCCGCTGAAATGAGTGTCCGGATGGAGCATTCCCGCACTGCCATGCGATGTAATGTGCTGCCATACTCGAGTCATGAAAGCTCGGTACAAGTCAATCTGAGTACCAGTAAGCAATGGGTAAAGTGCTGAACTTCCCAGTGTGGCAACGACCCCTGCATGGGAGGCCAACTCGCTGAGGACGAAATCTTGGCCGTCCGCACGCGCGGCCAGTACCTCTTCCCTACGGAGGCGCCACTCCTCCGCACTCGGCTTCTCCGCCAGCATGAACCACGGTTCCAGCTCCGCCAGAAGCGGACCCTCCTGCCACCGTGGCCGCACCCAAGGCGGATTCCCCACCTGCAGATCGAACCCGCCCCGCGCGAACACCTGCGCGAAGTCCAGCTCCCAGTGGAAGAACCCCTGCGCCTTCGCCACGTCCCGCGCGACCGACGCCCAGGGGAACCGGGACTCCAGCTCGTAGAAGTGCTCCATGCCCATCAGGCCGGGCAAGGCGTCCTCGTACGGCTCCAGTTCCGCGAGGGAGTCGAACTCCGCCACCAGGGAGTCCGCCGGTACGTCCTCCGTACCGATCAGGGCCTCCGCGAACTCCAGCCAGTCGTCCAGCCCCGCCAGCGGCACCGCCGCCCGTCTCCGCTTGGCCACGGCCTCCTTGCGCCGGCCGGTCCGCCGCCGCTCCACCGAGCCCGCCGTCAGCTCGCCGCTCCCCGTGACCTCGCCGAACAGGTCCTCCGTCTCCCAGGACAGCAGCACCTGGGAAGCCTCGGCGCCGAGGTCCGACAGCGTCACCGCCTCGATGCCCGCCTCCGCCCGCGCGTACGCCTCGTGCGTGCCGTCCAGCAGCGCGGCCTCCTGCACCGGCCAGAACCACAGCGCGCACCACGCGTCCATCAGCGTCTTCAGCCGCCAGTACGGGGTGTCCGGCGCCGTCAGGTCCGCGACGACCTTTTCTCGCCGCACCGCCTCCTCCGGCGACCGCAGCCAGCCGTCCTCCGCGCCCCACACCGGGATCCGCCGCGAGATGTCCCGTTCGGAGATCTCCAGGCGGCGGACGACCAGGCCCCACAGGAACTCCGTCCGCCGCGCCAGCGCCTGGAGCCGTTCCCCCTGCTTGGCGGTGGGCGTCCGTGTGATCATCTTGCGCCAGGCGGCCAGTGTCCGGGCCGCCTCCGGGGCGAGGGCCCTCGCCTCCTTCTCGGCGGCGACCGCGCCCCACTCCTTCGCGGGCAGCAGGAAGTGGTGCACGGCGTTCTCCGTGACCCGCTGCACCGCACCGCTGCGGGTCGTGCGCTCGGTCACCGTGACCGGGAGGCCGCCGCCGGCCTCCGTCAGCGGGAAGCGCTCCGGGGTGGTGCCCAGCCAGGCCGCCTTCTTCAACTTCTCCGGCGGGTACACCTCACGCCGGCCGCCGATCAGCGAGTTGCCGCGCCGCAGGTGCAGCCCGAACCAGGGGGCCTCCATGCCGGGGTGCATGGTGTTGAGCCACAGCGAGACCTCCGCCAGCTCCACCGCCGTCTCGTTGAGGTCGACGCCGTAGGAGTTGTGCAGGGCGACGTACGCCTTCACCTTCTGGAGCTCGACCGCGTACTTCTCCGTGTCGATCGCGACGCCCAGTTCGTCCTGGCGGCGCCGCAGGTACTCCGCGGCGACCTGGTTGATCGCCTCGTTGAGGAACGCGCCCGAGCCGAGCGCCGGCTCGCAGATCTTCCAGTCGAGGAGTTCGCGCGCCTCCGTCACCGTGTCGTCCTGGTCCAGGCGGTGCTGCAAGGCGAGCTGGACCGTCACCCGGGTCAGCGACTCCGGCGTGTAGTAGGAGGCCGAGGTCTGGCGGTCGCGCCCCGACAGGCGGTACACGAACGCGCCCGGCGCGTACCGCACGCGCCGCTCCTCGCCGGTGTCCGCATCCGTGTGCCGGACGAACACGCCGTCGGGGTACTCGTCGGCCTTCGCCGCCGGGATCAGCCAGGAGCCGTCCTGAGGGTCGCCGTGCTTGGCGACCTCGTACAGCTCCTCGCCCGCGACGAAGCCCGAGTACGACATCAGGCCCTCGTACACGGCCCCGAGCTGGTTGATGCCGAGCTGGGCGTAGGAGATGAAGCCGCCGCGCTCGCCCTTCCGCCCCCGGGTGATCATCAGCAGGCGCAGCACCTTGTAGAGGGTGGCGTTGCGCAGGCGGGTGTCCAGGTACCGGGGGCCCTCCTCGTCGGGGTCGACCCGGGGGTCCGGCACCGTGTCCTTCCCGATCAGCCTGATCGACTCGGGCTCGAACAGCTTGGAGTGCAGCGGCTCGAAGCGCAGGCCCACGTCCTCCGACGTCCTCGCGGTCACGGCGTCGGCCGGCTCCGCGTCCGTGCCGTGGGTGCGCCGGGGGCGGTGGCCCTCCTGCACCTTGCGGAAGAGCAGGTCCAGCGACTCGTACAGGTAGAACCCCTTGCGGGACTTCTCGTCGACCAGGTCGCGCTCGGCGACCAGTTCGCCCAGGCGGCCCAGGCCGTAGCCCTGCTGGTACTCGGGGTAGTCCGAGGGCAGGATGCCCAGCTCCGGGCGGGCCTCCGCGTACAGCAGGAACAGGATCCGGTAGAGGTAGCGCAGCGACTCGCGGGTCAACTGGCGGCCCAGTTCCGGCAGTTCGCTGACGTCCTCGGGGCGTACGCCGTGTTCGCGCAGCCGTGCCAGGACCTCGTTGGCGATGAGTTCCACGCTCACCCGCAGGCCGTCGCGCAGTTCGCCGGAGACGCCCACCGCGTGCCGGGCGGACTTGTCGACCAGCTCGGCGAGGGGGTTCTCCCCGCCCTCCGCCGGGGTGCGCAGCGAGTCCGCGCCGAACAGCGCGGCGATCGTGTCGAGCTCGCCGCCGGCCCTGGTGTCGTTGCGCTGGAGGGCGGTGTCGAGGGAGACGGCGAGGTAGCGGCCCTCGCCCCAGGTCGCCCGGTCGGCGAGGACGACGACGCCGCCGACCAGCAGCAGGACGTAGCGCGGGGCGTCCTCGCAGGCGAACAGGAAGGAGGCCAGCTTGGAGCCGGTCGGGACCGTGTCGCGGCCGTCGAGCGGGACGGGGTCGAGGAGACGGCCGGGGCCTTCGGGGTCGAGGGCGGCGTCGGGTTCGGCGGCCCAGCCGCAGTCCACCGCGACCAGGCCCTTCTCGGCGTGCGCCACCCGCACCCCGTACGGCTGGTCGGCGCGCGTCACCGTCAGCGTGTGCGGCTCGGCGTCGTAGCCGAGGGCGCGCAGCACCGCGGCGTTGAGGGCGCGGACCCGCTCCCGCCAGGCGGGGGAGTCGTAGGTCGCCGCGTCGTCCTCGGTGTCCGGGGCGGCGGCGGTGCCGTCCTCGTCCTCGGGGAGGGCGAAGGAGGAGCGGGCGCGGAAGTAGCGGCGGCGCAGGTCCCGCAGGCCGGTGCGGGGGGTGACGGGCAGCGGCTCCGGACCGGTACCGCCCTCCCCGGCGGCGACGGCCTCCCCGCCCGGCTCGGCG
>NZ_NCTE01000556.1 GCF_002114215.1 Streptomyces sp. 13-12-16 | reverse complement strand
GGCTCGGCGGCCTCGGCGGCGACCTCGGCCGCCGTCTCCGTCTCCGCCTCCTGCTCGGCCGTCTCCACGCCCACGACCACCTCGTGCTCGTGCGGCTGGTCCGCCGCACCGGCCCGCGCCCGCTTCCGGCGCTTGCCGCCGCTGCCGGCGGCCGCGGGCTGGTCCAGGTGCACGATGACACCGCGCCCGTTGCAGTGGACGCAGGTCTCCGAGAACGACTCCAGCAGGCCCTGGCCGACCCGCTTGCGGGTCATCTGGACCAGGCCCAGCGAGGTCACCTCGGCGACCTGGTGCTTCGTACGGTCGCGGCCCAGGCACTCGAGGAGGCGGCGCAGCACCAGGTCCCGGTTGGACTCCAGCACCATGTCGATGAAGTCGATGACGATGATGCCGCCGAGGTCGCGCAGCCGCAGCTGGCGCACGATCTCCTCGGCCGCCTCCAGGTTGTTCCTGGTGACCGTCTCCTCCAGGTTGCCGCCCTGGCCGGTGAACTTGCCGGTGTTGACGTCGACGACGACCATCGCCTCGGTCCGGTCGATCACCAGCGAACCGCCGCTGGGCAGCCACACCTTGCGGTCCAGCGCCTTGGCGAGCTGCTCGTCGATCCGGTACGTGGCGAAGACGTCGACCTCGCTGGTCCACCTGGACAGCCGCCCGGCCAGGTCCGGTGCCACGTGCGACACGTACCCGTGGATGGTCTCCCAGGCGTCGTCACCGCTGACGACGACCTTGGAGAAGTCCTCGTTGAAGATGTCCCGCACGACCCGGACGGTCATGTCCGGCTCGCCGTACAGCAGCGTCGGCGCGCTGCCGCCGTTCTTGGACTTCTTCTTGATCTCCTCCCACTGCGCCTGGAGCCGCTCGACGTCCCGGCGCAGCTCGTCCTCGCTCGCGCCCTCGGCGGCGGTGCGCACGATGACGCCCGCGTCCTCGGGGACGACCTTCTTGAGGATGGTCTTCAGCCGGGCCCGCTCGGTGTCGGGCAGCTTGCGGCTGATACCGGTCATCGAGCCCTCGGGGACGTACACGAGGTAGCGGCCCGGGAGGGAGACCTGGCTGGTGAGGCGGGCGCCCTTGTGCCCGATCGGGTCCTTGGTGACCTGCACCAGGACCGACTGGCCCGACTTCAGCGCGGACTCGATGCGGCGCGGGCCGCCCGACATGCCGAGCGCCTCGAAGTTGACCTCACCGGCGTACAGCACGGCGTTGCGGCCCTTGCCGATGTCGATGAAGGCGGCCTCCATCGACGGCAGCACGTTCTGCACCTTGCCGAGGTAGACGTTGCCGACGTACGAGGTCGCCTGCTCCTTGTTGACGTAGTGCTCGACGAGCACGTCGTCCTCCAGGACGCCGATCTGCGTGCGGTCGCCGTGCTGGCGGACCACCATCACGCGCTCGACGGCCTCGCGGCGGGCCAGGAACTCGGCCTCGGTGATGATCGGCACCCGGCGGCGGCCCTGCTCACGGCCCTCGCGGCGGCGCTGCTTCTTCGCCTCCAGGCGCGTGGAGCCCTTGATGGACTGCACCTCGTCCGACGGCTCGGCCTTCGGGCGCGGCTCGCGGACCTTGACGGCGGTGCGCTCGGGGTCGTCGGCGGTCCCCTCGGCCTCGCCACCGCCGTCACCGGCGCGGCGGCGACGGCGACGACGGCGCCGGCTGCTGCTGGACCCGGAGTCCTCGCGGTCCTCGGCCTGCTCGGCCGCCTCCTCGGCGTCCTCCTCGACCTGCTCGGCGGTGTCCTCGGCGTCCTGGACGGCCTGCTCGGCGGAGACGTCCGCGGGCTCGCCGCCCTCGACGTCGGCCTCGGCGGAGTCACCACGCCGGCGGCGACGGCCACCGCGGCGACGGCGCCGGCGCGAACCGGCGGCCTCGCCGTCGTCCTCCTGGTCGTCGACCAGGGCGTTCG
>NZ_NCTE01000555.1:9952-13492 GCF_002114215.1 Streptomyces sp. 13-12-16 | reverse complement strand
CCGGTGCGGCGATCGCGGCGCGGCTGCGCGCGGGGGCGGTGTCGGTGAACTCGGTGCTGGGCTTCGCGGCGGTGCCGGCGCTGCCGTTCGGCGGTTCGCGGGACTCCGGCTTCGGACGGATCCACGGCGAGGAAGGGCTGCGCGCCTTCACCTCCGTGCAGTCGACGACGGTGCAGCGGTTCACCCCGCCGATCGCGCTGACCTCCTTCGGGGTTCCGGCCGCCACGCGGGAGCGCGTGGTACGGCTGGCGCGGGCACTGCACCGGCGCCGCTGAACGACCCGGGCGCCACCCCACCGGCCCGGACCGCCCGAGCGGACGGTCCGGGCGGTCAGGCGTCCAGCAGCGGGGCCAGGTAGCGGCGGGCGAAGGCCCGGGCCTGGTCCTCGTCCTCCATCTCGATGCAGCTCGCGGGGTTGAGCAGGAAGGACACGGCGACCCGCACCATCAGCTCGGCGACCGGACGCAGGTCCTCGTCGGGACGGCCCTCGGCCTGTTGCGCGCGGCGCAGATGGACCGTCAGGTACTCGACGGTGGCGGAGAGCGAGGAGCTGCCCTGCACGGTCAGGTAGGGCAGCACCACCTCGGGTTCGAGGCGCAGCAGGCCGCCGAAGAGCGGATGGGCGCGGGTGTGGCGCAGGGCCACCACGAACCCCTCGACGACCCGCTCCTTCATGGTCGGCAGCGCCGCCACCGCCGCGTCCAGCCGCTGGAAGAACCGGCCGAGTTCGCGCAGCAGGGTGTCCTCGACCAGCTTGTCCTTGGTCTGGAAACGCCGGTAGACGGTGACCCGGGAGACCCCGGCCCGCTTGGCGACGTCGTCCACGGAGGAGCGGCGCAGACCCAGCAGGGTGAACTGTTCCAGCGCCGCGTCGAGGATCCGCAGTGCCATGCGGTCCTCCGGCTCCGGCCGGTCGAGGGCCCGGTCGAGCCACGAGTCGTTCGTGTCAGTTCTCATGGTGCTCCTCACGATACCGGCGAACACCTCCCCGAGATACTCAGAAACATCTATCGTATCTCTGTAACCCACTTGTGTGCCCGACCCTGACCGAGCCGCCGACCGGCACCCGGATCCCGGAGGACCTGATGGGCAGTCGACTCACCGAGGAACAGGCCGCCTTCGCCGCGGCCCTGCGCGATTTCGCCAAGCGCGAGTGCGGTACCCGAGAACAGCGCGACGCGCTGGCGGGGGACGGCCACGAGGCCCACCACCCCGGGTTGTACGGAAGGCTCGCCGAGCTGGGCTGGCTCGGGGTGTGCCTGCCCGAGGAGTACGGCGGCTCCGGCGGCGGACTGGCCGACGCCTGCCTCTTCCTGGAGGAGACCTCGTACGGGATGGTCCCGTGCGGGGGTTTCATCACCACCGTCATCACCGCGAAGGCGTACGAGCGGTTCGGCACGGAGCGGCAGCGGCGCGAGGTGCTCACCGGGGCGGTGTGCGGCGATGTCCTGGCCATCGCCATGTCGGAGCCCGGCGCCGGTTCCGACGTCGGCGCGCTGCGCTGCCGCGCCCGGCGGGAGGGGGACGGCACGTGGGTGATCGACGGTCAGAAGACCTGGATCTCCAACGCGCACTGCGCGAAGAGCATCCTCCTGGTGGCCCGCACCGGTGAGGACAAGCACGGCGGTCTGACCATGTTCCATCTGCCCGTCGGCACCGCGGGCGTGGAGGTGCGGGGCATCGATACCATGCGCGGCCGGGAGGTCAACGACGTCTTCCTCACCGGCGTACGGCTGCCCGCGGACGCCGTCGTCGGTGAAGTGGACGGCGGGTGGCGGCAGTTGATGGCCGGCCTGAACTACGAGCGGCTCTTCCTGGCCGCGAACATGCTGGGTCTGGCCCGCCGTGCCTTCGACGACACCGTCGCCTACGTCCGCGAACGCGAGCAGTTCGGGCGGCCCGTCGGCTCCTTCCAGGCGATGCGGCACCGGATCGCCGATCTCGCCACGGAGATCGAGTGCACCCGGCTGCTGGTGCGCGAGGTGGCGCTGGACTGCGACGCGCGGCCGGACCGGCTGTTCCCGCGCGAGGCGTCCATGGCCAAGCTGAAGGCGACCGAGACCGCCAAGCGGGCCGCCCTGGAGGGCATGCAGATGATGGGCGGTTACGGCTACACCACGGAGTTCGAGATGGAGCGCCATCTGCGGGCCGCGGTCGTCTCGACGGTCTACGGCGGGACCAGCGAGATCCAGCGGGACGTCATCGGCAGGACCTACGGTCTCTGAGACGGCCGGACACGGGAGCCGCCCACCCCCGGACGGGGGGTGGGCGGCCGTCTTGCGTGCGCGGGAAGCGCGGGGCGCGGAAGGGACACGGGGCGGGTCAGTCCTCGTAGAGCCCGCTCAGCGCGTCGGCGTACTTGTCCCGGATGACCCGGCGCCGCATCTTCAGCGACGGCGTCAGCTCGCCGGTCGCCGGGCCCCACTCCTCCGCCAGCAGCTCGTACCGCTTGACCTGCTCGGTGCGGTTGAGCCGGGTGTTGGCGGCGGCCACCGCGCGGTCCACCTCCGCCCGGACGACGGGGTGCCGCGCCAGCCCGGCCGCTCCCCCGTCCGCCTGGACGCCGTTGGCCGCGGCCCAGGCGGGGGCGGCCTCCGCGTCGAGCACCAGCAGGGCGACGAGATAGGAGCGGTTGTCGCCGTGCACCATCGCCTGGCCGATCAGCGGATGTTCCTTGAGCGCGTTCTCCACCAGCGCCGGCGAGACGTTCTTGCCGGTGGAGGTGATGATCATCTCCTTCTTCCGGTCGGTGAGCCAGAGGTAGCCGTCCTCGTCGATCCGGCCGATGTCGCCGGTGGCCAGCCAGCCGTCGGCGTCCAGGGCGGACCGCACCGAGCCGTCCGGTCGGAGGTAGCCGGAGAACACGGAGGTGCCCCGCACCAGGATCTCGCCGTCCCCGGCGGTACGGATCTCCACGGACCCCACCGGGCGTCCCACCGAGCCGAGCCGGAAGCCGGTCCTCGGGCTGTTGCTGGTGGCCACACCGGTGGTCTCGGTCAGCCCCCAGGCGTCCATGATCACGATGCCGAACCCGGCCCAGAACCTCACCACGTCGACCGACATCGGCGCCGACGCGCTGGCCGCCCAGGTCACCCGGTCCAGACCGCCCGCGGCCAGCAGCGGCAGCAGCACGTCCTCGCGGGCGCGGGCGTAGCGCTCCTCCAGCTCGGCGGGTGGCGCCTCCCCCCGTTCGCGGTACCCGACGTGCTCACGGGCGACCCCGAACGCCGAGTCGATGAGCGTGCGTTGCTCGGCCGGCATCAGTGAGAGGACGGCCCGCACGGCGGCGGACAGCTTCTCCCAGATCCTCGGCACACCGAAGAACTGCGCGGGGCGCACCTTGCGCACCACCTCGCCGACGCGCGTCGGGTCGGCGCAGAGGTGGACGTGCGAGGCACGGTGACAGGGCAGGTAGATGCCCAGCATCCGCTCGGCGATGTGGGCGAACGGCAGGTAGCAGATGTGCTCGACGTGCGGAGGAAGCTCCACCACGGCGTCCAGCGCCAGTGCGTTGGACATCACCTCGCGGTGGGTGAGGAC
>NZ_NCTE01000555.1:0-9717 GCF_002114215.1 Streptomyces sp. 13-12-16 | reverse complement strand
CCCGCCTCGGCCACCACCAGCCGCTCCAGCGGGGTGCCGGCGTCGGCCAGCAACGGCTCCCACACGGCGACCTGCGCCGCCCCCTCGACGACGGCGAGGCGGGCCCGGCAGTTGCGGGCGATGTGGATGATCTGCTCGGGGGCCGCGGTGCCGTAGACACTGACCGGGACCGCGCCGAGGCGGACCAGCGCCAGGTCCGACAGCCAGTGTTCGGGCCGGTTGGACATCATCAGCAGCACGTGGTCGCCGCAGCCGACGCCGAGGGCCCGGTAGCCGGCGGCGAGGCTCCTGGTGTGCTCGTGGATCTCCGCCCAGCCGAGCGTCGTCCAGTCGCCGTCGCCGTCCGGGTCCGCCGACTGCCAGGAGAGACCGGGCAGTCGCGGGTACGCGCGTGCGTTTCGGGCCAGCAGCTGCGGCAGGGTCCGGCCGGCCGGGTCGTCGGGCAGGTCGCCGGTGGTGCGGGGTGCTGATGTCATCGGGGCCTCCTTGCGGGTCGGAAGGGAACGTCTGGGAGACCGGGGCGGGGAGCCCCTGCCGGCGTGCCTGGTGGAGCCGAGGGGGTGGAGACCGACGACCCTGTCCACGGAACCGGGCGGTGCTCAGGGGACGCGGGACGCCACGGACCCCCGGAGCGGATCAGGAGTCGGTGAAGGTCTCGCCCCGTTCGGCCTTGCGCAGCAGCAGTCCGGGCGGGGCGAAGCGCTCGCCGTGCTTCGCGGCCAGCTCACGCGCGCGGGCCGTGAAGCCCGGCAACCCGCCCTCGTAGCCGTTGATGTACTGCAGCACGCCGCCCGTCCACGGCGGGAAGCCGATGCCGAGCAGCGAGCCGACGTTGGCGTCCGCCACCGAGACCAGCACGCCCTCCTCCAGGCAGCGCACCGAGTCCAGCGCCTCGACGAAGAGCATCCGCTCCATCATCTCGGTCAGGTCGGCGGGCTGCTTCGCGGGGTCCGTGAAGTGTTCGCGCAGCCCCGGCCAGAGCCCGGCGCGCCTGCCGTCGGCGTAGTCGTAGAAGCCCGCGCCGCCGGACCGTCCGGGGCGGCCGAACTCGTCGATCATGCGGTCCACCACCGTGTCCGCGGGGTGCGGCTCCCAGCGGCGGCCCGACGTCTCGGCCGCGCGGCGGGTCTCCTCGCGGATCCTGCGCGGGAGGGTGAGGGTGAGTTCGTCCATCAGGCCGAGGACCTTGGCCGGATAGCCGGCCTGGGCGGCGGCCTGCTCGACGGAGGCGGGCTCGATGCCCTCGCCGACCATGGCGACGCCCTCGTCGATGAAGCGGCCGATGACCCGGGAGGTGAAGAAGCCGCGCGAGTCGTTGACCAGGATCGGCGTCTTGCGGATCTGCCGCACCAGGTCGAAGGCGCGCGCCAGCGCCTCGTCACCCGTCTTCTCGCCCTTGACGATCTCCACCAGCGGCATCCTGTCGACCGGCGAGAAGAAGTGCAGGCCGACGAAGTCCCGCGGCCGCTGCACCCCCTTGGCGAGGACGGTGATGGGCAGGGTGGAGGTGTTGGAGCACAGCAGCGCGTCCGGGGCGACGACCTCCTGTATCTCCTGGAACACCTTGTGCTTGAGGCCGGTGTCCTCGAAGACCGCCTCGATCACCGCGTCGCAGCCGGCCAGGTCCCGGACGTCGGCGGTCGGGGTGATGCGGGCCAGCAGTGCGTCGGCCTCCTCCCGCGTGGTGCCGCCGCGCGACACGGCCTTGGCGCACAGCTTCTCCGAGTGGCCCTTGCCCTTGGCCGCCGCCTGTGCCGACACGTCCTTCAGCACGACGTCGATCCCCGCCAGCGCGCAGGAGTGGGCGATGCCCGCGCCCATCATGCCCGCACCGAGCACGGCCACCTTGGTCACCCTGCGCGGCTCGACGCCCCGGGGACGGCCGGCGCCGGAGTTCACGGCCCCCAGGTCGAAGAAGTACGCCTGGATCATGTTCTTGGTGATCTGCCCGGTGACCAGCTCCGTCAGGTACCCGGCTTCCACCACGAAGGCCGTGTCCACGTCGACCTGGGAGCTCTCCACGGCCGCCGCAAGGATGTTGCGCGGGGCCGGACAGGGGGCGCCGCCCGTCTTCTTCCTCAGCATCGCCGGGAGGGCGGGGAGCTGGGCGGCGAACTCCGGGGTCGCGGGGGTGCCGCCGGGGATGCGGTGGCCGGGGGCGTCCCAGCGCTGCGCGGACTCGGGGTGGGCGTCGACGAACGCCCGTGCCCTGGACAGGAGTTCCTCCTGGTCGGCGGCGACCTCGTCGACCAGGCCGGCCTCCAGGGCGCGCGCCGGTCCGTACCGGGTGCCCTCCAGGAGGACCTTCCGCAAGGCGTCCGCCACACCGAACATACGGACCGTGCGGGTCACTCCCCCGCCGCCGGGCAGCAGCCCCAGGGTGACTTCGGGAAGCCCGACGCGGACGGCCGGGCTGTCCAGCACCACGCGGTGGTGACAGGCCAGGGCGATCTCGTAACCGCCGCCCAGCGCGGCGCCGTTGATCGCGGCGACGACGGGCTTGCCCAGTGTCTCCAGGACGCGCAGCGAGCGCTTGACGCGCATCCCGGCCTCGTAGGACGCCTCCGCGGTCTCGGGAGTGACGGAGATCAGGTCGCGCAGGTCGCCGCCGGCGAAGAAGCTCTTCTTGGCGGAGGTGACGATGACGCCCCGGACGGTGTCGCGGCGTTCCGCCAGCCGCGCCGCGACGGCGTCCAGCGAGTCGATGAACGCGGCGTTCATGGTGTTGGCGGACTGGTCCGGGTCGTCGAGGACGAGGGTGACGACGTGGTCGTCGGACTCTTCCCAGCGGATGGTGGTGCTCTCGGTCATGAGGAAGTCTCCGTGAATGAGCTGGTGGGTCGCTGGGGCTCAGACGCGTTCGACGACGGTGGCGATGCCCATGCCGCCGCCCACGCACAGCGTGGCGAGGCCGTAGCGCTTGTCCTGGCGCTCGAGTTCGTCGACGAGGGTGCCGAGGATCATCGCGCCGGTGGCGCCGAGGGGGTGGCCCAGCGCGATGGCGCCGCCGTTGACGTTGACCTTGTCCAGGGACAGGCCCATGTCCTTGACGTAGCGCAGGACGACCGCGGCGAACGCCTCGTTGATCTCGATCAGGTCGATGTCGTCGACGGTCAGGCCCGCTTTGGCGAGTGCTTTGCGAGAGGCGGGCGCGGGCCCGGTCAACATGATGGTGGGGTCGGCCCCGGAGACCGCGGCGGAGACGATCCGGGCCCGCGGGGTCAGGCCGTGACGCCCGCCGGCCTCCTCGCTGCCGATGGCGACCAGGGCGGCGCCGTCGACGATGCCGGAGGAGTTGCCCGCGTGGTGGACGTGGTCGATCTTCTCGACCCAGTGGTACTTCTGCAGCGCCACCGCGTCGAAGCCGGCCAGTTCGCCGATGTCGGCGAAGGACGGCTTCAGCCTGCCCAGCGATTCGGCCGTCGTGCCGGGCCGCAGGTGCTCGTCCCGGTCGAGGACCGGCCGCCCGCTCCGGTCCCGCACGGGGACGACGGAGCGGTCGAAGCGCCCTTCCTTCCAGGCCGCGGCGGCCCGCTCCTGGGAGAGCGCGGCGTAGGAGTCCACGTCGTGCCGGGAGAAGCCCTCCAGGGTGGCGATCAGGTCGGCGCCGATGCCCTGCGGGACGAAGCCGGTGTCGTGGTTGGTACGCGGGTCCAGTGCCCAGGCGCCGCCGTCACTGCCCATCGGGACCCGTGACATGGACTCCACGCCGCCCGCCAGGACCAGGTCCTCCCAGCCCGAACGGACCTTTGCCGCAGCCATGTTGACGGCTTCGAGACCGGACGCGCAGAAGCGGTTCTCCTGCACGCCCGCCACCGTCTCCGGCAGCCCCGCGAGGACGGCGGCGGTGCGGGCGATGTCCGCGCCCTGGTCGCCCAGGGGGCTGACCACGCCGAGCACGATGTCGTCGATCGCCGCCGGGTCGAGGTCCGGGAAGCGGCGGAGGGTCTCGTGGATCAGGCCGACGACCAGGTCGATCGGCTTGGTGCCGTGCAGGGCACCGCCTGCCTTGCCGCGACCGCGCGGGGTGCGGATCGCGTCGTACACGTACGCTTCGGTGCTCACCTTGGGTGCCTTCCGGGTCGGGTCTGAAGGAGGCCGCGAACGCGACAGGGGTGTGGTCGGGGGAGGTCGGCCGGTGCTCAGGCGAGCAGGGAGCGGCCGATGATCTCCTTCATGATCTCGGTGGTGCCGCCGTAGATGGTCTGGACGCGGCCGTCGACGAACGCCCTGGCGACCCGGTACTCGGTCATGTAGCCGTATCCGCCGTGGAGTTGCAGACAGCGGTCGGCGACCCGCTTCTGCAGTTCGGTGGCCCACCACTTGGCCATCGAGGCGTGTACGGCGTCGAGTCCGCCCCGGCTGTGTTCGGTGACGCAGCGGTCGAGGAAGGTGCGGGTGACCGCGGTCTCGGTGGCCATCTCGGCGATCTCGAAGCGGATGTGCTGCAGTGTGGCCAGCGGCCTTCCGAACGCCTCGCGTTCCTTCACGTACCGCGTGGTGACGTCCAGGGTCTCCTCGGCCGCCGCGGCGGCGCCGACCGCGATGGCCAGCCGTTCCTGGGCGAGGTTGTCCATGAGGTGGGTGAAGGCCCGGTTCTCCTGGCCCAGCAGGTTCTCCTTGGGGACGCGTACGTCGTGGAAGAACAACTCGGCGGTGTCCTGGGCCTTCTGGCCGATCTTGTCGAGGTTGCGGCCCCGTTCGAAGCCCTCCGTGCCGCGCTCGACGACGAGCAGGCTCTGCCCGCCGCTGCCGCCCTCGGGGGTGGTGCGGGCCACCACGACGACGAGGTCGGCGAGGATGCCGTTGGAGATGAAGGTCTTCGCGCCGTTGAGCAGGTAGTGGTCGCCCCGGTCGGTGGCGGTGGTGCGGATGCCCTGGAGGTCGGATCCGGCGCCCGGTTCCGTCATGGCGATGGCGGTGACGAGGTCACCGGAGACGAATCCGGGCAGCCAGCGGCGTTTCTGCTCCTCGGTGGCGAGCCGGGTCAGATAGGGGCCGACGATGTCGTTGTGCAGGCTCAGGGCGAGCCCGGAGGCACCCGCGCGGGCGAACTCCTCGATGAGGACGGCGCTGTAGCGGAAGTCGTCGGTCCCGCCGCCGCCGTACTCCTCGCCGACGGCCATGCCCAGCAGGCCCCGGCGGCCCGCCGAGCGCCACACCTCGCGGTCGACGACGCCGTCCTTCTCCCAGCGTTCGTGGTGCGGGGCCACCTCCTTGGCGAGGAAGGTGCGGACGGTCTCGCGGAAGGCCTCGTGGTCGGGGCCGTACAGATCGCGTTCCAGGGTCACAGCCAACTCCTCACGTGTTCGATCAGCCGGGCGGGATCGGGACCGACGGGGGTGACGTCGAGCATGGTGACGCCCGCCTCGCGGAACACCTCGACGCGGTCGCGGACGTAGCCCTCGGGGCCGGCCAGGCAGAGGAGCTCCAGCAGTTCGGCCGGTACGGCGGCCTCCGCGTCCTTCCTGCGGCCCGCGAGGTAGTGCTCCCGGATCGTGGCGGCGGCCGACTCGTAGCCGTAGGAGCAGACCAGGTCGTGGTAGAAGTTGCGGCCGGGTGCGCCCATGCCTCCGACGTAGAGGGCGACGGTGGGGCGCATCAGGTCACGGACGGCCTCGGCGTCGTCGCCGATGGCCAGCAGGCCGCCCGCCACGACCGAGAGCGGGCCGAGCGCGGGGTCGCGCCGTGCGGTGCCCTCGGCGAGCGGCCCGCCCCAGACCTCGGCGGCGTGTTCGGGGACGTAGAGGAACGGCAGCCAGCCGTCGGCGAGTTCGGCGGTCATGCGGACGTTGGCCGGGCCGAGCGCGGCGACGTACACGGGGACGGTGTCGCGGACCGGGTGGTTCAGCAGTTTCAGCGGTTTGCCGAGGGTGCCGCCCTTCTCGGCCGGCAGGGGCAGGTCGGTGATGCCGTGGTGCTCGATCACCTCGCGCCGCCAGATCCGCCGGGACAGCTCGACCACCTCGCGGGTGCGGCCCAGCGGGCGGTCGTAGCGGCGGCCGTGCCAGCCCTCGACGACCTGGGGTCCGGAGGCGCCGACGCCGAGGAGGGCGCGTCCGCCGGTGAGGGCGTCGAGTCCGGCCGCGGTCTGGGCGATCAGCGCGGGGCTGCGGGAGTAGACGTTGAGGATCGCCGAGCCGATCCGCATCCGCTCGGTCTTCGCGGCGAGGTATCCCATGACCGTCGGGGAGTCGAAGCCGTAGGCCTCGGCCACCCAGACGGCGTCGAGTCCCGCGGACTCCAGGGCGGCGGCCCGGTCCGCGGCGGCGCGCGGGTCGCCGGCGTACGTCAGGGGTGAGGAGAGTTCCATCAGCGGTGGTCCTCGGTCAGTTCGGGCACGTCCCAGTCGCGGGCCACGTCGGAGGTGTGCGCGCCGGGGGCGGCCGGGGGGAGGCGGAGGGTGCCGGGGGTGGCGGAGAAGCGGGGGGCGGGAGCGGGCTGGGTGATGCCGTACGCCTGCGTGTAGGTGCCCCGTCCGGTCAGGTGCCGGTGGCCGGCCGCCTCGTGCAGCGAGAGCACGGGCGCGACGCAGGCGTCGGTGTCCTCGAAGACGGCCGTCCACTGCGCGCGGGTGGCGGTCTTGAACCGGGCGGTGAACACGGTGCGCAGCTCGGGCCAGTTGCGCGGGTCGGCGCGGTCCGGCAGGTCTTCGCCGTCCAGGCCGAGCAGGGAGACGAACACCGTGTAGAACTGCGGTTCCAGGGCGCCGACCGCCATCCAGCCGCCGTCGGCGGTCTCGTAGACGCCGTAGTGGGGGCAGCCGCCGTCGAGCAGGTTGCGGCCGCGGGCGTCCTGCCAGGTGCCCTCGGCGAGCATGCCCCAGAACATGGCCGTGAGGTGTGCGGTGCCGTCCACGATCGCGGCGTCCACCACCTGGCCGCGGCCGGTGGCGCGGGCGGTGAGCAGCGCGGCGAGGACGCCGGTGGTCAGGTAGAGGGAGCCGCCCGCGTAGTCGCCGAGCAGGTTGACGGGGACGACGGGTGGTCCGTCCGGCGTGCCGATCATGGACAGGGCGCCGGCGGTGGCGATGTAGCCGATGTCGTGTCCGGCCAGGGCGGACAGGGGGCCTCGCTGGCCCCAGCCGGTCATCCGGCCGTACACCAGCGCGGGGTTGCCGGCCATGCACTCCTCGGGGCCGACCCCGAGCCGCTCCGCGACACCGGGCCGGCACCCCTCCACCAGGATCTCGGCGCGCGCCGCCAACGCCCTTACCGTTCGCGGACCTTGGGGTGACTTGAGGTCGACCAGGACGGAGCGCTTGTTGCGGTTGGTCACGTCACGGGCGGGATCGCCGCCGAGCGGCGAGGGGCCGGGGCGGTCCACGCGCACCACGTCGGCGCCCAGGTCGGCGAGGAGCATCGCGGCGAACGGGCCGGGGCCGATCCCCGCCAGTTCGACCACGCGCACGCCGTCCAGCGGGCCCGCCGTGCGGCGGCCGGGTGGGTCGGGAGGGTGAGGGCTCATGGGTTCCTCTCTCGGTGCGCGGTGGGCTCGCCGCCGCTCGACCGGGACCTTACTGAGCGTTCGCTAAGAACGTAGGAGAGCGCACACGGTCGGTCAACTACCTGACCGGTGGGAGTTTTTACGGCATCGCACCGGGGAAGTGACATCGAGCCGGACGCCGGTCTCCCCGTTCTCCTGATCGATCGCTAAGCTGCCGGAAGGAGATGACGCGGACTCACGGCCGTACGATGTCGCCGATCGCCGCCCGTCTTGAGGAGAGTCGTTGAGCACCGAGCCGAGCCAGGACACCACGCCCTCGACGGAGCACTGGCGCTCCTACGGGCCGCTCGACCTGCACCCGATCCTGGTCCACGCCATGGAGGCCTTCAACGAGCACGGCTACCACGGAACTTCGGTCCGGGACATCGCCGGCCGGGTCGGCGTCACCGTGCCCGCGCTGTACTACCACTACGAGAACAAGCAGGCGCTGCTGGCCACGCTCCTCGAGACCTCCATCAAGGACGTCCTGGACCGCTGCCGGACCGCGGCCGGGGAGGCCGGGGACGATCCGCTGGCACGGTTCTGCGGCATGGTCGAGTCGATCGTGCTCTACATGGCCCACCGTCAGCAACTGGCCTTCCTGGACACCGAGATCCGCAGCCTGGAGCCGCAGAACCGGGCCCGCTACGTCGCCCTGCGCGACTATCTCCAGCACATGCTGCTGGACACGGTCGAGGCGGGCCGCGCCCAAGGCGTGTTCACCACGCCGGTCCCGGCCGACGCGGTGCGTGCGGTGCTCATCATGTGCCAGGGGGTCGCCAACTGGTTCCGCGAGGACGGTCCGCTGACCGCGGAGGAGGTCGCCGAACGCCACGTGCTGCTGAGCCTCGGCACCGTGGGCCACCCCGGCGCGGTCACCGGCGACCTCGCCCTCGCACTCCCCCGGCACTTCTCCCCCGCGCGGCCCCAGGCCTCCCGGGGCCCGGCTCCGCGCGCCTCCCGGTGACACGGCACGGCACGGCACCGCCGTAGGGTCCCACCGGCCACATCCCGACGTTCACCCCCACGGTTCCCGCACCGACGAGAGGACAGCCCCCATGGACGTGCTCGAGGCCCGCGCCCGGTTCCAGGAGCTCCGGGAGCAGGACGGCCCGGTCGACCCCGCCGAACTCGACGCGATATGGGCGGTGTTGGCGACCGTCCGGCCCGAGGAGATCCTCGGTGAGTGGAAGGGCGGCGAGTTCGACACCGGCCACCCCCTCAACGGCACGCTGGCGAAGGCCGGCTGGTACGGCAAGACGTTCGCCGCCGTCCACGACGCCAAGCCGCTGGTCTGCCGGAACGAGAAGGGCGAGCTGTACTCCGACCGCGAGCTCGGCATGGGCGAGGCCAGCCTGTGGACCGTCGAGTTCCGCGGCGAGTCGACCGCCACCATGGTCTACGACGGCCGGCCGGTCCTCGACCACTTCAAGCGGGTGGACGACACCACGCTGATGGGGATCATGAACGCCAAGGGCGTCCCCGCCGAAGGCCCCTTCTACTACTTCTTCCTCCATCGCGCCCCGGACGCCCCGCACGAGGCCTCCCGTGCCGAAGAGGGCTCGTGAGGCGTGTCCGCGCCGCGGTCACCGAGACACCGGGCGCCCCGTTCACCGTCCGGGACGCGGACCTCGAGGACCCGCGGCCGCACGAGGTGCTGGTGCGGATGACCGCGGCCGGCATCTGCCACACCGACCTGGGGATGCGGGACACCTGGCCCCGGCACCTCACCCCGATGGTCTTCGGCCACGAGGGCACCGGCCGGGTCGAAGCGGTGGGCGCGGAGGTGACCGGCGTCGTACCGGGGGACCACGTCTGCCTCACCTTCGCCAGTTGCGGCACCTGTGAGCAGTGCGCGGCGGGCCATCCGGCCTACTGCCACGCCTCGCGGGCCCGGAACTTCTCCGGTGGACGCGACGACGGCACCACTCCGCTCTCCCTCGACGGCGCACCGCTGCACGCCGGCTTCTTCGGACAGTCCAGCTTCGCCACGCACGCCGTCGTCCACGAACGCGGCGTGGTCAAGGTGTCCTCCGACCTGCCGGCCGCGGTCGCCGCGCCGCTGGGCTGCGGCGGCCAGACGGGCGCGGGCACCGTGCTCAACCGGCTGCGCCCCGAACCGGGCTCCTCACTGGTCGTCCTGGGCGCGGGCGGGGTCGGGCTGAGCGCTCTGATGGCCGCGGTGGCCGTGGGCTGCGACCCGGTGGTGGCCGTCGACCCGGTCGCCTCCCG
>NZ_NCTE01000554.1 GCF_002114215.1 Streptomyces sp. 13-12-16 | reverse complement strand
CGTCTTCGCCGCGTCCGGCCGCCGTCGGCGGGCCGTCCGGACGGGGGATCCGCTCCCGCCGGCGTCCTGCCGCCGGCATCGCCGACGGCCTCCGTGCCCGGCGGGGGCCGGCCGGGTCAGCCCAGCGCGAAGGTCCGCACCCGGTCCAGGGTGCCGTTGAAGAGGTCGTGGTCCCCGACGGTCGGGCCGGTCGAGGTGTACTGCCACATCGTGTACGTGCTCCAGCCCGCGGGCAGTTCGCCCACGGTGGAGGCGTACCGGGCGATCCACAGCGGGGTGGTGGCGGCGAAGCCGGCGTAGTTGCCGGTGCACTGCTTCCACCAGCTGGTGGCCGTGTAGATGACGGCGTCCCGGCCGGTGCGGTACCGGTACTGGTCCAGGAAGTCGCGGATCCAGCTCACCATCGCGCTCTGCGACTTGCCGTAGCAGGCGTCGCCGTACGGGTTCCACTCGATGTCGAGCACGCCCGGCAGGGTCCGCCCGTCCGCCGACCAGCCGCCGCCGTGGTTGACGAAGTAGTCGGCCTGGGCGGCGCCGCCCGCCGTGTCGGGCGTGCCGAAGTGGTAGGCGCCGCGGACCATGCCGACGTCGTAGGAGCCGCCGTACTGCTGCGGGTGGTACGGGTTGGTGTAGTACGTCCCCTCCGTGGCCTTGGCGTAGGCCCAGCGGACCCCGCTGTTCCACAGGGTCGTCCAGGCGACGTCGCCCTGGTGGCTGGAGACGTCCACACCCTCCGTCCGGGTGGAGCGGGCGGTGGGGAGGCCGCCGCTGCCGTCGTGGGCGGCGACGCCCATGCCCATGCGGGCGGAGCCGCGCGGAGGCGCGGTGGGGGCGGATTCGGCCGCGGCGGCCGGGTGGGGGAGGGAGAGCACCGCGAGCAGGACCGCGCCGGCGGTCGCGAGCGCGCGTATGCGGAGGAGGCCGGATCTGTGCACAGGCATGACGCATCTCCGAAAGGTCGGTGTGGGGCGAACCCGGAATGTGACCCACGTCCCATGTAGTGGGCATGCCACGCAGTCGCCCGGTGGGGAAACCGCGCACGTGGACCACGACGGGGGCGGGGCGTCCTCCCCCCGTCGTCCGGAAGACGCGGGAGGTGTCCCCGGCCGCCGTTGGTCTACGCCTGCGAAATACTGGTGGAGCTGCGGCGACGTCGCCACTTGGCGGGAAACTTTCAGAACCGGAAACCGAAGCAGGGGCAGACGTGCACGAACAAGGACACCGCGGCGAAGAGCGCGCCGCCTCCCCGGAGCCCGCGCCGGGTGTGGACCAGCCGGGATTCCTCGCGCTGGAACGCGAGTTGACGGTGCTGCTGCGGCGCGCCCGGGCCAGCCAGGGGGAGATGGCCCGCGCGGTCCATCCCGACCTGGAACCGTCCGCGTACGGGCTGCTGGTCCGTCTGGATGAGTGCGGCCGGCAGCGGGCCACCGAGCTCGCCGCCTACATCGGCGTCGGCAAGGCGACGATGTCGCGCCAGCTCCGCGCGCTGGAACAGCTCGGCCTCGTCGCCCGCGAGCCGGACCCCGCAGACGGCCGCGCCTGGCTGATCGCCCTCACGGGGGAGGGCCACGAACGGGTCCGCAGGGTCCGGGAGGCCCGCCGCGCGCGCTACGCCGGCCGGCTCGCCGACTGGAACCCCGACGAGGTCACGGAACTCGCCCGGCTGCTGAACCAGCTCAACCGGGGCATGGAGAAGTGACCCCTTACGGGACACCGCTAACGGGGTGACAGCTCGGCGTACACCACCGTCGCGTCGTCGTGCGTCTTGCCGCGGCGCGCCGGTACCCGGCCCGCGTCCGCCCGCTCCAGGGTCCGCACGCGGTCCACCAGGGACCGGGCGCCCTCCTCGCGGACCAGGGCGAGGCAGTCCGCCCAGTCGCCCTCGTGGAACCTCTCCACCCAGCGCGCCGCACCGTCCGTCAGGGCGGCCAGGGCGCGCACCCCGTCGCGCGGCAGCGAACCGGTGACCGCGCGGGAGGCCACCGAGGGATCCGCCGCCGCGGTGAAGAAGCCGCCCTCCTTGTTGCGCAGCGTGGTGTCCACCAGGGTGTGGGAGGCCAGGGCCGAGCGGGGCAGCCGGTCCAGCCGGTCGTCCAGGAACGGGGTGACCGCCCCGTCGGGGGACTCGACGAGCAGGGCCGAGTCGGACAGCACCAGGTAGTCCACCGAGGCCGGTGACCAGCGGGCCAGCACCACGGTCGCCTGCGGCGTGCGGGGGTGAGAAAGGTCACAGGTTGCCGCGTGACCGTCGGCGGTACGCGCGAGGGCGCGGGACAGCAGCTCGACCAGCGGAACATCCGGGAGGGAAACGGTCAGTTCGGTCAGCGCCCCGCCCAGCCGCGCGGTGAACCAGGGCACGGAATGCAGGCATCCGCCGCCGTCCCCCGGTGGTGTGACCCCGTCCAGCACCACGAGCGAACCGCCCTGTCCGGAGGCCGGAAGCCCGACGCTCGCGAAGTCCTCGTTGGGGCGGCCGGGATCACCGGGCTCCGAGACAAGCTCCGTACGCATCCCGCCAGTCTGCACGACCCCTTCACAAGGGCCGCGAAAGGCCCTCGCCGGTCGCCGGATCCCTGCAGCCGCGCAGGTCAGGCGCCTGGTTTGGGAGGGAATACAGTGCTCCGGGAAGACGTGGCGGCGAATATTGCCACCGCCCGCCGCAGACGTCCAACCGGCGTGCCGCGCGGGGCCGCTGCGGGAGGTGGCGGAACTTGCCCCTCAACTCACCTCCGGGGTTCACTCCTTCGAGTGGCGGGTCAGGTGATGCGCATCCACTGTCCACGCTCACTGGGAGGGTCGGGGAGCGATGGGGGCGCCTCGCTGTCCGAGCGCGGTCAAGAGCTCGGGGTGAACGCCCGCACCCGTTGACGGAGCGTCACCCGGACCCACGGGTACACGAGTCAGGAATGCGAGCACCGGTGCAGAAGTCGCGGCCTCGTCGCACAGGCAAGCAGACGGCCCCCACGGGGGACGTGGAGCGGAAGCCCGCCGTCGGCAGGGGTCGCCCCACCCATGTGCGCAACCGGCTCATCGTCGCCGTGGCCGTGGTGGCCGCCGCGATCGCCGCGGCCGGGGCACCCTCCGTCCTCACGGCCTCCGGGCAGCTCAAGGACTCGCAGGACCTGGTGACGCTCGCCGAGCAGACCCAGGACGCCCTCACCCTGGCGCACTCCCTCGCCGACGAGCGCGACGAGGTCGTCCCCTACATCGCGGCCGGCCGCCCCGAGTCCAAGGCGCCCTCCGAGGAGCACAGCGCCCGCGTCGACCGGCAGGTCGAGGAGCTGCGCACCGACACCGACATGCCGCAGGAGCTGCGCGACGGCCTCGACGCCGTCGCCACCGTGCGCAGAGCGGCGCTCACGGGCAAGAGCAGTGCCCTCGAAGCGCATCAGGCGTACTCCACCGCCGTCACCCGGCTGCACCGGCTCGCCGAACAGCTCGCGGAGCAGACCCCGCCCCGCGCAGGTTCGGGCGCCTACGCGCTCACCGAGCTGGACTCCGCCGTCCAGCAGGCCGCCGCCACCCGCGGACTGCTGCTCGCCGCGCTGAACGTGCCGACCACCACCCAGACCGTGATCGACCCGGTCACCGGCCTGCCGTCCACCGTCACCGACTCCTCGGACGCCGACACGAAGCAGCGCGACGCGCTGACCGCCGCCGCGCTCCAGGCCCGGCTGCGCTCCGACGCGGCCCTCGCCGACTTCCGCGAGACCGCGCCCAGGACCGCCCGCGGCTCCTACGACTCCACGGTCACCGGACCCGAGGTCGAGACCGCGGAGAAGTACCTGGCACGCCTCACCGACGAGCCCGAGCTCTCCGACGACGACCTCGACACCAGCGTCAAGAAGCTGCGGGCCGCGCTCACCGCGCGGATCGACACGATGCGCGGCGTCGAGTCCGCGCTCTTCGACCAGCGCACCAAGGACCTCGCCCAGCTCCGCGACGACGACGTCACCGCGCTGGAGATCCGGATCGCCGCCCTCGGCGCCCTGATGCTGCTCGCGGTCGGCATCGCCACGGCGATGGCCCGCACCCTGACGCGCCCGCTGTCGGTGCTGCGCCGGGGCTCCGCCCGCCTCGCCGAGGCGGAGGACCCCGTCGGCCAGGAGCCGGTCGCCTTCACCGGCCGCAACGACGAGTTCGCCCAGGTCGTCCGCTCCGTCAACGCCCTGCACGCGCGTGCCGCCGCCCTCGCCGAGCGGGTCGCCACCCTGGAGGCCGACCGCAAGCACCTCGTGGGCCAGCGGCAGAAGATGGCCGACGCCCGCGAGGAACTGCGCACCGAACTCGCCGAGTCCACCGCCCATCTGGAGCGGCTGCGCGCCGGCATCGGCGGTACGTTCGTCAACCTCGCCCTGCGCACCCTCGGGCTGGTCGAGCGCCAGCTCGGTGTCATCGAAGGGCTGGAGGAGCGCGAGGACGACCCGGACCGGCTGGCCACCCTGTTCAAGCTCGACCACTTCGCCACGGTGATGCGCCGGCACAGCGAGAACCTCCTGGTCCTCGCCGGCACCGAGCACGTCCAGCACACGGCGGGTCCGGTTCCGCTGGTGGACGTCGTACGGGCCGCGGTCAGCGAGATCGAGCGGTACGAGCGGGTCCGTATCGCCGCGCTGCCGCCGCACGCCCACATCGCCGGGTTCGCCGCGGACGACCTGTCCCACCTGCTGGCCGAGCTCATGGAGAACGCCACCTCGTTCTCCCCGCCCGACCTGCCCGTCGAGATCTCCGGCTGGCTGCTGGAGAACGGCGAGGTCATGCTCTCCGTCCAGGACGAGGGCATCGGCATGACCGGGGAGCGGCTGGCGCGGCTCAACTCCCGGCTGTCCGACTTCGACCCGGAGGTCACGTACGACGCGGAGGCCGAGGACGGCCTCGGTCTCGGCCTGTACGTCGTGGCCCGGCTCGCCCACCGGCACGGGGTGCGGGTGAAGCTGCGCGAGCAGAAGCAGGGCGGCATCGCCGCGGTCGTCGTCCTCCCCGACTCCCTGCTGGCGCCCGCCACCCCCGGCGCGGTCCCCGCCTCCGTCACCGGGGCCACCTCCACGTACACCCTTCCGGGCGCCGACGCCGAGGCCAACTCCAACAACCTCCACGGCCGCACGGAGCCGAGCGACCCGCTGGTCGCCCTGGCGGAGAAGGCGGTACGCCACCAGGGTTCGCCCGGTGGTGGGACACCGGGCGACCCGGCGGAGTCGCCGGCGGCGGGTGACGCGGACGGGTCCCCGCCGGTCCCTGCGGAGACCCCTTCGGAGGGCTCGG
>NZ_NCTE01000553.1 GCF_002114215.1 Streptomyces sp. 13-12-16 | reverse complement strand
GGCCCGCCCGCCGAACCAGCGCCGCGTCCCGCCCCCGGCGAACGCGGCGGGCAGCACCAGCGCCGCGACCAGCGGCATCCCCACGAGGGCGAGCACGTCCCGCAGCACGCCGCGGGCCCGGCGGACACCCGGCCGCGGAGGAAGAGGAGGCACGGCACGACGCACGCGAGGCACGCGCGGCTCCGACGGCGAGTACGGCTGCGCTGGTGTCGCCGTCACATCCCTCTCCCGTACTGTCGTTCGCCCTGCCCGATGTCATTCTCCCACCGGTAGAGGACGAAGACACGGGTCGGTCAGTTCGCCGTGCGGACGGTGAGTTTGCCGTCGCCGGTGCGCGCGGTCACCACGTGGGAGCTGGAGTCGTCGCGGGGCACGGACACGTCCTCGGCGCCGTCACCGGTCCCGGTGTCCACGCGGTAGGAGGCCCGCGGCAGGTCGATCGTCAGGGAACCGTCGCCGCTGCGGGAGTCCACCAGGTCGGGCACGGCGGCCAGTTCGAGGTGGACCGAGCCGTCACCGCTGTGGGTGCGCACCGTACGGGAGGAGACCTCCGCGCGCACGGACCCGTCACCGGTGCGCAGTTCCAGCGGTCCGGTGGAGTCCGTGACACGGACCGAACCGTCCGTCGTGCGGATGCTCAGCGCGTCGCGGAAGCCCCGCGCCCGCACGCTGCCGTCCTTCTCCTCGACCTTGACGGAGACGCCGCGGGGCACCTCGATGCGGTGCTTGGTGGAGCAGTCGGCGACGATCCCGGAGCACTTCTCCCGCAGCACCAGCCGGTCGCCGTCCATGGACCAGGTGACCTCCGGGTCCGTGCCGATGGCGACGGTGCCCTGGAACCAGCGGGTGACCCCGATCTTGCCCGAGGGGTTCTCGTCCGAGGCGACGATCTCGAGGGCGGAGTCGTCGGAGTCGATGGTGAGGGTCCTGCCGGGCAGGTCGAAGGACCGGTGGTCGGGATCGTCGTCGTCGGCGGCCGACGCCCCGCAGGCGCTCACGCCCGCGACGATCACCACGGTGGACCCGGCGAGGGCGAAGGCGCGTGTCCACGCGGCACGGCGGCCGGAGGCGGAGCCGGTGATCCGGGCGGTACGGGTGGTGGTGCGGGTCATGACGGTCTCCCCCTGGGACGGACGGTGGCGCTCACCGGTGGTGTCCGGGCGCTCTTCGACCGTACGGACGGGGGGTCCGCGGGGGGATCCGGGCGGCTGGCGGATCCGGGGTGGGGATATCCCCCGGTGATCGCCGGTGGGGGAATTGCTTCCCTGGTCTGTGGTAATTTCCTTTCGCCCCGCAAGGGGCCGGTTCGGGCTGGACCGCAACCCTCGGGTTGGAAGCCCCCCTCCTTCAGGCGGGGGAGCGGAGTCACGTAGGCTGTCCACTCGACCCAGGCACACCGCCTGGGCCTCGGGTGCGTAGCTCAGGGGTAGAGCGCCTGCCTTACAAGCAGGATGTCGGCGGTTCGAAACCGTCCGCGCCCACCGGGACACAGGGCCTCCGGAGTCGCTCCGGGGGCCCTTGTCGTCCTGCCTCCCCGGTCCTTCCGCCCCTCCTACGAGGACTCCTCCGCCTTCTCACGGACGTGCTTGAGCCGGGAGCGGGCGTGCACGCGGTCGGCGCCGGTGAGTTCGGCCCAGTAGCGGTGGGTGCTGACGAACACCGCGAGCTCGTGCTCCCGCTGCCGGAGCTTCTCCACCTCGGCCTGTTCGTCGGCGGTCCAGCCGGGTGAGGCGGGGCGCTCGACCTTGCGCCAGCCGTGGTCGTCGCTGAAGCCGTCGAGGGGTTCGACCGACCAGGGGAGCCGCTTCAGCAGGGCGGACAACTCGCCCTGGACCTGTTGCAGTTCCTCCTGACCGGCGAGGAGGTCACTCGGAAAATCGTAGGTCGCAGCCACGAACCAATGATACGCCTGTTCGATTTTGGGTGGCGAATTGCCGAGGGGGCGCGTCAGACTGAGGGCATGTGCCGGAGTATCAAGACCCTGCGTCCGCCCGTGCAGCCCGAGGAGGCCACGGAGGAGGAGATCCGGGCCGCCGCCCTGCAGTACGTGAGGAAGGTGTCCGGGTTCCGGGCGCCGGCCGCCCACAATCGCGAGGTGTTCGAACGGGCGGTGGAGGCGGTTGCCTCGGCGACGGCCGAGTTGCTGGACGGGCTGGAGGTGCGCGGGGGCGCGGCGCGGCGGGCGGCGGGGTAGGGCCGTTGGTGCCGTGGCTGTGGCTGGGCGGGGGGTTGTTTCGCAGCCCGGCGATTGCGGGGCGCCTCCCCCACTCTCGGCTTCTCCCTCACTCTCGGCTCCGCTAGAGCGGGGGACCCCCATGAGCGGGAGGTACCCCCACCGCCCACCCTCCCCCCTCGGCTTCGCTCGGGCGGGGGGACCCCCATCGCCCTGGGGGCACCTCCCAGGCCCTTGAGGCACTGGGGGAGGCACGACTGCCCGCAGCTGGGGGTGTCGCCCCGGCGGTGCGGCTGCCCGCGGCTGGGGCGTTGCGACTGCCCGCGGCTGGGGGTGTCGGCCCGGCTGCCCGTGGCCGGGGTGGTTCACGAAGGGCGCGGGTGGCGGCGCATCAGGTAGCCCGCGCCTGCGCCC
>NZ_NCTE01000552.1 GCF_002114215.1 Streptomyces sp. 13-12-16 | reverse complement strand
GGCCTCGCCCCGCCGCCCGTCGACCCCGCGCCGCCCGCCGCCGGGCGCCCGCCCCTGACCACCGTCGGCGAACTCGCGCGCGGGGGCGCCCTGCTGATGCGTACGGGCGGAAACGGCGGCCACACGCGCGTGCCCGTCCTCACCGACCACGACGTACTCTCCGGAACCGGCCCCTCCGGCACACTCCCGGAGAGCGACGAGGAGGCGGTGCTCACCGAACCCGGCGACGTCGTCGTGCCCGTGCTCGGCGGGGGCGCCGTCACGCGGGTGGTCGACGACGCGACCGCCGGGGCCGCCCTGGGCCGCAACCTCGTGCTGCTGCGCCCCGACCCGGAGGTGCTCGACGCGTGGTTCCTCGCCGGGTTCCTGCGCGGCACCGCAAACCAACGCCAGGCCGGCAGCTACGCGTCCACCGCCACCCGGCTCGACGTGCGCCGGCTCCGACTGCCCCGGCTCGCACCGGCCGAACAGCGGCTCTACGGCGCCCGCTTCAGGGCCCTGGACGAGTTCGAACGGGCGCTCGGGCGGGCGGGCCGGCTCGGCGAGCAGCTCGTCCGCGGGATGTACGACGGCCTGACCGACGGGACGATCGCCCCCGGCTGAACCCCGGGCCGGGCCCCGGCCCGGTCCCCGGCGCGCATCCGGAACGCCCCGGTACGACAACGGTTCGGTACATCCGGGGACCGGTTGTCGCCGTCGGCCTATACGCTCGGACTCCGAGTTCCCATCGGCTACACCTGTCCAGGAGCAGTCATGTACGGCCACGGCGCGGCGCCGCCCACCCCCAGTGCGGCAATGGTCATCACGCAGCGCGTGCTGTACGCCGCCGCCGGCGTCCTGTGCTGCGGACTGCTGGCCTGCGTGCCGCTGTTCCGGGTCGCGTTCCTGCGGGGGCGGCCGCTCGACTGGGCGGCGGCCTGGGTGAGCATCCCGCTGTCGATAGCCTGCCTGGCGGTGGTCGGTTCGCTGCCGGAGACGGACTACCGGACCGACGTGGCCCTGGCCGCCGTCCTGATCCTCGGCGCGATCTCGGCCGCCTACTACCTGACCGTGGACATCCGCCTGCACCGGCGGCCGTACCCGTACGCGGGCCAGATGCCGCCGTCGCCCCACGCCACGACGGTGCACGGCCCGGCGGGCGGCCACGCCCCCTACGGCTACCCGCAGCAGGGCTCGCCGTACGCGCCCACGCCGGTGCCGCAGCCCCAGGTCCCCCACACCCCGGTACCGCACACCCCGGCGCCCCCCACCCCCGTACCGCCGCAGTCGTCGCAGCCGCCGCAGCATCCCGTACCGCCGGCCCGGATCGACCAGGTCCGCGCCGAGCTGGACGAACTCAGCGACTACCTGCGCCGCCAGGACGGCAATCCCGGACAGCACGGCAACCACGAGGGCGGAAGGTGAGCGTGACGACGGGACGTGTCGTCGCCGGCCGTTACGAACTGTCCACGCTCATCGGACAGGGCGGCATGGGACAGGTCTGGACGGCCTACGACAAACGGCTGGACCGGCGCGTGGCGGTGAAGCTGCTGCGCCCGGACAAGGTGGCCGGCCAGGAGGCCGACGAACTGCGCCGCCGCTTCGTGCGCGAGTGCCGGGTGACCGCACAGGTCGACCACCCCGGCCTGGTCACCGTGCACGACGCGGGCAGCGAGGGCGAGGAGCTGTTCCTCGTCATGCAGTACGTCGACGGCGCCGACCTCGGCGACCACCTCGCCGAACACGACCCGTACCCGTGGCAGTGGACGGTCGCGGTGGCCGCGCAGCTGTGCGCCGTGCTGAGCGCCGTGCACGCCGTGCCGATCGTCCACCGCGACCTCAAGCCGCGCAACGTGATGGTGAAGCAGGACGGCACCGTCACCGTGCTCGACCTCGGTGTCGCCTCCGTCATGGACAGCGACACCACGCGCCTGACGCACACCGGTTCACCCATCGGCTCGCCCGCCTACATGGCGCCCGAGCAGGCGATGGGCGGCGCGGTCGGCCCGTACACGGACCTGTACGCGCTCGGTGTGCTGATGCACGAGCTGCTCAGCGGCGACGTGCCGTTCGCGGGCTCCACGGCGCTCGGAGTGCTGCACCGGCACCTGTACGAGCCGCCGGTGCCCGTGCGCCGGATCCGGCCGGAGGTCCCCGAGGCCCTGGAGACCCTGGTGCTGCGGCTGCTCGCCAAGGACCCGCAGCACCGCCCGGACTCCGCGCAGGAGGTCTACGAACACCTGGCGCAGCTCCTTCCCGCGCGGGGCACACCCACCGGCGCGCCCCTGGACCCCACCCGCCCCTTCCTGCGCCCGCACGCCCCCTGGCCGGACCGTGCCCGCA
>NZ_NCTE01000551.1 GCF_002114215.1 Streptomyces sp. 13-12-16 | reverse complement strand
CCCCTGGCCCGGAGCGACCCCGGCCGGCCCGGCCGCGGGCGTGCCCCGCACGGCACCGCCGGACTGCCCGCCGTCCGGGGCGACGGCCTCCGTGGAGTCGTCCTCCGGATGCGGCCGGGCCTGCTCGGGGATGCCGTCGATGCCGTCCGGCACGCGCTCGGCCGGCAGCTCCCGTGTGCCGCGTTCTTCGTCCCGCACCGGCCCGTCCTCGCTCCTCACGCCGGCCCGGGTCCCGCGCCGCGCTGTTTGTAGAGGCTGATCGACACGGTCTTGTCCTCGTCCACGGCGGAGGAGACCTTGCCCGCGAGCGCGGACAGGACGGTCCAGGCGAAGGTGTCCCGCGAAGGGGCGTGACCGTCCGTGGTCGGCGCCGAGACGGTCACCTCGAGCGAGTCGTCGACGAGCCGGAAGACACAGCTGAGCACCGAACCCGGCACGGCCTGCTGGAGCAGGATCGCGCAGGCCTCGTCGACCGCGATGCGCAGGTCCTCGATCTCGTCGAGGGTGAAGTCCAAACGGGCCGCGAGGCCGGCCGTGGCCGTACGCAGCACCGACAGGTAGGCCCCCGCGGCCGGCAGCCGGACTTCCACGAAGTCCTGGGTCGCGGGCTCGCCTGCGATCTGGGACACCCTCACCTCCAAGGTGGTACAAGCGTTTCAGGGCCTGGTTCGCCCCCGGGTAACGCGCTACGTGGTTCAGCGGTGACGCTATCGCGCTCTCGACGGTCCTGTCCCCGGGACCCCGACCCGTATGCTGTCACTCATAGTAAAACTATGAATACGCTCCGTGGCTAGGGGTCTGCGGCTCCCAAATGGGAAGAGCGCGCGCCGCATTGACGTACCCAGACGTCAGACAGTCGAACCGTCCGGCACCGGGGTCGCTCCGGGTCACACCAGCACGTGGTCCACGAAGCACCAGCGCCAGTCCTCGCCGGGCTCATGGGTCCGCATCACGGGGTGGCCGGTTTCCTTGTGGTGTTCCGTGGCGTGCCGGTTCGGCGAGGAGTCGCAGCACCCGACGTGGCCGCAGGTGAGGCAGAGGCGCAGCTGCACCGGATCGGTGCCGTCACGCAGGCACTCCGGACACGTCTCACCGAGCGGGACGGGTTCCGGGTGCGGCAGCGCGTCGGCGTGCGTGCACTGTTTCATGATTGCCAGATTACGACGCCCGCGCGGGGAGCCGCGCGGAAAAACGAGGGTGGGCCGGACATGGATGTGATGCCGCTGCTGTTGCTGGTGGCGGGCAGCGCCGCGATCGCCGCGGCTGCCCGGCGCACCCCGGTGCCGCCACCGCTGCTGCTGGTCGCCGCCGGGCTGGCGGTCAGCTGCCTCCCGGGCGTGCCCGGGTACACGCTCGACCCGCACATCGTCCTGCCGCTCATCCTGCCCCCGCTGCTGCACACGGCGGCCACCGACAGCTCCTACCTCGACCTGCGGGCGCAACTGCGGCCGGTGGCGCTGCTGTCGGTGGGGTACGTGCTGTTCGCGACGTTCGCCGTCGGCTGGGTCCTGTACCTGATCGTGCCGGGCCTGCCGCTGACCGCGGCGCTGGTGTTCGGCGCCGTGGTGGCCCCGCCGGACGCGGTCGCGGCGACGGCGGTGGCACGCCGGGTGGGTCTGCCGTCGAGGATCACCACCATCCTCCAGGGCGAGTCCCTGCTGAACGACGCCACCGCGATCACCGCGTTCCGGGTGGCCGTGGCGGCCGCGGTCGGCGAGGGCGCCACCTGGGCCGGGGGAGTCGGCGAGTTCCTGCTCGCGGCGGTCGGCGGGCTGGCGGTCGGCCTGGTGCTGATGGCACCGCTGCACTGGCTGCGCACCCACGTGAAGGAGGCGCTGCTGCAGAACACGCTCTCCCTGCTGATCCCGTTCGTCGCCTACGCCGCCGCCGAGCAGGTGCACGCCTCCGGCGTCATCGCCGTGGTGGTCGTCGCCCTCTACCTGGGGCACCGCGCGTGGGAGGTCGACTTCGCCACCCGCCTCCAGGAGGACGCGGTGTGGAAGATGGTCGCGTTCGTCCTGGAGTCCGCGGTGTTCGCGCTGATCGGACTGCAACTGCCCGTCGTCCTGAGGGGACTCGGCGAGTACGAGGGCATCGACGCCGCCTGGTACGCGGTCGCCGTCTTCGCGGTGGTCGTCGTGATCCGGTTCCTCTGGGTGTACCCGGCGACCTGGCTGCCGCCGATGCTGTCGGCGAAGATCAGGGAACGCGAGGGGAGGCCCGGCTGGAAGGCGCCGTTCGTCATCGCCTGGGCCGGAATGCGGGGCGTGGTCTCGCTGGCCATCGCCTTCTCGATCCCGGTCGCCACCGAGGGCGAGGACTTCCCGCAGCGCAACCTGCTGCTCTTCCTGACCTTCACCACCGTCATCGGCACCCTGGTCGTGCAGGGGCTGACGCTGCCCCCGCTGATCCGGGTGCTCAAGCTCCCCGGGCGCGACGTGCAGGCCGAGACCCTGGCCGAGGCCAACGCCCAGGCGCAGGCATCCCGGATCGCCGAGCAGCGCCTGGACGAGCTCCTCGCCGACGAGCGCAACACCCTGCCCGCACCGCTCGCCGAACGCCTGCGCACCGTCCTGGAGCGCCGCCGCAACGCCGTCTGGGAACGGCTCGGGCAGGTCAACCCGGTCACCGGGGAGTCGGTGGACGACACCTACCGGCGGCTGTCCCGGGAGATGATCAGCGCGGAGCGCGAGGTGTTCGTCCGCCTGCGCGACGGCCGCTACATCGACGACGAGATGCTGCGCGTGCTGCTGCGCCGACTGGACCTGGAGGAGGCGGCGGCGTTCCGGGAGACGACCTAGCCGCCCGGGGCCTGTCCGGCGGATCGGGCCGGAGGAGACCGGTGGCGCCTCGCAGCCCGGGCGAGCGCAGCCGAGCGTGGGGGAGTGTCCGGCCGCGAGGCGGAGGAGGGAGCCGATGAGATGGAGGCCCTCCTGCTCAAGCGGAAGCGAGAGCGGGGGAGAGACCGAGCGCGGGGGGAGCCGGCAACCGGCGACGACGCCGCCGGGGGGTACCGTCCACGCCCTTTCGGACAGTGGGGGAGGGCGTGCGGACCCCGCGGCTGCGGCACGACCCGCCGGACAGGCCTCAGGGGAAGGGCCGCCCGGTGATCACCGCGGCGACCGTGCTCCCGCGCGGGAACGCGTTCTCCTCGACCAGGGCGACAAGGGCATAGAGCAACTTGGCGACATAGAGACGTTCGACCGGGATGCCGTGGCGGTGCTCGAAGTCCTCGGCGAACACGTCGAGTTCCGCGGGAACACGGGCGTAGCCGCCGAAGTGGAAGCGGTCGTCGAGGCTCCAGTCGCCGCGCGGGCCGCCGAACGCCTCGCTCTGCAGGGCCCGTACGTCATCGGCCAGGAAGCCGCCCTTGAGCACGGGTATGCCCAGCGCGCGCGTCCCGCCGCCGAGCCCGGCGGCCAGCCCGGCCAGCGTGCCGCCGGTGCCGCAGGCCACCGCCGCCACGTCCGCCCG